>CAYSFP010000343.1:0-1508 GCA_964430075.1 uncultured Planctomycetaceae bacterium | reverse complement strand
GCAGGGACCATTATCCGGCCCCCGCCACTGTCCGAAAGTCGTGGGCTATCGCAATGAGCTCCCCTTTCTCGACCAGCTTATAGACCAGTCGGAGGGATACCTTGAGGTGCTTCGCGACTTCGGCGACGGTTAACATGGGAGCTGATCTGGTGGTAGCAAAATGAAGTGGCCAATGCGTCTTCAATTCACTTCGCTAATTGTTCGGACGTGCGATATGGGGCTACCGCTCTTCGGTTTTTAGGCTCGGTAGGTCGAGACGAGAATTTCTGTCTGCATCAGGACGGTCGGTCCACGAAATCCAGGGCGCAAGACGCGGCGCGTCTTCTAGCAACACTTGCTTGGAGCTACAGGCCGGACATTTTCGGACAGTAACGGGCGAGAACCACTTGGCCGAGCACGCGCCGCAGGCATGGTAGTAAGCGAGTTGGCGATCAGCGGACATGTGGCTCTCGTCCTGTTGAAGACGTGTTTCGGCAGCCGTGGCGAAGGATTAGCCGGGCGCCAAGCGCCGGGCTTCGATCAGCAACGTCGTCACGACAGGCGCCTGGGCGTCCAGCGCCAGTTGAGCGGCGCGTCCCGCCTCGGCGACAAACACGACCCGATGGGCGAGCAGCTGTTGATAGCCTTCGCCGAGACGCTGACCTTGGAGCGTGACGACGTAGTCGCTGAAGCGCAGCACAATCCCCTTCGACGGGTTGAACTGCATCTCATCGAGCCGTGCGTATGGCAGGCTATGGCGATTGCCGTCGCGAAGGATGAGATCGATCATCGGCTCGCCGCCCCAAGCCTTGCGTGAGACGCCAAAGGCGCGGTACTCCGATTCGGAAAACACGTCCATGTCGACATGGCGCGCGTCCGGGCCGAGCCGATCCAAAAAATCCACGGCCCCATTCGCAACTTGGCGGCTCATGATGCCGTCCTCCCCAATTCGAGTCGCTGCGCGCTCGCCCAACGACGAAACCGTTCGAGTTGCTCTTCGGCAAATCGCCGGCTCCGTTCCCAAAGATTCCTCCTCCGCCGCTCAACGGGCTGAGCCTCCTGCGGCGCAAGCTCGCTGGCGAGCGGGCTGGGTCGGTCGCGGCCAATCGCCCGGCGGAGCTCGGCCACGTTGTCGGTGTACCAATCGACCTGGCGCCCCCCGCGGCTGACGCTCACGTAAGCCTGCTCCGGCGAGGACGCCCCGTGCGACAAGGCGCTCTGCGCGATGAGAACGCGGTCGTACGTCTTGCCCTGCGCGGCGTACGATGTGACGGTTGCACCGTAGTCGAAATGGCCCCAGGCCGGGTCAATCACCTGTCCGTCGACGAGTTCCAGTCTCCCCTCGCCGGTAAATCCGGCGAGGGTCACCAGCGCTCCGTTGTTGAGTCGTCGCGTGTTTTCGCGGCGAACCGCCTGCCGATTTTTCGTGATGCGTAGGGCGTCGCCCGGCGCCATGGCCAGCGTCGTCATGCGATAAATGTGAATGGCGCCCGAAACGTGCAGCGCCTGGCAGGGCGTCGTGGCGCCTG
>CAYSFP010000342.1:0-1542 GCA_964430075.1 uncultured Planctomycetaceae bacterium | reverse complement strand
CTACAGCGCTAGGTTGATCTTGCTTGTGAGCTGGGGTTGGTCCAAATTGTTAGCGTCGCAGGGGGGGCGTCCTGGTCTTGAAATGCTAGCATGGACGCTGATCAGATTCGCCGGTTGAAGCCGGAGTTGACTTGTTACTTGCGCGAGTTTGACGACTGCTTTGCGCGTCGGGACACGCGCGGCCACTTGTCGACGTACGTCGAAGGCCAGCTCTCGGAGTTGCCCGCCAAGAGTTGCGAGCCGATGGCGCTCGCCGCCGGGGTTGCGCCGCGCACCCTGCAAGAGTTTCTGGCGCAGCACCGCTGGGACGAAGACCGGATGCGGCGGCGACTCCAAGAGGTCGTCGTTCGGGATCATGCGGGCCCGCACTCGATCGGCGTCATCGACGAGACGAGCGACGTCAAGAAGGGAGACAAGACGCCCGGCGTGCAGCGGCAGTATTGCGGCTGCGTCGGCAAGCAGGAGAACGGCATCGTCACGGTCCATCTGGGCTACGCCAGCGGCGACTTTCACGCGCTCATCGACGGCGAGCTGTTCCTCCCCGAAAGCTGGTCGGAGGATCGGCCGCGATGTCGCGCCGCCGGCATCCCCGATGGGATGGTCTACCGCCCCAAGTGGAAGATCGCTCTGGAGTTGTACGATCGGGCCGTCGAGAACGGTATGACCTTCGATTGGCTGACCTTCGACGAGGGATACGGGGGGAAACCGCTGTTTTTGCAGGGTTTGCACGAACGCCGCCAACTCTTCGTCGCCGAGGTTCCGGTGACGTTTTCGTGTTGGTCCCAGGGGCCGCAAGTCACGGATCGCCCCTTTCGCCGCGGCGGTCGCGGGCGACCCCGCAAGGTTCCGCGGTTGGTCGCCGGCAGTCCTGCTCCGCAGAGCGTGAAGGAACTCGCCGAAAACGGGCCCGTGCTGCGTGATCAGGAGTGGACTCAGGACTACGTGAAAGAGGGCGCCAAGGGACCGCTCGTCTGGGAAGCGAAGCACGCCCGCGTCGTCATGAAGAACGACGACGGACTGCCGGGCGTCGAGTTGCATCTGGTCGTCGCCCGCAACGCCTTGGATCACGAGGAAGTGAAGTACTTCGTCAGCAATGCACCGGCCGGGATGCGCGTCGAGACGTTGCTGCTGGTCGCCTTCTCGCGGTGGCGCGTCGAGCGCTGCTTCCGAGATCAGAAACAGGAAATCGGACTCGACCAGTGGGAAGGCCGCTGTTACCTGGGACTCAAACGCCACCTGATTCTGTCGTGCGTCAGCTACTTGTTCCTGGCCCGCTGCAGCCAGCGGCTGCGGGGGGGAAAATCCCGAGGTCACCGTCTGCCAGGTCCACGCCGCCGTCGGGGCCTTGGTCAAGAGTTGGTGGCTGAACGGCCGCGCCTCGCCGACGCTGATCGAGCACACCGCCAAAGTCATCCAGCATTGGCAACAACGCAACGCCGACGCCCGGCGGTCCCACCGCAAGCGAACACTGAAGAAACTGCGGAAAATCGGCATCGCTCTCAAAGACCTGATACGCTGCCAATGGACGTGACTTAGCGCTGT
>CAYSFP010000341.1:0-1597 GCA_964430075.1 uncultured Planctomycetaceae bacterium | reverse complement strand
ACAGACGCAGCAGGCTTCTTCCGAGGCATGGGACGGTCCTCCTCCGCCCCCGGAATTTAGTGAGTTGGACTGTCCACTAAAAGCCGAGCACCTCAGCGCGCCCCGTTACCAGGGCCTTGCGGCCCTGGTGAGCGTGGACGAAACGTTTGATGAGCCCCGGAGGGGCGACATGGCGCACCCCCGCGTCGCCGATGTCGCCCCTCGCGGGGCTCGATCTCGTGATCATGCCCAGGACCAGGGGCTGACGCCGCCTGGCGACATGACTTGGCCCCTCCGGGGCCCTGATAGCGGATGCATAATCCTGTTCACTGCTGGGTTTGCGATGGCCGGCGAGGACGAAGTCCCGGAGGGACGATTGAGATGTCCGGAATTCAGTCGCCCCTCCGGGGCTTCGGGTGCATACTCGCATCAGTTACCCAGCGTTGAAACGCTGGGCTATTTTCACGCCGTCCCTTCCGGGACGATCGATCTTACTCGTTCGCAGATGGGGTCGTTTGATCTCTGAACCCGCGCTCACCGTGCAAACAGCGCCTCGGCCCCTTCGATCATCGGGATCACGACCACGCCCTTCTCGGTGACCTCGAATCCGCGCGCACGATCCGCCGCCAGGTCGACTCCCACCTGGGCGCCGTCGGGGATAAAGACATTCTTGTCGATGATCGCCCGCCGGATGATCGCGCCTTTGCCGATGTGCACGCCGCTGAACAGGATCGAATCCGACACCTCGGCCCGCTCTTCCACGCGGCACTTCGGCCCCACGACGCTGCGGCTCACCTTGCCGCCCGCCACGATCGTGCCGGCGGCGATGATGCTATCGTGCGCTTCGCCGCGGCGGCCGGCGTCTTCGTCGAACACGAACTTCGGCGGCGGCAAGTTCGGCTGGTCGGTTCGCACCGGCCAGTGGTAGTCGTACAGGTTGAGCAGCGGGTCGACCGCCGTCAGCTCGATGTTGGCCTCGTAGTACGCGTCGAGCGTGCCCACGTCCTTCCAGTACGCGTTCTGCTTGCTGTTCTCGTCGTGGAACGGAAACGCCATCACGCGGTGGGAGTTGATGATCGATGGAATGATGTTCCGCCCGAAGTCGTGCGCGCTTTCCGGCAGCGTCGCGTCCTGGCAGAGTTGATCGAACAAAAACGGTGCGTTGAACACGTAAATGCCCATCGACGCCAGGCAGTGCTCGGAATCGCCCGGAATCGTCTTCGGCGTCGGTGACTTCTCCTCGAAGCCGATGATCCGCTGCGTGTCGTCGATTTGCATGACGCCGAACGCGCGAGCTTCCGCTTTGCTCACCTTGAGCGCGGCGATCGTCAGGTCGGCGTTGTTCTCGATGTGGTCGGCCACCATCTTGCCGTAATCCATCTTGTAGATGTGATCGCCGGCCAGGATGACGACGTGCGTGGGCCGCTCCTGCTCGAGCGTGTAGATGTTCTGGTACACCGCGTCGGCCGTGCCCTGGTACCACTGCTCGTCGATGCGCTGCTGCGGCGGCACCACGTCGATGAATTCGCCGAGCTCCCGGCACAGCAGATGACGCCAGCCGTTGGTCACGTGTCGCGCGAGGCTCATGGCCTTGTACTGCGTGAGCACGAGAATCTTG
>CAYSFP010000340.1:0-1628 GCA_964430075.1 uncultured Planctomycetaceae bacterium | reverse complement strand
CGCAACGCTCTCGATGTCGAGGTGGTTGGTCGGCTCGTCGAGCAGCAGCAGGTCCGGCTTTTCGAGCAGAATCTTACACAGCGCGACGCGCCGCTTTTCGCCGCCGGAGAGCTTCGTGACATCAGCGTCGCCCGGCGGCAGGTTCATCGCGTCCATCGCGATCTCGATCTGCCGATCGAGCTCCCAGGCGTTCACGGCGTCGATCTTGTCCTGCAGCGCCGCCTGGCGGTTCATCAGCTTTTCCATCGCGTCGGGATCGTCGGCCACTTCGGCGTACTTGTCGCCAATGGCTTCGAACTCTTCGAGCAGCGCCCGCGTGCCCGCGACGGCCTCCTCGATGTTGCCGCGCACGTCCTTCTTGGGATCGAGCTGCGGCTCCTGTTCGAGCAGGCCGACCGTGAACCCCTGCGTCAGCTCGGCCTTGCCGTCGAACTCCTTGTCCTTGCCGGCCATGATCCGCAGCAGGGAACTTTTGCCCGAGCCATTGCGACCGAGCACGCCGATTTTGGCGTCGGGATAAAACGCGAGCCAGATGTCTTTGAGCACCTCGCGCTGGCCGAATTTCTTGGTCAATCCGCCGATTTGGTAGATGTATTTTTGCGACATGGCTTTGTTGTTCGTCCTGTTTGAACTCAGTCTCTGGCGGCACTTCGGACTGGTCGCTTAAGCGACCAGTCCGCCCCGGGTCCACGCGCTCCAATCCGCGGGGCGCACGCTCATCGCGGACGCCGCTTTTGATACCGCTTGTACGGCACGCCTTCAAGGAACGCCTTGAGCTCCAGCGCACGCTTCACGCCGCGTTCGAGTTCAATGGGCGCTTTCGTGTGCGGATATGTGCGCCAATCTTCGGCGATCCCATGCCGCACCGCTTGCCCGAGCGTGTACTTATACGCCAGCCGGCACTGCTTCTCGTCGCGGATGCAGCCGTCAAAGTAGTCGCGGTGTCCGCGCTCGCTCCAGAATGGTACGCGGCGCTCGGGCAACAGGTCGTTCACCAGCTTCGCGACGGAGCCGTGCAATCGTTGCATCATTGGGCCGAGGTTCTCGCCGACGCGGAGATAACCGAGCGAATGGTAGTGGTTGTCGAGCAAGCTCGTCACCCACGGCGTGAAGCCGTACTCCCGTGTGTAATGTTCAAATCGATCCCAGAATACAACCTTAGCGGCTTCGCCGCGAAAGGCAGGAAAGCGGTCGCGGCAGCGGGCCGTGATGAAATACACCTGATTGTCGAGATACCAATGTTCGAACCGGTGGCGCCCGGCCCAGGATTTCTGGGACGAGGACGAGCTCTTACGAAACTTCCGGAATCCACTCATCACCACGCCCTATGGACTGGTCGCTTAAGCGACCAGTCCGCCCCGGGTACACGCTTCAGGACCAAACTAATGCCCGCGTCCCACTCTACTCCCACTCAATCGTCGCGGGCGGCTTCGAGCTGATGTCGTACACCACGCGGTTGACGCCCTTCACCTCGTTGATCACCCGCGTCGAAATCCGCGCCAACAGATCGTACGGCAGGTGGCTCCAATCGGCTGTCATGAAGTCGTCCGTGTTCACGCACCGCACGGCCAGGGCGTTGTCGTACGTGCGGCTGTCGCCCATCACGCCGACGCTCTGCACCGGCAGCA
>CAYSFP010000339.1:0-1646 GCA_964430075.1 uncultured Planctomycetaceae bacterium | reverse complement strand
TGTCCTGCCTCAGTCGGAACTGGAATTTTCCTTCGCGGGCGTTAGCATAACGCCAAGTGAAGGAGGATTCCATGAGCACGGACAAGAACGGCGGATCGAACGCGCGGGAGCGTAGACACTTTACCCCGCAGCAAAAAGTGGCCATCGTGAAAGAGCACCTGGTCGACGGCGTACCGATCTCCGACCTGTGCGACCGGCACCACTTGCAGCCAGCCCAGTTCTACCTCTGGCAGAAGCAGCTCTTCGAGAACGGGGCCACCGCCTTTGAGCGGAAGACGAAGGCCTCGGGCCCGACGCCGGCCGAGCGCCAGGTTGAAGCGCTGCGGGCCAAGCTCGTCACCAAGAACGAGGTGATTGCCGAATTGATGGAGGAGAACGTCAGCTTAAAAAAACTCGATGGGGCGCTCTGAATGGCCGCTGGGTGACCCATGACGTACGGGATGAAGTCATCGATTACGTTGGCAAGTGGAGCGGGCGGACGGAGCTGCCCGCGAAGCAACTGGTCCGTTGGATCGGGGTTGGCATGAGCAAGTTCTACGCTTGGCGCGAGCGCTACGGCAAAGTCAACGAGCACAACCGGCTCGTACCGCGCGACCACTGGCTCGAAGCCTGGGAACGCGAAGCGATCGTCGCCTTCCACGGCGAGCATCCGCTCGAAGGCTACCGCCGGTTGACGTACATGATGATGGACGCCGATCTCGTCGCGGCCAGCCCGGCCACCGTCTATCGCGTGCTCGCCGGCGCCGGCTGCTTCGCGCGGTGGAACCGCACGGAAAGCTCCCAAGGCACTGGTTTCGAGCAGCCCCTTCTGCCGCATGAACACTGGCACACCGACATCAGCTATGTCAACGTCTGCGGCACGTTTTATTATCTGATCAGCGTCTTGGACGGGTGCAGCCGGTTCATCGTCCACTGGGAACTGCGGGAATCGATGAAGGAGTCGGACGTCGAGATCGTGTTGCAACGCGCCCGGGAAGCATTCCCCGGCGAAACGCCGCGGATCATCAGCGACAACGGACCGCAGTTCATCGCCAAAGATTTCAAAGAGTTCATCCGGCTCTGTGGCATGACCCACGTGAAGACCAGCCCGTACTACCCGCAATCCAACGGCAAAATCGAACGCTGGCACGGCACGCTCAAGCGAGATTGCCTGCGGCCCAACGTCCCGCTCTCGCTCGACGACGCGCGGCAACTGGTCGAGAGCTTCGTCGCGCATTACAATCGCGTCCGCTTGCACAGCGCGATCGGCTACGTCACGCCCGCCGACAAGCTGGCCGGCCGCCAAGAGTCAATCTTCGCCGAGCGCGATCGCAAGCTCGCCGCGGCGAGAGAACGCCGGGCCCAACGGCGACTCGACGCCGCTGTTAACGTCTTGCTACCGAGTACGTCCGGCACAGAGAAGAGGGTCGAGGGGGCTTGGGGTAGAGGGGCCTCGTCTCCCCCAATTCCAGAAACATCCACGGCGCAGCCGCTCCACTTCATCAACACGAACTGAACAACCAAGCACCTTTCAATTCGCTAACACCCCGAAGACAAAATTCCATTTCACGCTGAACCAGGACAGCCGACTCTGCCAATGGGCTTTTCTGGTACAACGCTAAGAAGGCCGAGAAGCTGGCACGGACTGATTTTGCCGCCAATCTTGG
>CAYSFP010000338.1:0-1867 GCA_964430075.1 uncultured Planctomycetaceae bacterium | reverse complement strand
GCGCTGGTCGCGGGCGTGGCGCGGCGGGGAGAACTGGTCGTCGGTGATGATGTGCTGTCGAACACGAGCTTCACACCTATCGGCCAAGCGCTCGCCTGGTTGCAGCGACACACGAGCGAGCATCCGCCGATCATCATCGCGCCCAAATCGAAACTCGGGCAGGCGATCATCCGCTTTGTCCCCAACAACGACGGCGACAAGAAGTCTGACCGGCAGGAGCGACTCACTGCCAAGCATACGCAACCAACGCTTTTTCTATTGGAACCCGATCAGAAGCCGGAAGTGCATTACGTCTGGGACGCCTCGGGTAAGGACGATTGTCCAATTGCCGACATCGAACGAGCCGCTCGTTCGTTGACGACGCTCGGCTGGGGCATCGACATGGCATTCGCCGATGCGCGACTCGCAGACGAGCCGGAACTGCAGAAGCTCAAAGGCATCCGCTGGTATCCGAAGAAGCAGGATTGGCCATTCCGCGACACGCTCCGTGTGCCAACCTACAACGCAGAACTAAGCGAATGCACGCTCTGCGACCTTCGCCATTGCCACAGCACTTTCCTCAATCGGATCGAGCACGGCAAACCGCTTAAAACCGTTGACAAGCCCAAGGTCTTTGAAAGAGTTCTCTATACTAGCGTCGAGCGCCCGGTCGAACGTCCCTACGTCCTCTTCAAACTTCTCGACGACAACTTCGATACGACTCGCTACCCGCAACCGCTTCTCGCTCACATCGCGGCTGTCGTGCGGCATGCGGCTATCGATTGTATGGGTGGCGAATCAGGATCGAATGCTCCGTCATGGATCCCCGCGGCAGAACGCGGCGACTGGGTCAGTCGTTTTGTTCGCGGCAAGGTCGAACAAGGCTGCAAGAACCATCAGCAGGTCAGCTACGTCCCGCTTCCTTCAATTGGGCACGAACACGCCGATGCGATGATTCGCAACGTAATGCTGATCGCGCCGATTGGCTGCGAACAGGAATTGGAACACGTCGCGGAGAGGCTTGATGGCGTTACTTTAGAATTCAAGGATGCTGGTGAAGCCTGCGACACCGGCATGCCACCGCACATCGCCCTACCTCGCTCTCTCCAGCAATTCACCGCGCCGCGCGGAAAATTCATCGATAAGCACTATCTCGGGCGATCGAGAGTGTGGCAGAGTGTCACGCCCGTTATTCTCGACGAGCATGCAAAGAGACTAAATCGCGTGAATGAATCGACCGGTAAAGTGGAGAAGGCGTGGAATCACGATGAACTGATCTGCAAAGCACTGAGGCGTGCCGGCCTTGAGACCCCATGTAGCTTTAGTTGGCAGGCGCATCCCTACTACAAGAACTGCGTGTCGGCATATCGCTATGATCGCAACAAGCGTCCCAACTTCGTACCGCCCAAGCGCCTGGATGGCAAAACCGCCGTTCATTTGCGTCTCACATTTGAACACGACGTTCCCGGCCCCCTCGCCCTCGGCGCCGGCCGCCACTGCGGCTTCGGCCTCATGGCGGCCGTCGAGTGACCGTTGACGCCCCGCACCCGCCCGCCTGTCGGCGCCGGCCGGGCCTCGTTCTTTGACAATTCATCAGAAACTGTTTCACCGCAAACGCCCCCTCCCCTCCGGCCTGCGGCTGCCCGCCGAGCCGCCGCGGGCCGGCGGGGGAGACCCCGCACGCGCTCCCCCCGCCCCCTCCCCACGGCCCTGCGACTTTTGAGCCCCTTTGGAAAAAACCCCGGGGGAAACACCCCTTTCCTCGTGACACGACTTTTGAGCGCCTTAAGCCCGCCCCCACCGTCGCCGCCCCCCCTGACCCCTGACCCCTGACCCCAGCCCTTTGAAGCTGTCACTTTTTGTTGATTGTGGAATTGCGTTGCTGAAG
>CAYSFP010000337.1:0-1936 GCA_964430075.1 uncultured Planctomycetaceae bacterium | reverse complement strand
GTCGGGCTGGACCTTGGCTTGATCGATCGACGCCAATCCCGCGGCACGCAGGAAGCCGGCAATAGCCTGTTCCGGCGCGCCGACCTTGGGACCCTTGCGCTCGTCCCTGATGTCGGGCGAGCGCACCGGCACGCCCTGCACGGTAAGCGCCAGTCGCCGCGGCGTGGCGAAGGCCTTCGCGCCCTCGTAGGTCAGGCCGGCCGCGACCAGACGGTCGGTGACGCCCTTGCGCAGGTCGTCGGCGGCCTTCGCCTGCATGCGCGCAGGGATTTCCTCGGAGAAGAATTCGAGCAGGAGGTCGGGCATTGAACCTATCTCGGCAATGGCGGGCTTTATCTCTTCAGCCCAGCGCTGTCATGCGTGCTGCGGGATCCTTGACATCATCTCAATATAGGATATTTAGGAGTATCCTAAATCTAGGAGAATTTGGGAGAGAACATGCTGCCTGTCACGTCATACAACCAGGCAAGGCAGAATATCCATCGATTCCAAACCGAACTTGCAAATAACGAGGACCTTCGCAATCGCGTCGGATACGTCCGCGCCTGGTACGCGGAAAGAACCGAAAGCGGGTGGATTTTCGCACCAAGCAAATTCGTTGGCTACCAGACTGCGTCCGCCGAAAACTATCTGGCCCATTCGGGAAACCGCGGCCAGAGGGACGGCCGCGAAACAGAGCGGACTTTGTCGAAGTGGTACGAAATCGTCGAGCCGAACTCGCGGCTCGGTCGGGAACTGCGGGACGCATTGAACACATTTCTTGCCGCGTTGGGCCAAGCGCCCAACAAACTCGCACGCATCAACAAGCCTAACGAGATGTCGGCCGGAGACAACGTGCAGCATCGCTGGTCGGAAGACCGCAACGAGGAACTGCTAAAGCGCATCTCCGTGGATCGGCAAATCTGCGGAGGCCGTCCGTGCATCAAAGGCACGCGGATGCGTGTCGTCGATATCGTCGAGGCGATCGCCCAAGGTGCGACTCGCGAAGAATTGTTGGAGGACTTCGACTATCTCACCATTGACGACATCGCTGCGGCGTTGCTCTACGCGGCGCGCTCGGCGGATCACCGAGTGGTTCGCACTGCGTGACGGTGCGCTTTCTGATCGATGCTCAGTTGCCGCCTGGCCTCGCACGCAAACTCGCCGAGCGAGGCTTTGCGGCTGAGCATGTCAATCGGATCGGCCTCGGGGTCGCGAGCGACAGCGCAATCTGGGCTTACGCTCGGCGAGCCGGGGCGACCCTGATCACGAAAGACGAGGACTTTGTACTGTTTGCGCGAGAGAAGCCTACCGGCCCGCCCGTGATCTGGGTTCGGATCGGCAACATCGCCAATGAACCGCTTTGGCGCGCAATCGCGCCGCTCCTCGATGAGATTGTCGAGGCCGTAGAAGCGGGAGAAAGAGTCATCGAAGTGGTGTGAGCCTCTTACCCCACCCCGCCCGCTTCCGTTGCAAGCCACGCCTCACCGCAAGCCTTGGCGAGTTCGCGCACCCGCAGGATGTAGCTCTGCCGCTCGGTGACCGAGATCACGCCGCGCGCGTCGAGAAGATTGAAGACGTGGCTCGCCTTGATGCACTGGTCGTAGGCGGGCAGCGCCATCAGGTGGCGCCGCGCGTTGGCGCCGCCGCCGTTCGCCCAGCCGGCGTCGAGGTACTTTTTGCAGGCCGCCTCCGCCATCCTGAACTGCTCGAACAGCATCGCGGTGTCGGAATGCTCGAAATTGTGCCGCGAGTATTCCTGCTCGGCCTGCAGGAACACGTCGCCGTAGGTCACCTTCTCCGCACCCTCGCGGCCGTTGAAGTTGAGGTTGTAGACGTTGTCGACGCCCTGCACGTACATGGCGAGGCGCTCGAGGCCGTAGGTCAGTTCGCCCGACACCGGGGCGCATTCGTAACCCGCGACCTGCTGGAAATAGGTGAACTGCGACACCTCCAT
>CAYSFP010000336.1:0-1945 GCA_964430075.1 uncultured Planctomycetaceae bacterium | reverse complement strand
TCAAGATCGGCGTCCGGCAGCTCGGTTTGTCGGACAAGGATTTCCGCACGTTCCGCAACCTTATCCGCCGGCCCAACGGCATCCTTCTAGTCACCGGGCCGACGGGCTCGGGGAAGACGACGACGCTGTACGCGGCGATGAACGAGCTGAACCGGCCGGACCGCAAGATCATCACGGCCGAGGACCCGGTGGAGTACTACCTCCCGGGCGTCAACCAGGTGGAGGTGAAGCACCAGATCGGGCTGGACTTCGCGTTGATCATTCGGGCGATGTTGCGGCAGGCGCCGAACGTGATTCTCGTGGGCGAAATGCGCGACCACGAGACGGCGTCGATGGGCATTCAGGCGTCGCTCACGGGCCACTTGGTGTTCAGCACGCTGCACACCAACGACGCCCCCGGCGCCATTACGCGGATGGTCGACATCGGCGTGCCAGCCTATCTCGTGGCCGGCAGCGTCATCGGGGTGATGGCCCAGCGGCTGGTGCGCGTGGTGTGCTCGAAGTGCAAACAGCCGTATACGCCGACCGAGGCGCAGCTCGAGACGGCGGGCGTGACGCCCGAGCAGGCGGCCAGCGCCACGTTCATGAAAGGGGCCGGCTGCTCGCACTGCAACAAGAGCGGCTACCGCGGCCGCCTGGGCATTTACGAATTGATGACGATGACCTCCAAGGTCCGCGAGCTGGCGTTCCAGGGCGCCACGACCGTGGAAATCCGTAAAGCGGCGGTCCGGGGCGGCATGACGACGCTGTACGAGGACGGCATCAACAAGGTGCTCTCCGGGATCACCACGTTCGAGGAGGTGTTCCGCGTGTCGAAGCGGGAGCAGGTGGACTGAGCATGGCGCCCTCGCCAGGGTATAATGTAAGTATGACCGCCGATCATTTTGAACAGCTTCTCGAGGCCCTGCAGCGCCGCGCGCCATTTCACTCATTTACGGTTGAACTCGTCGGCGGCAGCCGGTTTGAAGTCGACCATCCCCAGGCGATGGTGGTTCGCGACGGGGTTGCCGTCTACTTACAGCCGGGTGGCGTCCCGGTTTGGTTCGACCACGAAAGCGTGGTCCACGTCGTCGGAGATATCGCCGACGCGGAAGCTTAAACCAAAGGCGGCTCGCGCCCGGACTGCTGGCGACGGAGCAGCGGGCGGGCGTGGAAGCGGACCGTCTTTGGGCGTCCGCACGGCCGGTATCCCGTTGAAACTCTTGAGTTTGCGCCGCCTCGTCGGCATAATGTGATAGCGTGGCGGGCGTGCGCTCTGTGGGGAACGCACGCTTGCCGGCCGTGCGCGTCGTCTGGAACAACGACCGCCCGCCCTGGCCGCACTGCAGGATCAGGGCGCCCGCACGGCACGGCGAAATTGAGTTCGCGGAGACCAGCTTGCGGAGAGGCTTCTGCGTGAGGCGCGTCGTGCGCCAGCGCGAGCGGCTCGCGCGAGCCACAGGATTGCGATTGCCATGGGTACCATCCTCATCGACAAGCTGCTCTCGGCCCAGGTGAAACAGGGCGCGAGCGATTTGCACATCAGCGTCGGCCAGCCGCCGGTGCTGCGGCTGCACGGACGGCTGCAGAAGCTGAAGACCAAGGTGCTCGAGCCGGCCGACACGATGGCGCTGATGAAGAGCATCACGCCGGACCGCTGCCAGCAGGAGTTTACCGAGACGGGCAGCGCGGACTTCGGTTTTGCCTTCGGCGATCAGGCGCGGTTCCGCGTCTCGATCTTCCGCCAGAAGGGCAACGTGTCGATGGTGCTGCGGCAGATTCCCGTCAACTTGCTTTCGATGGAGGATCTCGGGCTGCCCACGGTCTTCAAAGACCTGATCATGCGGCCGCGCGGGCTGATCCTGGTAACCGGGCCCACGGGGTCGGGCAAGAGCACGTCGCTGGCGGCGATGGTCGACTACATCAACAGCACGGTCGACCACCACATCATCACGATCGAAGATCC
>CAYSFP010000335.1:0-2020 GCA_964430075.1 uncultured Planctomycetaceae bacterium | reverse complement strand
CAAAGTTGTTTGGACACTTCTCCCGATTCAGTACAGTCCTCCCACTGCAGTCTATCAACTTGCATCTTCGGCGGCTTTTGACACAGGTAGCCTATCGCCTCGCCCAGTTCTCCGACGTGCTGCTTGCTGAAATAAGACACTACAGACTGCTCATTGGCAAACTCATACCATTTAACTATTAGTTGGCCACGGCCACGATGCTCGGCGAAACAGTAATAACCCGCTGCCTTGAGCGCGTACTCAAAACGCGCGAACTCCTTGAAGAATGCACACGCAAGATCGTCAATATTCTGAGTGAGCTGTGCCATTGGTAGGGCGATGAGCAGATTGTCCGAGACGTGTCATCCGTAATAAATGTATAGCTCAAGGTTCCTGGGAATCGCGATGTGAGAGACTTCTTTGGTAGATTGGGGCTGAAGGACCCAAGACCGAGAGGAGTCTAAGAGATGGGAAAGCGAAGTGAGGTATCGATAGCGGACCGTCGGGAGGCGGTGCTTTGTTTGTTGAGGAGAGAGGAAGCGGCAGCGGTAATCGCGCGGCGTGTAGGTGTGAGCGAGCCGACGCTGTACCGCTGGCGAGATGAATTCCTGGCAGCGGGCGAAGCGGCGCTGGCCAGCGGCAGCGGGAAGAAGGGCGCCGACCCGCGAGATCGCCGGATCGCTGAGCTGGAGCACCAGATCGAGAAGCGGGACCAGGTGATCGGGGAGTACACGATCGCCAACCGCATTTTAAAAAAACTTTCGGGCCAGTCCGTCTGAGTGGGGAGAGCCGGGAGATGATTTGCGCCGAGCTGAACTCGACCGCGGCTTCGCCGCGTCCGCGTCGCACGACGGTGCTGCGACTGGTGGGCATCGCGCCTTCCAGCTGGCACCGTGCGCCGCGGGCCGCGGAGCGGAGGCGTCCCGGCCCGCCCCGTAAGCCCATTGCCGACGCCGTCATCGAAGCCGTGGTTACGATGGCGACGAAGAATCCCTGGTACGGCTATAAGCGAATCGCCATCATGTGCCGCCGCGCCGGACAGGCCGTGAAGGACCGGGAGGCGTACGTGGTCATGAAGGACCACGGTTTACTGCAGAAACGCAAGACGCGGCGGGCCGAGGTCTATCAGGCCGCCAAATTGTTCGAGCTTTTGCCGCAAGGGCCGAACGACCTGTGGCAGATGGACGTGACATACATTCACATTCCTGGCTACGGCTGGTGGTATGCGGTGACGGTGATCGACTACTACTCGCGATACTTATTGGCCTGCCATTTGACGTCCAGCTACAGCGCGGCCGAGTCGGCTTACGCCTTGAAGCTGGCGCGGGGGGAAGCGGAGCGCATCCACGGTCCCCTGGCGAAGCGTCCGTTTTTGGTGACGGACAACGGCCCGTCGTTCATCGCGCGGCGGTTCACGGCGTTCGTCAAGGATCAGTTCAGTCACGTGCGGATCCAGTACCGGACGCCGCAGCAACTGGGCCTGTTGGAGCGGTTCCACGCCACCTTGAAGACGGAAGAAGTGTATTGGCGGCTATACGATCATCCGCAACACGCGCGGGTGTGCCTGGCCGAGTTCCGCGCGCGGTACAACGAACGTCGGCCGCACTGGGCCTTGCTTCCCGAGGAAGGTGGTGACGTGCTCGTGCCGATCGAAGTTTATCGCGACGGGCGGAAGATTCAGATTCCGCGTTGGCAAGCCTGGGCCCGCGCGGCGCAGGCGAAGCTCGAAAAGATGATGGAGGACGCGGCGTGAGGAGGACATCCTGTCGGGATTTCGCTCGCATCGTGCGAGCGACCAGGGCGCTCATTGCCGCCCCTGGACCCAGGCTAGCCTCTTCTGCTGTTCTTTGAACCAAGGATTAACCGTGAACGAAGTCTCTCACAAATTCAGCCCCGCCGATTCCACTTGAACTCCGAGCCAAGACACTGTCGGATAAGTTCTCTGCAACCGCGCCGGCCGTCTGGACGACTGCGCAGCAGTGCCATCGGCTCATAGAATCCGACATCCTACGCATGAGCACGGAAGCGGCCCGTTTGTCGA
>CAYSFP010000334.1:0-2032 GCA_964430075.1 uncultured Planctomycetaceae bacterium | reverse complement strand
TCGGCATCGCGTCGATGGGGAAGTCTGCATCGGGAGCTTCGTTTGCGAGTCCCCGTCCGTCGACATTCAACAACTTCCAAGCCTCGCGCGCTCGCGTTGGGCCGAGATCGGGGCCTCCGTGCAACTTAGAGCCGCCCACGAGTGTCGGGCCGATTCCATTTGCGGCTTGCGCCCAAGCGAAAGCGCCGGGCCATCCGCGTGACGCCATGAGATCACGAAGCGTGCCACCGACCGTCGGCGGCGAGGACACAGGACTCGGCCACGCGAAGTTACGGAACGCCTTTGGCTTCAACGCAACGAGAATGAATCTCGGACGGAGCTGAGGAACACCGAAGTTGCAGGCATTCAATACCTGCCAGTCGACTCGGTAGCCAAGCTTCTCGAGCTGCAACGCGATGGACGCGCGATAGCTCTTGAACTTCGCTGTTGCGAGGCCGGGAACGTTCTCGAGCATCACTGCCGCTGGCTTGGACTCAGCCACCAGCCGGAGAGCCGTAGGGAACAGATCGCGTTGGTCATCCGGACCGAGCTGCTTGCCTGCGACGGAGAACGGAGGACAAGGCACGCCACCTGCGAAGAGATCAATGCCGCGGAAATCGCGCCCTTCGAGGTTGCGCACATCCTCGTTCATAACGCGCCACTCGGGCCGATTCGCCCGCAGCGTGCTCGCTGCGTGCGCATCCAGCTCGACGGCGGCGGCGTGACTGAATCCCGCGCGCTCTAAGCCCAGCGCTTGGCCACCGGCCCCAGCGCAGATCTCGAGTGAAGTCAGTGTGTCAGTCATACGGACCAATCTACAGGCTCCGAAGGAAAGCCGAAAGGGCGAGAAAATGCGCAGGAAGACTCTCCCGCGCATAGGGGCGTCCGCATCCGGATAACGTTTGCTTGTGCTGCGGCCGGTCCAAGAAAATGCGGGGGTGCGGCCACGGCGTACCCGAAGGAAAATGGAGCCGTGGCCGCACCCCCGCTACCGCAGCCCGGCCGACAGCACCAAGCGTCGTTAGGTGCTGAGGAGAAAGAACTAGATCCACATATGGTGCTCGCAGACCCTTCAGTCAGCTATTGGTGAGCACATCTCTCACATACCGCTCCGCCGCGTCCATCAGGACGACGACAGCGTTTCCGTGGCCGATCCCCGCGAAGTCGCTATGAGTCTCGACCGAGATGGAGAAGGTGATACCGGTAGGTTTGTCGTTCTCGAACACCTTACCGATCATCGGGTCTGAGTCGGGATTCACCCGCACCTCAAAGTCTCTGCCACCACAGGAAAACTTTCGAGGCATAGCTGACGGATTGGACATTTGGGAACCCCAGAGACTAAGTGAGAGGGACGAACAAATCTTTCTGAAACGTTTCGTGCGTCGCGCGGAGGCGGTGAGGCACCTAACGACTTTGGGTTTCAGCGGCGGCCGGCACGGAGCGGAGCGGCCGCGCCATCCTTCAACCAACATGAGGGCGCGGCCGCGACTTCGGAAGCGGAGGCTCGCCCGGCCGCCCGCTGCAAACCCCTGTTAGGCCGCAAGGCGAGCAGACGCGTGCGTGGTCCATTCGCTATGGCTGGCGTCCCTCCAAGCCGCGGCTCGGCGGCCGCCTCTCGACGAAGTAATAGTAGTTCTCGCCCTCGTCCTGCGCTTCGGCCACCCACGTCAGACCGACATCGCGCAGCAATCGCTCATAGATTGGCGCCCCGAGGGACTGCGACGGCCGGCCGGTCATGGCATCCAACCATTCGAGGGGCTCTTTCGGGGCCGTGAAGAGGAAACGCCCGCCGGGGTTGAGCGCGCCAGCCACCTTCTCGATGACAAGCGCTTGCGCGACGGGCGTGAGCAAGAACAGGAGCCCCCAGGCCAGGACACCATCGAAGGTCCGGTCGAAGAACCCAGACGCCTCGACCGTGTTGTGCTCGATCGGCACGCTCGGGAAGCGCTCGCGGAAGGCCGCGACCATCGCCGATGACGCCTCGACGGCGTAGGTCGCGAGGCCGGCCTCCTGTAGGATCCGCGTGCTCGGCTCCCCGGGGCCGGAGCCGAGG
>CAYSFP010000333.1:0-2069 GCA_964430075.1 uncultured Planctomycetaceae bacterium | reverse complement strand
CCATATCATTTCAACAGCGAACGAGTTAGACAAAGTTCAAGTGCCATTCGTGCCAGGAACCGTTATTAATGGTTCCTGACACCGTTTCCTCCCCTGAACCAGGCCGATGCCAAATCCCCGTCGAGATCGGCGTCGACGCCCGCCTCGGAGTAGATCGGCGCCGCCGGCGTCGTGCGGTCGCCGTCCTGCCAAGTGTCCTGCACGAGCGTTGTTATTGTCGCGGCCGGAGCGCGCGTGCCGATGGTCGCCATGGCCAGTGCGGCCAAGACAAATTGGACTTGTCGAGTCATGAGTCCCTCTCCAATGAAGTCAATCGATTGTCGTTACAGAAGGCTAAGCTTAGAGGCAGTTTCAATCACCGTGGCCAATTAACCGGACGCTAGCGCCTTCCGGCTGATGGCATCCGCCGCGGTACACGCTTCAATTCACCCCGTATACCGCCCGCAGATAGTCCACGATGTTTTCGTCGACGTCGGGCGTTTCTTGGATCACCAGCGCCGCCACGGCGCCGCGAATCTGCTGCACGACATTCGGGTTGTTAAAGTAACCTGACACGTGAAAGTCGGCCGTGGGATTGAACAGCGCCCCGGTGAGCAGTCCGGTTTCCTTCGTCATGTGCCCGTTGATAATCGTCGTGACGGCCCCGGCCGTCGCGTCGCGCGACACGATGATGAGGTTCGGCGAATTGAGGAGCAGTCCGCCAACCCCGGTTGATAAACCTGGCGTACCAGTCGGGAATGACCCATCCGCAGAACATTGCAGGCGGACGGTCCCGTCCGTATCGACGTAGAGGCGCAGCGACATGTGGTTGGGAAACGCTGCGTTCGAAACGAGCGTCTGCGCATTGGTCAGGTTGTTCGGCAGGTAAACGATATAGATTGTAAAGCTGCCCAATCCGTCGAAGTCGGTGCTGCCCACATTCTCCAGATGGTCATTGACTACCGTGGGTTGTCGAAATGAACGGCGGCGCGATGGTTGATGAGATTGTGATGGCGTCTGGGTCGGTTACCGGCCGTGCCCTGGCCGACGGGATTGCCGCTGCCTGACAGGTCGGTCCATATGGCGACGTTGTCGCTATCGAGTGGATCGAACGTAAAGTCCGCCGCGTTGCGGGATTCCAGCCAGATCAATGTTGCGGCGTCGGCGCGGGCGTCCAGGATCGCTTGCGAGGGCGCGTAGTTCGGCATGTAATCCGGCTGCATGAACGTCGGCACGATGTGCGCGCTGCCGTACGCCGGGAGCGAGTACAGTGGCTGCAGCGCCAGCCGCGGGTACTTGGCCGAGTTCACCGCATCCAGACTGCGAATGTTAAGCTGGAGCAGCGAATCGGTGCCCTGCGTGATGATCAGCGGCTCGTCGAGCTCAACGAGCTCGATGGAGGCTTCCGCCGTACTTCCCGAAATTGTGGCGGTTCCGCCGCTGAGAAGCTCCGCTCGGTAGAGGGACCGAGTAATCGCGTTGTTGGCACTATTGTTACCCGAACCGGTGAGGACGTCCAGGAGGTCGGCCACCGTGTTATTGCCGCCCGTTATATCGACATTGATGACTAATTCACGCGTACTGAGATTAGGGCTCACTCCTTCGGTGGTGAGATCATCTATGTTCAGCTTTTCGGGCACATAGGCCCCCCGCGCCCACAAATAGAACGTCGCCGGCGGCGACGTATCGAGCGTAATGAGCACTTTGCGCGGGTTGACGGCGGGCCGTTCGAGTTGGGCGTACGTCGTATCGAACGCCAGCGTCCCCTGGAGGTCGATGTTGGCTGCCACCGTCGGCGAGAACATCTCGAGCAGCTTGAACGGCCGGTCGAACGTAAGACCCCGGGAAACCACGGCGCTATCGGCATACAAGCCCGTGACGGAGAGCGTTCCCGCCCCGCGCCGGAACCAGGGCTCGTCCGCGTGGGGCGCCGCCGGCGCGTCGCCGATCCGAAACACCGTGCCGCCCGCCGTATTGACGGTCATGTTGTTGATCACGATCTGGCCGGCTCGGCGAATGTCGAAGGGATCCGTGTCGGTGAAGTGACCTGCTTCGACGTTGGCGTAGATGATGATGTGCTCGAAGTAATT
>CAYSFP010000332.1:0-2089 GCA_964430075.1 uncultured Planctomycetaceae bacterium | reverse complement strand
GGCAGCGCGCTGCAGGCCTCCGACGCTCCGTTCACGATTTACGATGACGCAACGGCGCTCAGCACCGTGATTGTGAATCAGAAAGTCGCGTCCAGCGGCCTCTCCTGGAGCAGCACCAACTGGAGCAACCTGGGAACCTTCGACATCACGGGCAACACGATCCGCGTGACGCTGACGAACGGCGCCAATGAGCGGGTCGTCGCGGACGCGGTGCGGATTGAACGGATCGGCGATCTGCCGTCGAGTGCCGCGGCGGCTAGCAGCGTGCTCCATCTCGAGCCTGCCGAGGTGTTGCCGGTGTTTGTCGCGCCGACGGGTGCGAGCAGCAACTCGTTCAATCCGGCGGCGCCGCTGGAGGCGCTGTCATTGAGTGTGTCGTCAGGAGAGACGTTGAACACGCCGGTGAATTCCTCGCTGGAGGATATCTTTGCTGCTGCCGCGGATTCGCGTATGGAATTACTGTTGCTCGACGACGCGATTGATCTGCTGCGAACGACGGAAGACGCGCTGGGCGGTGGCGAGGAAGAGGCCGGCAATTCTCCGAGTGATGAATTGTTGACGGAGAATTGGTTGCTCAGCGAGGAACTGAATTCGCTGCTGCGGTAGGCAGGACCTCGGCGAATGCAAAGTTGGGGTTGAGTGGGGGATTGGACTGGTTGGAAATGGGGAAATCTGTTTCGCTATGTTCGGTGGTGATAGCGGTCGGGGCGATGACACAGGAGGCGATCAATGGAAGCGTCACTGGAAGGTGCGGCTGAGGTGGTGAACGGGGCGCGGCGTTTTGCGAGTCCCAAGCGGATTTTGGCGCGCTCGTTTCGGATCAGCCGGGATAAGTGGAAGAAAAAGCATCACGTGGTGCAGGCGAAACTGGAGCAGGCGCGGCAACTGGCCGCGGAGCGTGGCGTCTCGCGCGATCAATGGCGGGAGCAATGCGAAGCTGCCACCGCGCGGGCGGAGGCGGTGGAGTTGCAGGCCGCCCAGTGCCAGGCCGAATTGGAGCAAGCCCGGGTTCGGGTCGCCGAACTGGAGGCGGCCGCGTCCCAAAAAAAATGAGCGGCGGCTTCCCGAATGGGAACGACGAGCCTCCCGCGCGCGGTTCGACGCCGGTCGGGCTCATTGAGGTTTGTCAGCGGTTGGTGGTGCAGGCGGGAGTGGCCTTGCGGGCCGTGCCGCGGGTGTTGGGCGTTGTCTTGGGCGTTCCCGACGCGACGCGGAGTCTGCCTGAGGCCACCTCGGTGCGTTGGTGGTTGCTGCGACTGGGGCTGTTTGCGTTGCGTGAAGCGCTCCTCGTCGCGGACGATTGGGTCTATCTGATCGATCACAGCGTGCAGATCGGGAACGTGAAGGTCTGCGTGATCTTGGGTCTGCGGTTGCGGGATGTCCCGTTTCCGGCGCGGGCCTTGCGGCACGACGACGTGCGGGTGCTGGCGGTCATTCCGGTCGAGCATTCCACCGGTGAAGTGGTCGCCGCGCAGTTGGAGCAAGCCGCCCAGCGCACGGGAAATCCGCGGCAAATCGTGAGCGATCACGGCAGTGACATCAAGAAGGGGAGCGAACTGTTCGCGGAGCGGCACCCCGGCACGGCGGTCACCTACGACGCGGCCCATCACGACGCCACGGTCCTTCAGCGGCGGTTCACGGCCGACCCCCGCTGGTCTGAGTTCGTTTCCCAATTGAGCCAAGTCAAGCCGCGGATCCAACAAACGAGCGACGCGTTTCTGCTGGCTCCCAGTCTGCGGCCCAAGGCTCGTTTCATGAACGACGAAACCGTAGAGACCGAGATGGTCGACTTCACGCACTCCCAAAGCCAAGCCGCCAGGCCCGGCGAACGCCTGGTCGCCAGCACCGAAGTGCTCGAATCCGTGTTCGGCAAGTGGAAGGCCCTGGAACGCCAAGAATCCCGCGCTGGAATCACGAGCTTCGTGCTCAGCCTGGGCTCGCTCGTCGGGCAATGGCCCACCGAACGCATCCAAGCCGCCTGAGAAGCCACCCCCGTCAAGCACGTCGTCGAATGGTGCCTGGAGCACCTCCCCGCGAGCGTCCAATCCCAACGCCGCCTCGCCCTCGCCCCCCAACACCCGTAAACAAA
>CAYSFP010000331.1:0-2116 GCA_964430075.1 uncultured Planctomycetaceae bacterium | reverse complement strand
CGCTCGGGCGACTTCGGGTCGCCCGTGCTCCCCTTGCTCCCTCCCCATCGAGAGGAGGGGACCGGAAAGGAAGGGCTACGGCCCTGCCAGCTTGATCGCCAAGTCGCGGAGTTGGCGGGCGTCGACCGTGCCCGGCGCGTCGGTCATCAGGTCGGTGGCCTTCTGCGTTTTGGGGAACGCGATGCAGTCGCGAATGCTGTCGAGCCGGCCGAACAGCATCACCCAACGGTCGATGCCCAGGGCGATACCGCCGTGCGGCGGGGCGCCGTATTGCAAGGCGTCGAGCAGGAAGCCGAAGCGTTCCTGCTGCCGCTCGGCGTCGATGCCCAACAGCGTGAACACCTTGGCTTGAATCGTCGAGTCGTGGATTCGGATCGTGCCGCCGCCGGCTTCGCTGCCATTGATGACTAAATCATACGCTTTGGCCCGCATCTTCGCGGGATCGCTGTCGAGCAAGTCAATGTGCTCGTCCAGCGGGGCGGTGAAGGGATGATGCATGGCGGCCCAACCCTTTTCTTCCTCGTCGTACGCGAACATGGGAAACTCGACGATCCAGGAAAAGTGCATCGCCTGCGGGTCGTAGAGTTTCATCTCGCGGCCGATCTTGGTGCGGAGGGCGTGGAGCACCTTGCAGGTCGCGTCCCATTTGTCGGCGGAGAACAGGATGAGGTCGCCCGGTTTGGCGTCGAGCCGCTCGGCGAATTTCGCCAGCAGGGCCTCGTCGAAGAACTTAGCGATCGCGGAGCCGAGCTTGCCGTCGGCTTCGCATTTGAACCACGCGAGCCCTTTGGCGCCCACGCCGCGGACGAATTCGGTGAGCGCGTCGATGCCACGGCGCGAGTAGTGCTCGCCGCCGCCCCGGGCGTTGATCGCCCGCACGCGGCCGCCTTCGGCGATCACGCTTTTGAAGACGCCGAACTCGCTCTGGGGGGCGAGGTCGGAGCAGTCGACGATTTCGAGGCCAAACCGCAGGTCAGGCGCATCGTGGCCGAACCGCTCCATCGCCTCGTCGTACGTCATCCGCGGCAGCGGCAGCTCGATGTCGAGGCCCAGTTCCTCCTTGGCCAGCTTCTGGCACAGACCGTCGATCTCGCCCATGACGTCTTCGGCATCGACGAACGACATTTCGACGTCGAGCTGCGTGAGCTCGGGCTGGCGGTCGGCCCGCAGATCCTCGTCGCGAAAGCAGCGGGCCACCTGCACGTAGCGGTCGTAGCCGGCGATCATGAGGATCTGCTTGTACAACTGCGGCGACTGCGGCAGCGCGTAGAACGCGCCGTGGTGCACGCGGCTCGGCACCAGGTAGTCGCGGGCGCCCTCGGGGGTGCTGCGGCCCAGGCAGGGGGTTTCGACGTCGATGAAGTGGTGCGCCGCGAAGTAGTCGCGCATGCCCTTGACCATGCGATCGCGGAGCAACATCACGCGCTGCAGTTCGGGGCGCCGCAGATCGAGGTAGCGGTGCTTGAGCCGCAGTTCCTCGGCCGGCAAATCCTGCGCGTTGGCGTTGGGCGAAACGGGCGGCGTGAGGCTCTTGTTGAGCAGCTCGAAGGCGGTGACGCGTAGCTCGATCTGGCCGGTGGCGAGCTTCGGGTTGGCCATGCCGCCGGGGCGCTCGGCGACGACGCCGGTGGCTTTGATGACGTACTCGGCTCGCAGCGTCTTGCTGGCCTCGATCACATCGGGGGCCGTGTCGGGCGGGTTGAACACCACCTGGGTGAGCCCGTAGCGGTCGCGGAGGTCGACGAACAGGCCGCCGCCGTGGTCGCGATAGCTGTCGACCCAGCCGCACAGGGTGACGATCTGGCCGACGTGGATGTTGCGGAGCTCGCCGCAGGTGTGGGTTCGGAGCACGGACGCCTCGGGGTAGCTTTGAATTGACAGGATAACAGGATGATTGGGATCGACAGGATCGAAGACCAAGAAAGCGGTCGAGCCTCGCCGGCAAACCAATGATCCAGCCAGGATCCTGTCATCCTGTCTATTTCACTGGACCTTGCAGAAACGGGCGATTTTAGTGCGATGGCGCGAAACCGCCTAGGCGGTTCGACACGCCCGGCAGGCCGGGGCGTAAGAAGGCATTCGTAGTCTTGCTGGGTGCTGGTAAGCTGGGGTTCGG
>CAYSFP010000330.1:0-2219 GCA_964430075.1 uncultured Planctomycetaceae bacterium | reverse complement strand
GTGGGCTTGGCCTCCTGACGCGGCTTCGTCATCAGCGGATGCGGTTTCGGGCGGCGTTTGACGGCACGCGGCTCCATGCGGTCGGGGCGATGGCCGATTCGGCTCTTCGCGATATCACGCAAGTGAGCAGCTCGCGCGGCCTTCCGCGACACCACGGGAAGGAACAGGGCAGAGCAGTCGAAGAGAAGGCCGTGGAGGGAGGTCTCAACGGAGGTCGGCGCTCCCGCAAGCGGGATTGTTGCGCATCGCGCGATTGCCCGGACGCCCCGGCACGGTCACCTCAAAGCCGGTACTTGGGCCCGAGATCCTTTCCTCCAACGGCAATTCCATTCTATCCTATCGATGCCGCGCGTTGCAGTGGCCGACTGAGTAATGGTGTTTTATACCCGTAGGTGAACGTGGCCCCGGGAGGTTGCGATAACCTCGTTGGTGGCGACCCGCGCACCGTTCGTGTGCGGCGATCCCCGTTTGGGAACTTGTTCCTATCTTGCCCTCCCGCGCGCGCGGCAATGGTGTCGTGAATCTATTTCAACCGAGTAAAGGAGGGGAGTGATGACACCGCACGCAGGGAAAGAATTTCGCAAGTCGCCGCCGACCGAAGATCTGACGGTCACGCACCGGCATGCGGCGGGGATCGACGTGCATAGCCGCGAACATTTCGTGGCGGTGGCGGCGGAGGACGTGCCGGTCGGCTTCGTCCATGTGGAGGACCAGCTGCCGACGGGCATACGCAAGTTCGGCACCAACACCGGCGATCTCGAAGCGATCGCGGCGTGGCTGAAGGATTGCGGCGTGACGACCGTGGCCATGGAATCGACGGGAGTATACTGGATTCCTCTGTACGATCTTCTCGCTAGTCAGGGCTTCGACGTGTTGCTCGTGGATCCGCGGCAAACGAAGCACGCGCCGGGTCGGCCCAAGAGCGATGTGGTCGATTGTCAATGGATTCGCCGCTTGCACAGCTACGGCCTCTTGACCGGCTCGTTTCGTCCTGGCGACGAAATCATTCGCTGGCGCGGCTTGCAGCGGCAGCGCGAGATGCTGATCCGCTACGCGGCCATGCACATCCAGCACATGCAGAAGGTGCTCGAGGAAATGAACGTGAAGCTGACCGAGGTGGTGAGCGACATCGTCGGTGAGACGGGCATGAAGATCATCAAGGACATCGTCCGCGGCGAGCGTGATCCGTTGAAGTTGGCGAAGCATCGTCACGCGAGTTGCAAACGCACGGAAGCCGAGATCGCCAGCGCGCTGTACGGCAACTGGCGGTCGGAGTTGCTGTTCGCTCTGAAGCAAGCGTTGAAGTTGTACGAGTTCTACCAGAAGCAATTGCGTGAGTGCGAAGGGCAGATCGAAGCGTGCTTGCGGAGCTTGAAAGACAAGAGCGATGGCCGACCGCTGCCGGCGAACCTGCGCAAGCGTAAGCCGGAGAAGAACGAGGTGCGTTTTGGAGCGCGGGAGCTGCTGTTCCGCATGAGCGGGGTGGACCTGACGCAGATCGAAGGCATCAGCGAGACGACGGCGTTGGTGATCCTGAGCGAATTGGGCACCGACCTGAGCGCGTTTGCGCACGAGAAGAATTTCGTGAGTTGGCTGGGCCTGTGTCCGCAGCATCGCGGCAGCGCCGGCAAGATCTTCAAAAGGCGGACGCGGCGTGGCGCCAATCGGGTGGCGCGGGCGCTCAGGATGGCGGCGCAGGGCTGCCATCACGCGAAGAATGCGTTGGGCGCGTTCTATCGGCGCGTGCAGTCGCGTGGCGGCGGCGCAAAGGCGATCGTGGCGACGGCGCGGAAGATCGCGGAGCGTGTGTATCGGATGTTGAAGTATGGCCAGGAGTATGTGCGTCAAAGCCAAGAGGCGTACGAGTCGGCGTTTCGCCTGCGTCAAGAAAAAGCGTTGGCGAAGAAAGCGGCGAGCCTGGGCTACAAACTGGTGCCGGAGACGCTGAGCGTGTGAGGTGGATATGCGCGCGCAAGCAGTCCATTGCGCCGCGCCCGGACCGTGTCATCATCGAGGCAGCAGCCGACTCAGCCGAATGGGGAGGGGGATTTCGTTGACGGAGCCGCAAAAATCAGGTAAAACTGCGGATCAGCACGACGCAAGCTCAAAAGGCGGTTCCTTGGGAGCACGACGCAAGCTCAAAAGGCGGTTCCTTGGGAGCTTTGTCGTTCGGCGACGGTGAGCAGGGTTCTGGCCACTCTTGCCGTCACGTCTTTCCA
>CAYSFP010000329.1:0-2220 GCA_964430075.1 uncultured Planctomycetaceae bacterium | reverse complement strand
CTCCGCCGTCCCGCACCACGACAAAAACGACGATAGCGTTTAACAAACACCTTCTAAGCGAATCGACTCGGTGCGCTCGGCGATGAGCTGCTTGTAGGCCTCCCTTTGATCTTCCGGGAGGAAGCTGCGGTCAATCAGCGCGATCGCATCCGTCAAGACGGACGCCTGCTTGTCGAGGACGCGCAGCGCGACCTTCTCGGGCAATCCGCAATACTCGGCGAAGCGCCGCCACGCGCCGCGGCGCAGATTGTCCTGCTTGCCCTGCAGCGGGATGGCCAGCACGTCGTCGGGCATCACGAGCCGAGTGCAGAGAAGGTCGTAGGCGGGCGTCAGCCGCGTAATGCCGTCCTCGCCGGTCAGCAGCGAGAAGTTCTTCAAATGCATGTCGCCATTGCCCGTCCACCAGGTGAAGACGAGCAGCCGGTAAAACTTAAGAATCTCCACCGGCGGCTCATCGGCGTATTTGCGCAGCAGCTTGGCGCAAAGCTCGGCCGAGCCTTCGGCGTACTTGTCCTTGGGCGGCAGCCCGGCGAGCTGGCAAAAATCCTCCTGGCGGAGCTTATGGCCGTCGGGCAGGCGATCGAAACGGCGGACGATGTAGGCGAGCGAGCCGTCCTTCAGCGGCACGAGCCCGTTGGGGGCAACCTCGATGCCCGCCAGCCGCGCCAGTTGGGTGGTGACGTGCTCGTTTTCGGGCAAGGCGGGATAGGTGCCCGTTTGGGGCTTGAGCACATACCGGCCGCCGAGCGCGGCGACCTGGAGCGTGGCGCGGTCGGCCGCGAGGTTGACCGAGATTTTTTTCTGGACGCCCGAGAGTGACGTGTGGCCCACCATCGCCAGCGCGACGGTGTGCAGCTTGCTGACCTCGATGTCGAGCGTGGGCGCCTTGGTCGCTCCGAACAGCGCGCGCAGGCAGCGGGGATGATAGTCGCTGCCGCGGGCGAGCTCGCCAAGGCAGATGCGGCACGCGCGGCTCACGTCGTCTCCTCCGCCGGCAGGATCTCGACGGCGCCGACGCAATCGGCGCAGGTGGCGATCAGCAGTCCGAACGCATCGTCCTTGGAGATTTTCAGCTTCTTGGTCGCCAGCTCCAGCAGCCAGCCTTCCGGCAGAAGGTTCTCAAAGAACGGGTGCAACCCCTCGGCCATATAGGGTTCTTCGGCGACCGGCATCGTTAGGGAAACAGGAAGGGACTTCGGGTTGGCAACCCATTCCGGGTCGTAGCGGAAGACGATCTGCCTCCCCTCTTCTGAAAGCGTGCCGACGCGCTGCCCGTCGATCCGCACGATCGCCTGGCGGGGAGTCATGGCTCGTCATCCTTCGGCGCATCGACGACGCCAAGCGTCTTGCCGAACACGGCCAGCACCTTGTTGACCGCATCCATGCGAACGGTCGGCTTAGCCTGCTCCAGCTCGGAGACGAAGCGGCGTCCCACGCCGGCCAGCTCCCCGAGTCCGCTTTGGGTGAAGCCGCCGGCCTTCCTGCGGGCGCGGATAAACTCACCGATTTCCTTACCAAAATCTTGCGCCATCATCGTCCTCATCAATGCATCACAATGCACCCGATCGGGAACATCCATGCATTGCGCCACAATATTATCCCGAAAAACGCGAGAAATCAACATTTATGCGCCCGATCGGGTGCATAATGCCTGTGTTAGGCGACATCTTCGCCAGTTTCTTCTCACACGAAGGTCTTATGCTCCCGAACGGGAGCATGAACCAACAGCTATTGGTAGCATGTTTGCTTGTTGAGCGGCGTGCTGCGGCGAATAGCAAGCTAATCACCGCAAGAAATGCGGCAAAAACCTGGCTTTGCGGCGAAAACGTGCTATTATCACCGCAGAAGGTGCGGTGAAAGATGCCATTTATCCACGAGCAGCCGGGATGGCCGGAATTCCAATGGGACAGCGACACGCTCGCCGCCCCCTTGGTGGCCGTCCGCCACAAGCAGGGTCGCCTCCTGGGAAAAATGGAGGCCCTCGGATTCGACCTGCGGGCGGAAGCGAGCCTCTCGGTGCTCACCTCCGACGTCGTCAAGTCCTCAGCGATTGAAGGAGAAGCCCTCGATCCCGATGAAGTTCGCTCGTCGATCGCTCGCCGCCTTGGGCTCGATGCAGCCGGACTTCCCAAGGCGAGCCGAAATGTGGACGGCGTCGTCGAGATGATGCTCGACGCTACCCAGAGGTTGTTCTTCAGATCGCGCTCGAAGTCTTCGAGC
>CAYSFP010000328.1:0-2356 GCA_964430075.1 uncultured Planctomycetaceae bacterium | reverse complement strand
GCTGGGGTCGCTGCGAACCAGGTTGCAGACTTCCTTGCCGTTGATGTCCGGCAGCATGATATCGAGCACCACCAGGTCCGGGCGAAACTCCTTGATCAGCATGCCGGCGCCGAAGCCGTTGTTGACCGTGCGGATGTCGAACCGGCCGTCGCGTTCGAGGGCGTCGCTGATCAACTCGACCAAATCCTCGTCGTCGTCGACGACCAGGATCTTGCGTTTGCCGCTGTCGAGGGCATCGGTGGGGATGCCGTTATCCCGCATGAAGGCGTACAACTGATCCCGCGGGATACGGCGAAATCGGCTGCCCGGCACGCGAAAGCCCTTGAGCTGGCCCGAATCGAAGCAGCGAATAATCGTCTGCTGGCTAACCTTGCAAATCTTGGCGGCTTCGCCGGTCGTGAAGACGGTCTTCATAGCAGGAACCACCTCTCTCCTTAGTCGATGGTCGAAGCGCGGCTCGCTCACTGAGCAGGCTGGCGCGCGATAAGCGGACGGTAAGCGGGGCCAACGGGGGTGATTCGGCTCGCGTGGCAGGCGTCCTTGCCAGCCTCGCACAGGCGTACCCAGGAATCCTGGGGTGCGCAAACTCCTAAACTCGCGTTTCCCGACTCAAAACTGCGAGGCTGTCTAGACGGCAGCGTCGTCCATGCCTGCCGAAGTTTCCTGAATTGCCAACTGCGGGAATTATAACGGCGTGAAAAGCTGAGTCAACATCGGTTGGATTGACGTAACTCGTTATTCTATATTGAGTTGCGCTGTTTTCAGTGGGAATCGTGGCTTTTCGGTTCATGTCCGTCGTCCGTTGTCTGTTGGCCGTTGCAGGGAAGCTTTGGAGCCGAATGCAACGGACCACGAACCACGGACCACGGACATTGGCCACTAACGAGCCGCACCTTTGCCTTCCAGGTGAACCATCAACAGCGCGATGTCCGCTGGCGTGATGCCGCTGATGCGACTGGCCTGCGACAGGTCCAACGGGCGGATGCGGCCGAGCTTTTCCCGTGCTTCGGCGCGAAGGTGCACGATGCGATCGTAGTCGATCCCGCTGGGCAAGCGCTTCGCGGCGAGCCGTCGCTGGCGCTCGACGTCCACGCCCTGGCGGGCGATGTAGCCTGCGTATTTGAGATCGCACACCACCTGGCTGATCGCATCGCGGCCGGCACCGGCGAGCTCGGGCAGCCACGCGGCGACGTGCTGCCACTCGGTCTCCGGGCGTCGCAGGTGCTGGGCGAGCGTCACGCCCTCGCGGCGAGTTGTCTCTAGCAGCGTCGTGAGGCGGTCCACCTCAGCAAGCTTCGCACTGAGCCGCTGCATGCGTTCGTCGTCGGCCAGGCCCAGTTCGAATGCCAGCGGCGTCAGCCGCCGATCGGCGTTGTCGTGCCGCAGTAGCAGGCGGAATTCCGCGCGGCTGGTGAACATGCGGTAGGGCTCGTCGACGCCGCGGGTCACCAGGTCGTCGATCAGCACGCCGATGTATGCCTGATCGCGAGACAGCACGAGCGGCTCGCGCCCTGCGAGGGCGAGCGCCGCGTTGGCGCCGGCGATCAGCCCCTGGGCGGCCGCCTCCTCGTAGCCCGTCGTGCCGTTGATCTGGCCGGCGAAGTACAGCCCCGCGACGCGCTTCGATTCCAGAGTGGGCAGCAACTGGTCTGGCGGGGCGTAGTCGTACTCCACGGCATAGCCGTAGCGCATGATTTCGGCCCGCTCGAGGCCCGCGATCATCCGCATCATCGCATCTTGCACGTCGCGCGGCAGGCTGGTCGACACGCCGTTGACGTACACTTCGCGCGTGTTGCGGCCCTCGGGCTCGAGAAACAGTTGATGCTGCGGTTTCTCGGCGAACCGCACGATCTTGTCCTCGATCGACGGGCAGTAGCGCGGGCCGCCGGAGGTGATCTGGCCGCAATACATCGGCGCCCGATGGAGATTGGCGCGGATCAGCTCGTGGACGGCCTCGTTGGTGTAGGTGATGAAGCAGGGAAGCTGCTGGACGTCGAGTTTGTCCGTCAGATAGGAGAAGGGCTGCGGCTCGTCGTCGCCCGGCTGCAGCTCGGTGCGCTCGTAGTCGATCGTGCGGCCGTTGAGCCGCGGCGGCGTGCCGGTCTTGAAGCGGGCGAGCTGCACGCCCAATCGCGCGAGCGCAGCGCTGATGCCGCCGGTCGTGCCCTCGCCGGCGCGGCCGCCGGGCGTTTGGGCTTCGCCGGTGGGCATGAGCGCCTGGAGGAACGTGCCGGTGGTGAGCACGACGGCACAGGCGCGGTAGACGGCGCCGCCGCGGACGCGGACGCCGGTGATGCGGGCGGAAGGAGTCAGGAGACAGGAGTCAGGAGTCAATGACGAGTCCCCTGACCCCTGA
>CAYSFP010000327.1:0-2396 GCA_964430075.1 uncultured Planctomycetaceae bacterium | reverse complement strand
GGCCCCTTTTAGGGGCCTTCCTCATACCACCGGCTCTGCCGGTGGTTCTGATTCACTATCCCGCTTGCCGTTTGCCATTCGCCGTGAGCGGACGTGCCGAAGGACGGGACCCTGCCCCCGCGGGTTGAAGGCGCCTACACTGGGAGCTGGACCCAGCATGGAGGCGACTCGCGCATGTCGAAACTCAATTCGGACCAACTGCTTCAAGCTGTTCGCCAGCAACTCGAAAGCCTGCAGGCCGCGGGAGTTCAGCAATTGCCCAAGGGGCGCAAGCCGGCGCCGAAATCGGCGGCGGTCCCGCCGACCGCTCCGGCGAGTTCGACCGTCGCACCGATGCGAGTCAGCGCAAAGCCGGCCGCGCTCTTCGACGCGGGCGATCGGCCCGCGACGATCGTTTCGCAGGCGCCCACGCTCGCAATCCTCGAGCAGGAAGTCGCCGGCTGCACGCTGTGCGGCGAGCTCGCCGCGACGCGCACGCAGACCGTGTTCGGCGTGGGCGATCCGCACGCGCGGCTGTGCATGCTGGGCGAGGCGCCCGGGGCGGACGAAGACCGGCAGGGCGAGCCGTTCGTGGGCCGCGCGGGGCAGTTGCTCAACAAGATTCTGGAGGCCTGCCGGCTGCGTCGCGAGGATGTTTACATCCTGAATATTCTCAAGTGCCGGCCGCCGGGCAATCGCAATCCCCTACCGGAGGAGGCGGGCAACTGCCGGCGTTATCTCGAGCGGCAGCTCGAGCTGATCCAGCCCGAGTTCATCTGCTGCATGGGCGCGGTCGCCGCCCAGAATCTGCTGGGCACGACCGAGGCGATCGGCCGCATGCGCGGGCGCGTGCTGGCCTACCGGAAGTTCAAGGTCGTGTGCACCTATCACCCCGCGTACTTGCTGCGCAATCCCTCGGCCAAGAAGTACTGCTGGGATGATATGAAACTGCTGATGCGGGAGATGGGGACGCCGGTGGATTGAGGGGGAGGAGGGGTCAGGAGTCAGGAGTCAGGGGACGGTGAGAGGGGGAGAGTTGATCGGTGACGCTTTATCCTGTGTTCCGCTGCGATTCAGATTCCACTAAGCCGTTTGTCCTTCTCCTGATCCCTCAGGGCGATTGCACCTCAGGGCGATTGCACGTTAACTCAGGCTCCGCAGAGGACTTGTAGTCGGTAGTCGCCGTCCCACGGGCCCTGTAATACGCATCCTAACTTGAACTAGCGCGATCGAGGTAAGGCGCGGCGCATACGGTTTTCATGAGTTCCTCGTCGAGGGCGACCTTCAGCCAGGCATCGACGGCGGCCTGTTCGAGGGCGTCGTAGTCGTCGTAGGCGCGGTTGCTCCAGCAGTGGCTTTTGAGGTAATGCCACAGGTTCTCGATGGGGTTGAGTTCTGGGCTGTAGGGCGGCAGGGTCACGATGGTCACGTTGTCGGGCACGCAAAGCTGCTTGCTGCCGTGAAAGCCGGCCCCGTCCCCGAGGATGACGGCGTGTTCGTCCGCCGGAATCGTCTGCGAGAATTGCCGGAGAAACTCATTCACGATCTTCGTATTGAGCTGCGGACTGAGCAGCCCTTCGGCCTGCCCCGTCTCGGGGCAGACGGCCCCGAGCACCCACAAGTATTCGTACTCGGTCTGCCGAATCGCGGTCGGCCGCGAGCCCTTCCGCGCCCAAACGTTCGTCGTCGTTCCCTGTTGGCCGAACCGCGACTCGTCTTGAAAGTCGACCCGCAATCGCTTCTCCGGATGCGCTTGGCCAATCGCTTGGAACCGCTCCGGCCACTCCCGGAGGAACGCTGCTGGCTTCTGGGGATCGGCCTTGCGATGCCGCGGCCGAGGACGCAAGCACGAATATCCGAACCGGTGCAGCAAGTGATAGACGCCCGCCAGCGAACGCAGCAGATGGAACTCCTGGGCCAGAATCCGCTGCACATCCTTGTCGCGCAGCGAGCAGACCTCGTCCTGAGCCGTCGGGCCGGCATCGAGCCGCCGACGAAATTCGTCCTGCTCCTCCGGCGTCAGCGGCAGACGCTCCTCGCGGCCGCGCCGATCGTCAAGGCCTGTCAGACCTTCGGCGTTGTAGCGAGACACCCACCGTTGGCAGATGCGGCGGCTCAAGCCCACCGCCATCGCCACCGCCGGGGCCGTCCAACCCGCGACGCCGAGGATGAGAATCCGCAGTCGTTTCGCACGCGCCGCATTTCGCTCGATGCGCTCCAGCCGCTTCAGCTCCGAGAGCGGCACATGATCCTTCACGTCCATCACAGGCTCCTTAAACAGTGCCTGCGATATCATGATGGGTAGTCTGGGAGGGCGCTAGAGGAGGCGCGCTAGTTCATGTTGGAATCCGTATAAGAAAACTTGTGTCAGCTATCAGCATTCGGTAGAAGTTCGTTCACCGTTTTCTGATAGGAGG
>CAYSFP010000326.1:0-2402 GCA_964430075.1 uncultured Planctomycetaceae bacterium | reverse complement strand
GCCCACTTGTAGCTGTAGTAGCCCGCCGCGTAGCCGCCGGCGAAGACGTCGGTGCTGCCCCTGTTGCCGGAGGACCGCACCCTCTGCGGCTTCACCCACATCTTCGCCGGCGGCTACGCGGCGGGCTACTACAGCTACAAGTGGGCCGAGGTGCTCAGCGCCGATGCCTTCGCGGCCTTCGAGGAAGCGGGCCTCGACAACGAAGACGCCGTGCAAGCCACAGGCCGCCGCTTCCGCGACGCGATCCTCGCCCAGGGAGGCAGCCGCCACCCAATGGACCTCTACCGCACCTTCCGCGGCCGCGAACCGAGCCCCGAAGCCCTGCTCCGCCACAACGGCTTGGCGGCAACATAGTGAAGTCAAACAGGTCGCTATTCAGGCCGATGCTTCAGCGGTCGCGATGTCGGTCTCTCGTGATCGCGCGCGCAACGAACAACGGCTGCGTGCGACAAGTGCTTCGCCACAACAGTTGGAACACGAAGAAGCCCCGTTGAAACCGGCGTTGCGTCGTCGGCGGTGAGATCTTGCGCCGGGCGCAATTTTCGACGTGATGGATTGCGCAAACGAAATTCTTGTTCGGCGTCGCGAGCCGGCATCAGGCGGGGCGGCGAGTTGGCCTCTTGCCGGGGGGCGGCCGGCTGCTAGGCTACGCCTCCAGGCGTGCGGCGGCTGACGGCCCGGCGCGAGTGGTGGACCTACAGACAGGTTCGGCGGGCGGAAAGCGGGAGTGAGGTGGAGGTCTCGATGGTGCGATTGGAGTCGCAGCAATACATTTGGGGTCGCAGCAATACATAAGGACGAGGACAGCCGTTCCGAACCCGACGAGAAGCTGTCCGCACTCAGTAACCCTGCAATAGCTATTCCGAATGCGATGACAATTGAGTTTCCACTCTGAGGTGTTATGCGGATCGCAGGGAACGTTCCTCATCCCATTCCGTACCAAGGCAGCAAGCGTTGGCTCGCCCCGACGATATGTGGCTGTTTTCCCCGCGATACGCAAACTCTATTCGAGCCGTTCGCAGGGTCCGCGGCCGTTACACTCCGGGCCGCCTCAGCGGGCGCCGCGGAACGTTTCGTGATCGGCGACCTGCACGCGCCCATCGCTTCCCTGTGGCGAGCGATCATCGACGCACCATTCGACTTGGCGGACGAGTACGAACGCCTCTGGAGGGAGCAAGAGCTTGTAGGAAGGAGTCACTTTGCAGACGTTCGTGCAGAGTTCAACCGCGAGCCAGCGCCCGCCTTGTTCCTCTACCTGCTCGCACGGTGCGTCAAGGCTGCCATTCGCTACAATCGAGATGGTGAATTCAACAACACCGCCGACCACCGAAGGCGGGGCGCACGCCCGGCAACGATGCGAGACAATATTGTACGCGCAGCCAAGGCGCTGAGCGGAACAACTCGCGTCCACCAAGCCGACTATCTTGAAACGCTCAAAGATGCTCAGCCTGACGACGTGGTTTACCTGGATCCTCCGTACCAGGGCACGAGCGGCGAACGCGACAGCCGCTACGTCAGAGGAATGAGCTTCGATGAGTTTTGCGACGGCCTATCCCATTTGGTTCGTCGAGAGCTTTCGCTGATTGTGTCGTATGATGGCCGCATTGGCGACAAGGTCTACGGCAAGCGATTGCCTGCCTCCTTGAAGCTAAGACACTTTGAGGTCAAGGCTGGCAGGTCGAGCCAGGAAACACTTCTTGGGCGCAACGGGGTGACTTACGAATCACTCTACATCTCCGAGTGTCTGTTGGCTCGTCTCGGGCACGTACCAAAGACTCTGATCGTGTCGACCGCGTCTTGCCATCAGTCGTTGCTCTTCGATTAGCATAAGAATGACCAAACCAACACACTCACCGGAACTGTTGGCGGCCGCCGCCAAAGTTACACCAAGCTCAAGGAGCTCGCCAATGAGAATGCAATCGCATTGCCTTTGTATGCGAAGGCGGCGTTGGCAGAGCACGTCGAGCGCAACCCATTGCCGGATCCCACGTCGCGCACGGGCAGACTGCGTGGACGCCGAATCAAGCGCTCGACCTGACCGGCGGGGCATGTAGGCTTTCTGTGACGCGTAGCCCGCCCAAGGCGACATCGCTCGGAAGCGGCGCCACCCCAGGCCCGGCCCCTCGCGCTTCGCTCCCCCCGCACCGGACGTCAGCGTTCCGATTTGGGGATCTCGATGGTGGCGAACGCGCACAGGCCGAAGCCGTCGGCCCGGATGTGCTTCGGGCGGTGCTTTTCGACGGGATGGCCGTTGAAGTTGACGTAGAGCGTGCCGCCGTCGGGCGTGAGTTTCATCCCGTAGGTTCCCGCAGGGACGTACTCGTGCTCCGCCTCGAACACGGGGGCGAGGAAGGCGAGAACCTTCCGAACCCGATTGAGGCGGTCATACTGCACGACGGGCG
>CAYSFP010000325.1:0-2413 GCA_964430075.1 uncultured Planctomycetaceae bacterium | reverse complement strand
GTTCGTACCGTAGGTGATGTCGCAGGCGTTGGCCTTCTGCCGCTCGCCGGAGTCCATGCCGCTCTGGATGGCCGCCACGGTGAGGCCCAGGTTGGTGAAGATCGGCCCCATCCACTCCATATCGCGTCGGGCCAGGTAGTCGTTCACGGTGACGATGTGTACGCCCTTGCCTTGAATCGCATTCAGGTAGGCCGGCAGCGTGGCCACCAGCGTCTTGCCTTCGCCGGTGACCATCTCGGCGATGTTGCCTTCGTGCAGGATCATGCCGCCCATGAGCTGCACGTCGTAATGACGCATGCCTAAAAAGCGGCGGCCGCTTTCGCGCACGGCGGCGAACGCCTCGACCAGGATGTCGTCGAGCGACTCGCCGGCGTCAAGCCGCTGGCGGAACTCGTCGGTCTTGGCCCGCAGATCGTCGCTGGAGAGCTGCTGGTACTTGTCTTCCAGCGCGTTGATCGCATCGACCTTCGGCTGCAGTCGGCGCAGGAAGCGCGCGTTGGCCGAGCCGAACAGCACCGTGATCGCTCGCTCGAACCGCCCGAGAATGGCGTTCATGAAGCCAGCGACGAACTCCCAAATTCGTTCCAAAACTTCCATCGTGTGCTCAACAATCCGCGTGGAGGGAAGGCGGTTGCGCGCCGAAGGTGGGACAGAGCAAAGCGCCGCCGCCGGCACAGGTCGCCCAAGTTACTACGCAGCTAAGTAATTACGCAGCCGTGGCGACGATCGATCGAACGAGCTACTGGAGGGGCTGCACAAAGTGCGCAACATGAGCGCAGCAAAAAGTTTATAGCGATTGACCGGAGGGGTCAAGGCGAGCGACGCCGTCCTATAAGCCGCGACCGCTGGTCGCGCATGACGCCGTTTCACTGTTTGCCGCGGAAACTTTGCAATAAATAGCCCGCCAGGAACAGGCACACCGAAAACACGAGAAACTGCAGCATCCGCCCCGCGGTGATCTGGTTGGAAAGCTGCGCCACCATGGCGAGCGGGGGGATCGTTAGGCCCGCCAGTTGCAACAGTCGTGCAATCATCGTCATTTGCGAACCGTACAATTGTCTCGGGCGATTGGCAAGCGATCCCTCGTGTCCACAAAAAGGAGGCCGTGATGAACGCCGCACCCATTGTCGATCAACGCTTGAACCTGCTGCGCGCCCGTTGGCGCCGGACGGCCGAAGGGGCCCCGCAAGACCCAGGCGAGTCGGGCAATCGCCCCACCGTGGCGATCAGCCGGGAGACGGGCGCGGGCGGCAACGAAGTCGCTCGCGAAATTGGCCGATTGCTGCAATGGCCCGTGTACGATCGGGAACTCATCGACATGGTGGCCCAAGAGAGCGGGCTGCGGGCCGAGCTCGTGGCTTCGGTCGACGAGCACGATCGCGGCTGGCTGGTGGATGCGCTCGCCTCGTTCAAACGCCACCATGTTTCGAGCGCGGAGTATGTTCATCACCTCGTGCACGTTCTCAACGCGCTGACCGCACGCGGACAGTGCGTGATTGTGGGACGCGGCGCCGCCGCATGCCTGCCGCCGGCGACAACGCTTCGCGTTCGCGTCGTGGCGCACGTGGACGACCGCGTCGGTCGCATCGCACGCGATCGGGATGTAACGGAAGCGGCGGCTCGGGACGTCGTTCAACGCCTGGACCAGGAGCGCGATACGTTCGTCGCCAGTCACTTCCATCGTGACATTCGTGACGCGTCCAACTTTGATCTCGTTGTGAATTCGTCGCGACTGACCGTTGGCGCGTGCGCGGAGTTGATCGTGGCGGCGCTGCGCGCCAGGGAGATTGCCGCGCAAACCACGGAGAGCACTTCGGGGCGCGGGCCGGCGCCTGCGGCGCAAGGCGCCGGCAGCTAAGATGACGGACAGCATGTGCAGGACCGGATGATTTCGCGTCACTCCGCGCCGCAGCGGGAAGCCCTGGAATGCAGGTCCGTTCGCCCCAGACTGATGCCGAATGGACGGCCTACCGCGATCTGCGGTGGCGCGTGCTCCGCGCCCCGTGGGGCCAGCCGCCCACGGCAGACGCCGACGAGGATCAGTTTCCCTGCACGCACCTGGCCATCTTCGACGGCGATGGGCAGGCGATCGCGGTCGGCCGCCTCGTTTGCAAATCGCCCCATGAAGCCCAGATTCGTTCGATGGCCGTCGACGAGCGCTATCGCGGCCAGGGGCTTGGCCGGCGGATCATGTCGCGCCTCGAGCAGGCGGCGCGCGACGTGGGCGTCCGCTCGATCGTCCTGCAGGCGCGGGAGAATGCCGTCGACTTCTACGCCCGGCAGGGGTACGAAGTCGTCGGCGACGGGCCGCTGCTCTTTGGCGTGATTCACCACGCGACGATGCGAAAGCAGCTCTAGCCCGCATTTCTCACAGCGTGTGAGGTGGGTCGTGCTGGGAGTGAGGGCGGCGTCG
>CAYSFP010000324.1:0-2576 GCA_964430075.1 uncultured Planctomycetaceae bacterium | reverse complement strand
GCGCCGCCGCGCGAGCGATTGCGATGCTCTACACGACCGATTCGAGCGACTGGGTGGTGGGCGAGATCACCGCGGCCTATGAGGAGCCCAACGATTTGAGCCACGGTGGAAGGCGGTATCAGAGTTTCTCGTGGCGCGGCCAGCTCAACGGTGCAGGGAGGTTCACGCAAGTAGATATTAAGGTGTGGGCGGGTGAGGAGATACCCGAGTAAAAGGTGGGACCGTTCACGCTGCTTGGGATCCCATCGTTAAGCCATCGGGCAGAAGTTAGTGACGGCCAATGCGCGGCCCCGCTTGGTAAGAACGTCAATCCAGGCTCCCCTCAGCGTTGGAAGGCCCTTGAAAGGCCCCAAGCATCGAAGCCCCGTGCACGCGCGACATTTTTTATGGGCCGTCGGTTCTCTTACGCATAGGTAGTCTCATGAACCGCTGGCAACTTGCTCGGACGACGTGCTGTAGCCTAGCCGCAGCGATCCTACTAAGCGTGTTCGCGGCTCCCGCGGCGGGGGCCCTCGTTGCGCAGTGGACGTTTGAGGAGAGCCGGCCGACCTCGGCCGGGCCCCACGCGCCGGAAGAAGGCACGGGAATCCTCTTTGCCTTTCACCAAGACGACTCAGAGTACAGCAGCCCGGTGGGCAATGGATCGGAGCACTCGTTTAGCTCGACCGGTTGGGCGATCAACGATTACTTCCAAATTCACTATCCCCAAGGCGTCGTTACCCCTCAAGGCTTCTTTGCCGAGTCCGTCCGTTTTCAATTTGACATGGCGAGCAACGCCGCGCAGCCGCCGGCGTTTGCGCTCAACTACAGCATCGACGGCGGACCCTACTTTCGCGCCGCAAACGCGATTAAATTTTCCGACGCTCCGCCTCGTGACGCATGGAACTCCTCCGTACGCCAGTTCTACTACTCGACCGAGGTCGTCATCCCTCATCAAGCAACGAAGTCAATCTCCTTCCGACTCGTGTGCAATGACACGCTCTTCCCCAGATCGCCCGATGTCAATGTGCGGTTGGACAACGTGACCATCGAGGGGGTGCCCGAACCGGCCAGCGGTCTGCTGGCGGCGTGCGCCGCGCTCGGCGTCGCGGCTTTTCGACGCCGCTGGCGTTCCTGTTCGCCCTCTTGAGCTCGTACGGCGTGCATCGGATCAATAATTTGCGACTCGGGTATGGCCGGATGGTGCGGGCCCAGGGCGGCACGTCGTCGCATCCGGTGCGGACGATCTTCGACGGCGTGCTGTTCAGCGGGCGCTCGCGCAATACGGACCCGATGGATAATGTCCTGTACGGCCCGACGTGGATGTATGACGAGGGTTGCGCGACAACCACCAACCCCGCCCATCCCGCCGCAAAGGCGATCGCGATGCTCTACACGACCGATTCGAGCGACTGGGTCGTCGGCGAGATCACCGCGGCCTACGAGGAACCCAACGATTTAAGCCACGGCGGAAAGCGGTACCAGAGTTTCTCGTGGCGCGGCCAGCTCAACGGTGCGGGGAAGTTTACACAAGTAGCTGTAACGGTATGGTGAAGCGTGTTGCGCTTAGTTTGACATCACGGGCGGCACGTCGAAGGGACTGACGCTGCAAGAATCGCCTGAAGCTCCAAAAAAATCTGGCGCACGCGGGGTTTGTTAGATAAACCGCCTTTCACGGAGAGGTAGTCTCATGAAGTCTTGGCAACTTTGTCGAACAATGTGCGGCATCGCCGCGGCGATCATTTCGGGCGCAGCCGTGAGGCCCGCGCCCGGCGCCCTGCTTGCGAGCTGGACGTTCGAGGAGAGCCGGCCGACGTCGGCCGGTCCTCACGCGCCGGAAGAAGGCCAGGGAACCCTCTTTGTGATTCACCAAGGAGAGTCCGAATACAGTAGCCCCGTCGGCAACGGGTCGGAGCATTCGTTCAGCTCCACCGGGTGGAGGGTCGGCGACTATATCCAAATTAACTATCCGGAGAGCCCGCGTAATGAAGTTGTCCGTGTCCGATTCGACATGGCCAGCAGCGCCGCGGAGCCGCCGGTCTTCGCGCTCCAATCGCGCCGAGGGGACCTACCGTTCGGGACAGGCGAGCCCAATATTAAGCCGTCCGATGCTCCTCCGAATGTCGCATGGAATTCCGCGACGCGGCAGTTGTCCTACTCGTTCGATTTCCAAAACCCTAACCTCCGCGGCGCACCGTTCTCTTTCCGACTCTTTTGCTATGACGTACCTTTCCCCTTGCCGCCCGACGTGAATGTCCGGTTGGACAATGTGACTCTTGAAGCCATCCCCGAGCCGGCCAGCGGCCTGCTGGCGGCGTGCGCCGCGTTTGGCGTCGCGGCCTTTCGACGCCGCTGGCGTTGCTGTTCGCCCTCTTGAGCTCGTACGGTGGATGCCGCATCCGCCGTTCGTTCTCTCTCGCCCCTTCCCCCCGCGTCGTTCACGCCGCCGACCGCGGACTCATCCATCGCTGAGGCGACCTGGCACGCAGCAACACCTCATGCATTCGACCACGAAACCTACGAAAGGCACGAAACGGAGAGCGCCCCGAATGGCACTTGAATTTTCGTAACCTATTACGCGGTTTGTCTTTTGTAGT
>CAYSFP010000323.1:0-2607 GCA_964430075.1 uncultured Planctomycetaceae bacterium | reverse complement strand
GGCCGACCGCTGGCTCGGCGGCACGCTCACCAACTTCCGCACGATTCGCGACCGGCTGGCCCGGCTCGAGGAGCTCGAAAAGATCATCGCCGGCGAGGAGATTCACACCTACTCGAAGAAGATGCAGTCGACGCTCAACCGCGAGCACCGCAAGATCTACCACAACCTGCACGGCATCCGCACGATGAGCCGCCTGCCGGAGTGCCTGGTGGTGGTGGATCCCAAGAAGGAAAAGAACGCCGTGAAAGAAGCCCGCAAGCTGGGCATCGCCACGGTGGCGTTGATCGACACGGACTGCGACCCCGACCAGGTCGATCTGCCGATTCCCGGCAACGACGACAGCATGCGGTCGATCGAGCTGGTGATGAGCATCCTGGCCGACGCGATCGGCGCCGCGAAAATTCAGGCGACGATGGACCAGCAGCAAGCCAGCGAAGGCGCCGAGGCGAAGGCGTAGCCTCCCTGGGGCAACGACCGCCTCATGCGATCCCTCCGGCCCCCTCTCCCTCTGCGGAGAGGGCTGGGGAGAGGGGCGAGCCAAGTACACGCTTCGCCCACATACCACGACCGCCCTGCGCTCGGTCGCCACCGGCGACCGTGCTCGGTTGCTCCCTCTCCGTCGAGGAGAGGGGAGCAGAGGATTTCAAGCAATCTCGCAATCGCATAATTGGAGTTGAACCATGGCAGAAATTACCGCCGCGATGGTCAAGTCGCTGCGCGAAAAGACGGACTTGCCGTTCATGGACTGCAAGCGTGCTCTCGAGGCCGCAGGCGGCGACGAAGCAGCAGCGATGACAGCCCTGCGCGAGGCCGGAAAGAAGTTGATGGACACGCGCAAAGACCGCGCGACCGAAGAAGGCCGTATCGCGGTTTACACGAGCGTCGATGGAAAAATCGGCGCGATGATCGAGCTGCAATGCGAGTCCGCCCCCGTGGCGACCAATGACGAGTTCAAACAGCTCGCCAATGACCTCGCTCAGCAACTTGCCACCGGTCCGGGCGCGGCGACCCCAGACGACCTGTGGGGACAGCCGTCGCCCAGCAAGAAGGGCAAGACGCTGCGCGACCAGAAGGACGAGTTGGAGAACAAGATTCGGGAGGTCTTCCGCTTGTCACGCATTGTGCGGATTGACGCCCCCTCCGGCGGCTTCGTGCATATGGCGAAAATTGGCGCCCTCGTTGAAGTGGAAGGCGGTTCGGACGAAATTGCCAAGGAAGTGGCCCTGCACATCGCCGCAAAGGATCCCAAGGCTACATCCAAGGAGTCTCTCGACGCATCGCTCGTAGCCAAAGAGAAGGAAATTCAGAAAGAGCGCGCCCGCAAGGAAGGCAAGCCCGACAACATCATCGAGAAGATGATCGAAGGCCGCATGGGCAACTTCTACGCCGAGCACGTCCTGGAAGAACAGCCTTACGTGAAGGACGAGACCCAGACGGTCGGCGCCTTTGCCAAGAAGGGCGGCATGAAGGTGAAGCGATTCCTCCGCTGGGAGCTGGGCAAGCTGCCGGCCGACAGTTGAGCGCCGCCCATGGCATAAACGGTTCTTCGAGCGATTCACCAGCCCCGAGCACGCCTGCTCGGGGCTTTTTTGTGCGGCGCGTCCTTTGCGCCTCTGCGCCTTTGCGTGAGAATATCTCCCGTCCGTCCCCGGAACCGCGAAACACGCCATGCCCGCCGCCGCCATGCCCAAGCCTGCCGCCGAAACGAAGTCCGGCCCCTACAGCCGCATCGTCCTGAAGCTCTCAGGGGAAAGCTTCGCCCCGGCCGGCGAACGCGGCATCAGCATGCAAGAAGTCGTGCACATTTCCGCCCAGACCTACCGGGCCAAGCAGCAGGGCGTGGAGATCGCCATCGTCATCGGCGGCGGCAACATCCTCCGCGGCGCCCAGTTCACCGCCGGCAACTCGAGCGTCAACGAAGCCACCGCCCACTACATGGGCATGCTCGCCACGGTGATCAACGGCCTGGCGCTGCAGGACGCTCTCGAATCGCTCGGCTGCGAAACGCGCCTCATGAGCACGCTGAAGATGGACGGCGTCGCCGAGCCGTTCATCCGCCGCCGCGCGAAGCGGCATCTCGAAAAGGGCCGCATCGTGATCCTCGCCGGCGGCACGGGGGCGCCGTTCGTCACCACCGACACGGCCGCCGCGCAGAAGGCGCTGGAACTCGACGCCGATATCCTGATGAAGGCCACCCGCGTCGACGGCGTGTACAGCGACGACCCCGAGAAGAATCCGCACGCCGTGTTCTACCGCGACCTGACGTTCGAGCAGGTCCGCAACCAGAATCTGCGCGTGATGGACCCCACGGCCATCGCCCACTGCATGGAACACAACCTGCCGATCCTCGTCTTCAACTACCGCGCCGACGGCAACATCGAACGGGCCGTCCGCGGCGAGCCGATCGGCACGCGGGTGACTTGCGGGAATAATTAACTATCAAACCATTCAATTCTTTGCGTCACCTTTGCGCCTTCGCGCCTTTGCGTGAATTAAACTCGGCATGTTTCACGCAAAGGCGCAAAGGCGCAAAGAACGCGCAAAGGAAAAAGGGGAATGATTAGCGATGGGTTCCGATGAAATCTTGATGGACGCTGAGGAGCGGAT
>CAYSFP010000322.1:0-2632 GCA_964430075.1 uncultured Planctomycetaceae bacterium | reverse complement strand
GGAGATCGACGCGGGGGTACTCGTGGCACCCGCTGCTGATCGCCATGTTTCCCGCGGCAAATATGGTCGCCAAGAACGTTGGCGACATTGAGCTGCGGGACGTCGTCGGGCCGCTGCTGGCCGTCTTGGCGCTGGCCGCGGTGACGTACTGGGGCACAAGGCGACTTACCGCCGACGTCCCTCGGGCAGCCGTCGTGGCCACGTGGACGCTCATCGCGTTCTTCTCCTTCGGCGGACTCGGGGACCTGCTCGACGGCCTCTGGCGACGAACGTTCGGCTTTTCGCAGACGCCTGCAATGGGGATTATGGTCGCCTGGTGTGCCGTATGGGCAGTCGGGGCGACTTGGATCCTCTGGACCGCATGTGCGCTGAACTCGATCAACAAGTTTCTCAACGTGATGACGGTCGTCCTGCTGGCCTTCGTCGCCGCTGAGTGCGCGCGCAACTGGCGACAACAGACGACCTCAGCCGGCGTGACCGTTGCCAAAGCCTGGACGCAACCCACCCTCACTCTGCGCAAGAGCGCATCGGCGCCGGACATCTATTTCCTGGTCTTCGACCGCTACGCCGGCGCCGAGACGCTGCGCAGGCATTATCAGTTTGACAACGACGGGTTTATGCAACAGCTCCGCGATCGGGGCTTCCGCGTCGTAGAGCAAGCAAGATCGAATTATCCGCTGACACTCCTCTCGATGTGTTCGACGCTTAACCTGGCGTACCTGCCGGACGAGCGGCTGCGCGACGTCGACTACGCGCGGCTGATTCAGAACCACAGCGTGGGACGCTCGCTCAAACGGCTGGGGTACGAGTATCACCATCTCGGCAACTGGTTTCAGCCGCTGCGCACCAACCGCAACGCCGATCGCGTGCTTTCGGCGTCGATGCTCCCTTCCGAGTTCGCCGATTCGCTCTACCAGATCACGCCGTTGAGCCGGCTCGTTCCGCTACGAGACCATGACCGCCTGGCGACCAGCCAATTCCAGGCCGTGGCGGCAGCCAGCCAGCGCCAGCAGCCCACGTTCGTGTACGCCCACTTCCTGTTGCCGCACGATCCATACGTGCTCGACCGGGATGGTTCGGCGCTGCCCGGCGCGGCGTCGAGCTGGGATGGCTCGCCGGGCGACTACGCCCGCCAGTTGGAAGGGACCAATCGCTTGCTGCTGCGGACAATCGACCAGGTGTTGGCGAGCTCCGAGGCCCCGCCCTTGATTGTCCTGCAAGCGGACGAAGGGCCGTATCTGACGGACGCGGTTCGCGGCCTCGATCGCCGGGAGCAACTGCGACTGAGGAGTTCAATTCTCTCGGCCTTCCTGCTCCCCGCCCGCTCGGACGGCTCGCTGCCCGAGTTGCCGGAAACGCCCGTCAACACGTTTCGGATGATCTTTCGCGAGTACTTCGAGGCCGAGATCGATCTGCTGCCGGAGCGCACGTTTTTCTGGGACAATGCCGACGCATTGGGCCGCCCAGGGGCGAATAGCGAGCGGTTTGTCGACGTGACGGGTTGCGTGGTCGATTGATGTTCTGACGGGCAGAGCGATCTCGCCAGAAATTTGTCGAAAACTTGCTAGCCACCATTGACGGCCGGCGTTGCCTCTCTACAATCAACGGGCTCGACAGGAATTTGCGTTTCGACGCAACGTCTGATCGAGGCAGTTCTTAGCGAAATTCGCGTGTTGGGCCCCTTGCCCGTCGGCGACAAATCGCGAGAATAAGCTTTGCTCTTTGACAATTTGGTGAGTGGACCTCTTTTTTGAGAACTCGCACGGCGAGTCCTCGATTCGCAAGAGTCGTGGATGCGTCGGTGCGAGAGCCAGCGCAAGATCGTACAAACAGGTCCGACCGTCTTCGACGGAAGGACAAGTTTCAAACGTTTCAAAAGGGTCGTTGGCTCGCAAAGCGAGCCGCGGGGTTTATCCCCGCGGTCTTGTGGAGCGAGTTAAGCATATAACCAATTGAAGGGTTTGATCCTGGCTCAGAATGAACGTTGGCGGCGTGGATTAGGCATGCAAGTCGAGCGGTAGAGAGTCACTCACTTGGAGCTGTAAGGTGTAAGTCGTAAGTTTTGTGGCTTTCGACTTAAACCTTAAGCCTTACAGCTTTAAAGTGAGTGGCTCTTGAGAGCGGCGAAAGGGAGAGTAACGCGTAGTTACGTGCCCCGAGGACCGGAATAGCCACGGGAAACTGTGGGTAATGCCGGATGTTATCTTCGGATTAAAGGTGTAAGCCCGCCTTGGGAGCGGACTGCGTTGTACTAGCTTGTTGGTGGGGTAATGGCCTACCAAGGCGATGATGCATAGCGGGCGTGAGAGCGTGGCCCGTCTCACTGGGACTGAGACACTGCCCAGACACCTACGGGTGGCTGCAGTCGAGAATCTTCGGCAATGGGCGCAAGCCTGACCGAGCGACGCCGCGTGCGGGATGAAGGCCCTCGGGTTGTAAACCGCTGTCGTAGGGGAGGAAGGCTTCGTGAAGAGCGAAGCTTGACCTATCCTAGGAGGAAGTACGGGCTAAGTTCGTGCCAGCAGCCGCGGTAATACGAACCGTACAAACGTTATTCGGAATCACTGGGCTTAAAGGGTGCGTAGGCGGCCATGTAAGTGAGGTGTGAAATCCCTCGGCTCAACCGAGGAAC
>CAYSFP010000321.1:0-2674 GCA_964430075.1 uncultured Planctomycetaceae bacterium | reverse complement strand
CGAACCCCAGCTTACCAGCACCCAGCAAGACTACGAATGCCTTCTTACGCCCACCTCCCTCCCACCTCTCTCCGTCGCCCATTGTGGGATGTCGGACCTGCGGTAAACTAAGGGGTTTGTAGCGACCGCCCCCCCCCCCGTGACGGGCGGCAGAAACAGGGATTTGGCATGCATTCACAAATCGTCGTGCTCGGAGGGGGCCCTGGCGGGTACGCGGCCGCATTTTTGGCTGCCGATTTGGGGCTGGAAGTCACGATCGTCGAGGCCGACCCGCGGCTGGGCGGCGCCTGTCTGCTGCGGGGCTGTATCCCCTCGAAGGCCCTGCTGCACGTGGCCCGCGTCGTGAGCGAGGCGCGCGAGATGGCCGACTGGGGCGTCGAGTTCACGGCGCCCAAAGTGTCCGTCGAGAAGGTGCGGGCTCGCAAAGAGAAAGTGATCGACGCCCTCACCGCCGGCCTGGCCGAACTGGCCAAGCGGCGCAAGGTGCGGCGGATTCACGCCCGCGGCGTGTTCGTCGACTCGACGACGCTGCAGCTCGAGGGCGGCGACCCCGCGACCTACGAGAATTCGCGAATCACGTTCGACCACTGCATCCTCGCCACCGGCAGCGTGCCGGCGATGCCGAAAATGTTCGACGTCAAAAGCGACCGCGTGATGGACTCGACCGGCGCGCTCGACCTGGTCGACCTTCCCGAGACGCTGCTGGTGATCGGCGGCGGCTACATCGGCCTGGAAATGGGCACGGTGTATGCGGAATTGGGGACGAACGTGTCCGTCGTCGAGTTGACCGACGGCCTGCTTCCCGGCGCCGATCGCGACCTGGTCAAGCCGCTGGAGAAGCGGCTCCGCGAACGCTTCGCAGCGATTCACCTCGGCACAAAGGTGACTGGCGTGAAGGACGTCGGCGGCCGCGTCGAGGTGGCGATGGAAGCGGCCGACGGCTCGAATAAGCGCACCGAAACGTTCGACCGCGTGCTCGTGGCGGTCGGCCGGCGGCCGAAGTCGACCGGCTTCGGGCTCGAGAACACCAAGGTGACGGTCGACGGCAAGGGCTTCGTCGAGATCGACGAGCAGCAGCGCACGAGCGACCCGCACATCCTGGCCATCGGCGACGTCGCGGGCGAACCGATGCTGGCCCATAAGGCGTCGCACGAGGGCAAGGTGGCGGCCGAGGTGCTGGCCGGCGAGCCGGCGGCGTTTGACAAGGCGGCGATCCCCGCGGTCGTGTTTACCGATCCGGAAATCGCCTGGGCGGGCCTCACCGCTGAGCAGGCCAAGCGCGAGGGCCGCAACGTCGAGGTCGTGCAGTACCCCTGGCAGGCGAGCGGCCGGGCGATCGCCAACGGACGCACCGACGGGCTCACGAAGTGGCTGGTCGACCCGGCGACCGAACGGGTTGTCGGCTGCGGCATCGTGGGCGCCGGCGCCGGCGAGCTGATCGCCGAGGCGGTCGTGGCCATCGAGATGGGCTGCACGGTGCGCGACCTGGCCGAATCGATTCACCCCCACCCAACGCTCAGCGAGACGCTGTCGTTCGCCGCCGAAGTGCAACTTGGCACGGCGACGGAAGTGTATCGGCCGAAGCGCACGAAAACTCCCACCGCTTAGTTCGGATCTACCACGGAGGCACGGAGGACACGGAGAGCCAGAATCTAAGGTCGGTATCCGCAGATGGACGCAGATTAACGCAGATGAGGAAGATAGTCCGATTTGCGTGCATCTGCGTTTATCTGCGGTTGAATCTGATTCCAATTGTCTTTCTTGTTAACTCCGTGCCCTCCGTGCCTCCGTGGTAAACGCTCCGTCGAAGGACCAAGTAAGCCATGGCCAACGCCAAAGCCGCCGAAGTTCAGACGCTCGTTCCGAACGATCCCGATCCCACCGAGACGGCCGAGTGGCTCGAGTCGCTCGATTACGTGCTGGAGAGCAAGGGCCCGGAACGCGTGCAGCACTTGCTCGCCGTGCTGGATGAGGCGGCGTATCGCCACGGGGTGGAGCTGCCGTTCACGGCCACGACGCCGTACCTCAACACGATCTCGCGCGAAAAGCAGCCGCGGTATCCCGGCAATCGCGAGCTGGAGCGGCGGATCAAGAGCTTCGTCCGCTGGAACGCGATGGCGATGGTCACGCGGGCCAACCGCGACCCCGCATCGCCTGGCGGGCACATCAGCACGTTTGCCTCCAGCGCCACGTTGTACGAAGTGGCGCTGAACCACTTCATCCGCGGCCGCGGCGAAGACGGCTACAGCGGCGACCAGGTGTACTACCAGGGCCACGCGGCGCCGGGCCTGTATGCGCGGGCGTTTCTGGAGGGGCGGCTCTCCGAGCAGAACCTGGTGAACTTCCGCCGCGAGTTGAGCCCCGGCGGCGGGCTGTCGAGCTACCCGCATCCGTGGCTGATGCCGGAGTTCTGGGAGTTTCCCACGGTGTCGATGGGCCTGGCGCCGATCATGGCGATCTACCAGGCGCGGTTCAACCGGTATCTCACCGATCGCAAGATCAAGGACCTGTCGAAGAAACGCGTCTGGGCGTTCCTGGGCGACGGCGAGTGCGACGAACCCGAGACGCTGGGCGCCATCACGCTGGCGTCGCGCGAGCAACTGGACAACCTCACGTTCGTGATCAACTGCAACCTGCAGCGGCTCGACGGGCCGGTGCGCGGCAACGGCAAGAT
>CAYSFP010000320.1:0-2713 GCA_964430075.1 uncultured Planctomycetaceae bacterium | reverse complement strand
ATGAGCACTCCCATCAAATTCGCGGCCATTGCTTTCGGCGGAGGTTTGATTCCGGCGCACACGTCGTCGCCGCGTCTGCCGTACCCCTACGCGGTCGACCTCGACGAGATGGAAGTTGCTAAACACCTTCCCGTCAATCTGGATCACAACCCCCGGAAGCGGATCGGGACCATTACGCGAACTCTCGTCGGTCCGCGGCGGATTTACTTGGAAGGCCAGCTCGACGCAGACAACCGCTTTCGCAGCTACGTCGAGGAGTTGGCCCGGGCGGGCTATCGCTGGGAGTGCTCGATTGAGGGCGACTTACGAAAGCCGCTGCTCATCCCCGAGGGTGCGCGTGAAGAAGTCAATCGCCAAACATTCGACGGCCCGGCGCTCCTGTTCGCCGATTGCCGTCTGACCGGCCTTGCACTTTGCTCGCAGGGCGCCGATGCGGGCCAGTTTGTCCGATTCCTGTGGTAATCAGATGCCAGCACTAAAGCCATACTACGCGAGCCACTACTACGAGCCGACGCCCGACGACAAGACGGCGGAGCTTGTGCACCTTCTGCGGTCGCGCACCGTCGACAACCTGCAAAGCCAGTTCGCGGAGCTTGGACACGTTCGTGCACTGCTCGACGAGCACGGCGAACGCCCCCTCGAATACGACATGCGAACCGGCAATCACGTCTACGGCTCGGACACTGTGCACTGGCTCGCCGAGCATTTACTGGACCATCTTCTACAAAACGGAGTTTGACCGTGAAGCGATTTATCGCCCAATCCGAACTGAGCTGGGACCAACTCGCGCAAGCCAAGCGGACGGGCAGCGTTGAAGTCGACGGCGTTGTCTACCGCGTCGCCCGCACGCAGCGCGACGGCGCGGTGTTCTACGAACGCGAGGACGATGCGGACGACGAGCATACCGTTGAGCTGCCCCCGGCGGACGTGCTGCCCATGGGGGGCGGCGACCTGGCTGTCGCGGCTGCGGACGCCGAGATGACATGGACGTTCCGCATTGCGGCCCCCGTAAAGATTCAGGAGTAAACAATGCCCGCTACCGCTAGGAGGCCGACCTTGAGCGAACTTGCCGACAACCCCGGCTACACCATCAAAGACCGTCGCGAACGCGTGAACGACCACGAGGCCCGCGCCGTGCGGCGTGCCGAGATTCGACTGCAGCTTGCCGAAGCAAAACGGCTCGAATCGCGACTCATCGAACTTCGCGACCTGGACGTGCGAATTAACGAGGAGAAAGAGCGGCTCGCCGCGGAGCACGTTGCCGCGTGCCGTCCGCTGCAGGCCCGTCTCTCTGAAATTGAGAAGGCGCAGATCAAGCTCATCAGCGAGCGGCAGCCGCAGGCCCCATCACTTGAAGCCGAGCGGCGTGAACTTCTGGCGGACCTCGAAAAGCTCAACGTTGAGCTGGAGACGGCAATCGCCGGGCAGGACGGTTTACTCTCGCGCAATCATCGTGACGCGGTGGAAGTTGGCCGACAGTTTGGCGAATTGCCCGCGGAGCACAAGCTCATTCACTCCGCGCCAAGGCCGCTGCAGATTGCATTGCAGGTTGCGAAATCCGTGGAGGCCGCGGCGTCCGCACGGCTCGACGCCCTGGAGGATCGTCTGCGGTTTGCTCATGGCGACGAAGTTCTGACGGCGATTCGCGACGATGCCCTGTTGGCCGTGCAGGCTGCCAGTGCTCGTGCACAGGCCGCGTATCAGGCGTGTATCGACGCCGATTGAATTTTCTCCGGCTGGCGATGGGCGCCGACGAACCGCCCGCGCCGCGCCCCCCGGGCTGGTCTTTGGAAGTGCCAGCTCGGGGGGACTTTTGGGACTTAAAAAGGACGCGGAAATGCAATCTTACGAAGGGACCGTAAAAAACATCCACGACGAACGCGGGTTCGGCTTCATTTCTCAAAATGGCGGCCCGGACATCTTTTTTCACTGCAGCCAAGTTCGCGGAATGGACTTCGATGGCCTGCTCGTGGGCCGGCGGGTTGAATTCGCGACCCAAGAATCGCCCAAGGGCTTGACCGCCATCAACGTTCGCCCCGCCCAGTAACAACCAACCATCCCGCGCGTGCGGATGGCCCGGGGCGGATTGCCGAAGGGGACGATCCCTCCGGGTGCTTTTAACAACGGAGTAAATGACATGCGAATCTGTTTAGCCATCCTGCTCGCGTTTGCGTGCTCGACTGCCGCGGCCCAGGACATTTCAAGCGACCTTGAAGCCCACTATAAATTCGAGGAAGACGGCGCCGACGAGACTGCGAACAACCGTGATTTGATTGGCTCCGCATCGTCGCATCCGGCCGGCGTTGTGGGGACCTGCGCCTTACAGCCGGCGTTCTCGTCGCCGGGGCATTCGCAAATGAACAGCGCCGCGACCTACACCGTCGCGTGCTGGGTCCGCTGCTCGAATAAGTACGCCGTGACGCCGGTGTACTTCCGGGCCAGCAATTCGGCCGTAGGCGAGCTGCGCGTCGGCGCTCGGCGCGTCACACCGTCCACCGAGGGCGATTCGGACCTGGAGACCATCGGCGACGTGCGATCCGGTCAGGCAGGCAGTGCCAGAGCGTCGGCCGTCGTCGGCACGGTCAGCAATCCCGACTATTCCGTTGAGACGGTCGACGATTGGCAATTCGTTTGTCTGGTCGTCAGTTCTGGCACCGCGACGCTGTACAGCGGCGTCGAAGGCGGCAGCCTCACGAGCGAATCGCTCGCCGGC
>CAYSFP010000319.1:0-2757 GCA_964430075.1 uncultured Planctomycetaceae bacterium | reverse complement strand
CCTTACCGCTGCTATCAAACCGCCGCATAAAATACAAAGTGCGACTTGCACCCGCCCCTCCGGGGCTCCAATGTGAAACTTGCTCGCAACCGGGGACTCGCGCCCTTGGCTACATGCTTTCACTCCGACGGGGCTAGTCGCAGGCACGCGGCTCACGCCTGGCCGTGGCAGTTCTTGTACTTCTTCCCGCTGCCGCAGGGGCACGGGGCGTTGCGCGGGATGCGTTCCTCGCGATTGCGGATCGGCTCGATCTTCTGCGAACCTTGCGAACCCTCGATCGCCGCCTGTTGCTGCTCGCTCATGCCCGCGGGAATCGCCGCCGCGGCGGGCGCCTCTTCGTGGATCGCGGCGCTTTCGGCCCACGTGCTGCCCACGAAATTCTCGTCGAGCTGCTCCATCTTGAAGATCAGGTCGGTCACGTAATTGCCCACCGACTTCCACATCGTGTCGAACAGCCGCATGCCCTCGCGCTTGTATTCGACCTTGGGGTCGATCTGGGCGTATCCTCGCAGGCCCACGCTGGACCGCAGGTGGTCCATGGTGAGCAGGTGCTCCTTCCACGCCTGGTCGAGGATCTGCAGGAGCAACTGCCGCTCGAGTTTGCGCATCTCGGGGCGATAGCGATCTTCGACAAGCTGCACCACGCGGCGGCGCGCTTCCTTGTGGTCGAGCCGCGCTAGATCGTCGGCCGTCAGGTTGCACTCCAGCGAATCGCGCAACCAACGCGTGAAGTCGTCCAGCTTGCCGTTGTGCCCCGTGGCCTGACCGAGCGTCACCTCGGCGCCGGCGCTGGAGAACAGCGCGTCGACGCGCTCCCCCGCCTCGACCGTCAGCGTATTGGCCTTCGCGTTATTCTTGCGACTGTGCTCCAGCAGCATCGCGCGAACTTCGTCGCGCTGCTTGTTGCGCAGCTCTTCGACGGGCAGGTCCACGCCGAACCGCCGCTTGGCCCACTCGACGAGCTCCTCACGGCGCACGTGCTTGGCCCCGTTCGCGTCCCGCGCGGTGAAGCGATACAGGCCGGCCAGCACGGGAAACTCCGACTCTCGCTCGTCGTAGGCCCGGGCCGCCTCTTCGTGGGCGATGCGGATGAGCTCCTTGGCTTCGACCGCAGCCATCTCCTCGACGTCGAGCTTTACGCCGAACTTATTTTCGAGCCATTCGCACGCAGTGCGCACGCCGTAGTTGGGCTCCAAATACCGGGCGCACGACTCGAGTTCCACGTTGTCGAACGCCTTGCGGGCATCGTCGAGCAATTGCTCGTCGAGCATGTCGCGGCCGATCTTCTTGAGATCGCGGTCGCGGTAGTTCGTGCCGAATCGCGTGTTGGCCCAGTGAGCCATCGCCACCCAATTCCATTCGGAGTCGTCCTCAGCGTCCGACGGCAGGTTCTCCTCAATGGCGTCGAACACCTGTGATTCGGCCTTGCGATGCGCCTCTTCGTAGGCCACGCGCGAGGCGTCCTGGAACGAGGCGTTGCGGAAATCCCGTGCATCGAGCTCGACGCTCAGCAGATTGCCGGCAGCCGCGGCAAACGACTCGGCGCCGTAGTCCGGCTCGAGGAACACTTGCATCGCACCGTCGATCTGCTCGTCGATCATCTCGAGCGTCAGGTCGCGGCAGTTGTCGCCGTCGAGAATCCGCTGCCGGTAGCCGTAGACGCGCTTGCGCTGCTCGTCCATCACTTCGTCGTACTCGAGGAGATTCTTGCGAATCTCGAAATTGCGTTCCTCGACCTTTTTCTGGGCGCCCTCGATCCGCCGGGTGACCATGCGGCTTTCGATGGCCTCGCCCTCCTGCATGCCGAGGCGGGTGAGCATGTTGCGCACCCACTCCCCGGCAAAAATCCGCATCAGGTCGTCTTCCAGCGACAGGTAGAACCGGCTGCTGCCGGGGTCGCCCTGGCGTCCGCAGCGGCCGCGGAGCTGCAGGTCGATGCGGCGGGATTCGTGCCGTTCGGTGCCGATGATGTGCAGGCCGCCGAGCCCCTTAACCGTTTGGCCCTGCTCTTTCATCTTCTCGCGGCGTTCGATCTGCGTGATGAGCTGCTCCCACTCTTCCTGCGGCACTTCGAGGCGCGTCGGGTACTTGTCCTGCAGTTGGGCCCAGGCCATGGTTTCGGGGTTGCCGCCGAGAATGATGTCCGTGCCGCGGCCGGCCATGTTGGTGGCAATCGTCACGGCGCCCAGCCGGCCGGCCTGGGCAACGATCTCGGCCTCCCGCTTGTGATGTTTTGCGTTGAGCACCTCGTGCTTCACGCCGCGCTTGTCGAGCAGGTTCGACAGCCGCTCGCTTTTCTCGATCGACACCGTGCCGACGAGGATCGGTCGCCCGGGCTCCTGGATTTCGGCGATCTTGTCGCGGGGGGCCTTTTCGAGCTTGCGGGTCTCGGCAAGTTCGACGGTTACTTCGGCATCGGTGTTGCTGACGATCTTGCCGATGAAGTAATCGCCATTCTTAAGCGACACAGTCGCATGGCGGTTGAGCCGCTCGATCTCGTCGGCGATCGCGACGAACTTCTCGCGCTCGCTGCGGTAGATGACGTCGGGGAACTCGAGCCGCTTCATCGGTTTGTTCGTGGGCACGCCGATGACGTCGAGCTTGTAGATCTTCCAGAACTCGCCGGCCTCGGTCAGGGCCGTGCCCGTCATGCCGGAAATCTTCTTGTAAAGCTTGAAGAAGTTCTGCAGCGTGATCGTGGCGAGCGTCTGGTTTTCTTCTTTAATCTGCACGCCTTCTTTGGCCTCGACGGCCTGG
>CAYSFP010000318.1:0-2773 GCA_964430075.1 uncultured Planctomycetaceae bacterium | reverse complement strand
CGGCCAAGTCGAGCCCCGTGCGATTCTCGAGCTGCAGGGCATACGGATTGGTGCTCGGGCTGGACATCCGCAGCGGCCCGGCCAGCGCATACATCTGCTCGCTGTGCACGAGCTGCGTCGACGCCGAGGCCACCGAAATGCCGAGCAGCCGCGCCCGATCGTACTTCTCGAACGCCACGGTCGACGTGCGCTCGCCCAGGAGCGGCGTCGCGGCGTCCTCGCCCGGGCGGGCCGGAAACGGCGTCGCCACCGCCGTCGCGTCGGCGAACTCCGCGTCGTAGATCGTGGACAACGACGAGTACAATGCCATGTAGCGGCTCAAGTGCCCGCGCGGCAGGTCGCCCTGCAGCTCCAAGAGGGCGATCTCGGTTTGCGAGCGAACGAAACCGATGTCGAGCTGCGCCTGCCGGACCACCGCGAAGGTGCCGGCCAGCGCGATCACCGGCGCGGCGATCCACGCCCACTCGACCCTCCCGAGCGCCTGAAACAGCATCCAGTTCAGTGGAACCAGCACGACCAGGTAAACGGCCAAGCACACGACGACGAAGCTGGCGCCCGGCACGCGCACGCCCGCCGCTTCGGTCAGCGCGTCGCGGGCGGCGGTCGAGGCGGGGCCGAGATCGTTCCAGCCTCCCAAGCCGCTGGGCCGATCGACCACGAGTGTGGCGTCCGGAATCGGCGATCCGTAGCCCATGAGCGCCGCCTGCTGGTCGGCCGAGGGGCCTTGCTGAACGGCGTTGGCCTTGGTCCGCGCGTCGCGCGCGAACCACCGTAGCGGCGTGGTGAAGTAGGCGTCGCGGCCGCGGTCCTCGAATGCGGGCGCCGCCCAGACGGTGCGCAGGCCGGCGACGAAGCCATTATCGTCCATGCGAAACCGCCGCGGCGGGCGGCGGAGCAAGCCGCCGTTGAGAAAGCTGTCGAAGCCGGTCCAATTCACCAGGTCGCGCTCCGCCAATTGCACGGCCGACACGACGATGCTGCCCGACCCGACGGCCCCTTCGTAGAACAGTCCTTCGCCGCCAGGCAGAGCGCGGCCGTGCGCGCGTGGCGTGAGCTCGATCCCTGACCAGGGCTTCGTGATGGTAATGTTCGCGGGCGTTTTCTCGCTTTCGGCGCGCACCGTCCAAACCGCGTTGAAGTTCGCCAGATCTTCGTCGCCGATCGTGATCGACTTTCCCGCGTCCACCGGCAGATACCGGTCCAGAAAGCTGCTGCGCAGCGTCGCCAGCGAGTCGGGGCCGTTGACGATCAGCCGCCCGCCCCAGTGCAGCCAATCGACGAGCGACTGCTGCTGGGCGGCGTCGAGGCGGGCGAGATTCACCTCGTCCCACACCAAATAGGCGAGGCTGGTCAGGTTCAGTGCGCTGGCCGGCAAGGGCGCCGCCTTTGTGCCGTCGGCGAGCACCACCCGGTAGTGCGGCGGAGCGACGTCGCCGTTGTCGTACTCGAACGGCGCCCGGATCGCGTCGGTCACTTTCAGGAAAGCATATCGCTGCGGCTCGCGAGCCAGCACCATCAGGAAGTACTGGTACGAGGGCATCAGCTCCCAGGCTTGCTGCGTCGAGCGGACCTCCGCCACGCCCCGCAGCAGCGACGAGCGCACGCGGATCGTCTTGTCGCCCGGCGGCGGCAGCAGCTCGTTCTGCACGCGCTTCGCTCGCCCTTTGGCCAACAGCGCCGGCCGGCTGGAGGTGATCGCGAACGGCGTGTCGGGCAGCGGCAGCGGCCGCGCGCGGGCATCGACGGCGGCGACCGTCGTGCGTCCTTCGAAGTTTTCCTCGTTCGCCGCCATGCGCTGGACGGTTGCCGTCCAGTGGCCGGGTTTGGCGAGCCGCAAGGGCCGGCCATCCTCGGCCGAGGGAATCGCCTCGCTCAGTAGCGGCGTGACGGGGCCGATTTCGAACGCATCCTTGTCCTCTTCTTCTTTCTTTTTTTTCTCGGCCGCGTCCTTTTCCGCCTGGGTCGCAGCGGCGTTCTTTGCCGTGTTCGACTGGCCGCACCCGCCGCAGCCGGAAAGGCAGACGACCGTCAGGGCCAGTGCCATGAGTTGCAGCGCGGCCGCGGAAATGGGTCGTGAGGCGTGTCGTTGCATCGTCGCCGGGCCCGAGGGGCGTCTCTGTTCCTTGCCGAACGGCGCCAGACGCGAAGCGTCGCCTCGCAGGCCGGAGTGCTGCGATGCTTGTGGCGCAGGCACGCCAATTCTACCCGAGCGCCGACGCACGAGACAGGATGTTTCGATTGCCGTCAGGAAGACTGCGGTTGCCAACGGTCCCCCTGAGAGCCTGTCCTGAGGTTCTCCGCAGGATCGGCCGAAGGGTCTGGCCGGCAGGACCCTCGTAGGGTGCGTGAAACGCACCGCTGCTCTTGCCGACGCGCCGCCCTGGCTGCGGTGCGTTTCACGCACCCTACTCGCTCAGCATCGACGACAGGCGCGGCGCATGGCCACGACGGCCAGGCCGCTCATCGCGGCCAGCACGGCCGAAGCCGGCTCGGGGATTGTGAATAGCTCGACCATGAATAGCTTCGTATCGAGGAACGAGGCAGTAGTTTGCTCGTTTGCGACATACAGACTCACCGTGCGAAGCCCGCGGTGGTGGTATCGGTGACGAGACTAAGCGATACGTTTCCCGTGCCGCCGATGTTCCCCCCAGCCATGGTCGTGGTGATTTCAGATATGCCGCCCGCGACCCGTTTTAGCTTCATCGTAAAGGTGTACTCGGTGAATGGCACTTGAACTTTGTCTAACTCGTTCGCTGTTGAAATGATATGGACA
>CAYSFP010000317.1:0-2875 GCA_964430075.1 uncultured Planctomycetaceae bacterium | reverse complement strand
CCTGGCTACACGACTTGGCCCCTACGGGGCCCGATAGCACTTGCATCATCCTGGGAATTGCTGGGCTATTGTCGCAACGTCCCTCCGGGACGGAGAATCGGCCGCAACGGGCGGCGGCTTACGCCACGTCATCCCGCGCCCGCGAAAACTGCTCGGCCGCGAATTCGAGGTCGGCCGGCATGTGGGCCGCGGACACCTGCACGCGAATCCGTGCCGCCCCTTTGGGCACCACGGGGTACGAAAAACTCACGGCGTACACGCCCAGCTCCAGCAGCTTGTCGGCCATCCGCTTGGCCAGCACCGCGTCGCCGAGCATGACCGGCGTGATCGGGTGCTCGCCCGGCACGACATTGAAGCCTCGCCGCGTCATGTCGTCGCGGAAGGTGCGCGTGCCCTCCATGAGCCGGCGCCGCGGCTCGGGATTGTTCGCCGCGATTTCGAGTGCTTTGAGACTGCCGCCGACGATCGGCGGGGCCACGGAGTTCGAGAACAGGTAGGGCCGTGAGCGCTGCCGCAAGAGCTCGATCATTTCTGCCCGGCCGCTCGTGTACCCGCCGCTGGCGCCGCCGAGGGCCTTGCCGAGCGTGCCGGTCGTGAGATCGATCCGCCCCATCACGCCGCAGTGCTCGTGCGTGCCGCGACCGGTGGGGCCCCAAAACCCGGTGGCGTGACAATCGTCGAAGTGGATCCATGCATCGTACTTGTCCGCGAGCTCGCAGATCGCGTCGAGCTTGGCGACGTGGCCGTCCATCGAGAAGACGCCGTCAGTCGTGATCAGCTTGCGGCGGGCGCCGGCCGCAGTGGCTTCCTGGAGCCGCGACTCGAGTTCCGCCATGTCGCCGTTGGCGTAGCGGTAACGCATCGCCTTGCACAGCCGGACGCCGTCGATGATCGAGGCGTGGTTGAGCGCATCGCTGATGACGGCGTCCTGTTCGGTGAGCAGCGTCTCGAACAATCCGCCGTTGGCGTCGAAGCACGAGCTGTAGAGGATCGTGTCCTCTGTGCCGAGGAACGCGGTCAGCGCATTCTCCAACTCGCGATGGCACGCCTGCGTGCCGCAGATGAACCGCACCGACGAGAGACCATAACCCCAGCGGTCGAGCGCTTCGTGGGCTGCGCGGACCACCTCGGGATGGTTGGCCAGCCCCAGGTAGTTGTTCGCGCACATGTTCAGTACGCTGCGTCCGCCGGCGACTTCAATGTGCGCCTGTTGCGGCGACTCGATGACGCGCTCGTCTTTGTATAGCCCTGCGTTGCGAATGGCGGCCAGCTCGTCAGCAATTTGTTTCGTGGGCGACACCGGTAAATCTTTCCAAGCTGGAATGTTGTGGCAGTGGAAGGGGATTCACCACAGAGGGCACAGAGGACACGGAGGTGAATAACGGAAATAAGCGGCAGATTTTGGCATGCGTGTGACCTGATCGCTTGCGAGTAGTTGTCGATAATGCGCGTCCATGGCTTTGCTTTTCCGACCTCTGTGTCCTCCGTGCTCTCTGTGGTAAATCCGTTCTTATCTTTTTATCTGCGCCTGTCTGCGATATCTGCGGACAATTCCGGACGAATCAGTTTATCCAATCAAGAACAACCTTCCCCGAACGCCCGGAGCGCATCACGTCGAAGCCCTGTTGAAACTCGGTCTGCGGCAGCTCGTGCGTGATCACCGGGCGCACATCGAGTCCGCTTTGGATCATCACCGTCATCTTATACCACGTTTCATACATCTCGCGGCCGTAGATGCCCTTGATCGTGATCATGTTGAACACGACCGTCGTCCAGTCGATGGCCGTCTCGTTCTCGGGGATCCCAAGCATGGCGATCTTGCCGCCGTGGCACATATTGGCCAGCATGTCGCGCAGCGCCGCGGCGTTGCCGGACATCTCGAGGCCGACGTCGAAGCCTTCGTGCATGTCGAGCTCGCGTTGCACGTCGGCGAGCTTCGTCGAACGCACGTCGACGGCGCGCGTCACGCCTAGCTTCTCGGCCAGCGCCAAGCGGTACGGATTCACGTCTGTAATCACGACATGGCGCGCCCCCGCGTGCCGGGCGACCGCCGCCGCCATGATGCCGATTGGCCCGGCGCCGGTGATCAGCACGTCCTCGCCGAGCAAATCGAACGACAGGGCCGTGTGTACCGCGTTGCCCAGCGGGTCGAAGATCGCCGCGACGGCATCCTCGATTCCGGGCTCATGGCGCCACACGTTGGTCATCGGCAGCGAAATGTATTCCGCAAACGCGCCGGGGCGATTGACCCCCACGCCCTTGGTATCGCGGCACAAATGCCGCCGTCCGGCCATGCAGTTGCGGCAGCGGCCGCACACGACGTGGCCTTCGCCGCTGACGACGTCGCCGGGGCGGAAGTCGGCGACGTTGGACCCGACCGCGACGATCTCGCCGACGAACTCGTGCCCGACGACCATGGGGACCGGGATCGTTTTGCGAGCCCACGCGTCCCAGTTGTAAATGTGCACGTCGGTGCCGCAGATGCCCGTCTTCCGGACGCGGATGAGCACGTCGTTGATGCCGATCGTCGGCTCGGGCACGTCCTCGAGCCACAGCCCCTCGGTCGCCTCGCGTTTGACAAGCGCCTTCACTCGCGTCTCCTGGTGGAAGTTGGGGGGACGGGAGACAGGAGACGGGGGACGGCCGGACGCGGAGTCCGTCCCCCGTCCCCTGACTCCTGACTCCTGTCCTCGGCGATTCAAGCCCACCGCGGTAGTTCTAGCAGAAAATGGGTCGCGCGTTCGACGGGGCGCCAGTCGAACGCAGCCGACCCGGAACTCGATGGCGATTCGCAAACAGGCTGGCAAATGGGCAAGCCCAACGAATGGCACTTGAATTTTCGTAACCTATTACGCGGTTTGTCTTTTGTAGTTGG
>CAYSFP010000316.1:0-2900 GCA_964430075.1 uncultured Planctomycetaceae bacterium | reverse complement strand
CTTCTTGCCGTACATGTTCTTCTCGCGCCAGGCGCCGTACTTCTCGGCCACCTTGTGGTCGGGGTCCGCCAGCAGCGGAAAGTTCAGCTGGTACTTGTCGCGAAACTTCACGTGGCTGGCCACGTCGTCCGGGCTCACGCCGAAGACCTTGGCGCCCAGCTTCTTCATGTCGGCCTGCAGATCGCGGAAGGCGCAGGCCTCCTTGGTGCAGCCGGGCGTGTCGTCCTTGGGATAAAAGTACAGCACGACGGGGCTGCCGGCCTGGTCGGCCAGGCGAACCTTCGTGCCGTCGTCGGCCGAGAGCGTGAAAGCTGGCGCCTTGGCGCCGAGCTCGATCCAATCCCCCATGGCGTGAACTCCTCGCGGTGGCGGGGCTTCGATGATTCGACCGCATTTTACGGCGGACGCCGCTCCGGTTCACACCCTCCCCGGCAGGCGTCCCACGCACTAGAATGGTGAGCTTTCCCCCAATGTCCCCGAGCCTGCCGAGTCGACCCATCGCCGCTCCCTCGCCTCAATCCGAGCTCAGCCTGAAGCTCGCGCTCACCGCCGCGCGGACCGCGCGCGACAACAACGGGCAGAACATCAAGCTGCTCGACATGCGGAAGATCACGCCCGTGTTCGATTACTTCGTGATCGTCACCGGCAACAGCCGCCGGCAACTGCACGCCATCAGCGACGAGATCGAGCGGACGATCAAGGAGGAGCTGAAGGACAAGCGGATGGGCCAGGAAGGCTACGACGACAGCCGGTGGATCCTGCTGGACTACGGCAACGTCGTGATCCATATGTTCGACGAGGAGACCCGCGACTTCTACGCGCTGGAGGACTTCTGGAGCGAAGCCGAGGCCGTGCCGTTGCCGTGGGATGCGGATCAGGGACCGACTGCGACGGCATCGCTGTAATCCTTTGCAATGGATCTCTCGCAAAGGCGCAAAGACGCCAAGAGGAACGCAAAGACTCTGAGGCAGGAACAAGCCTCTTTGATTTGAATTGTCTTGAACTTTGCGTTCCGACCTTTGCGCCTTAGCGCCTTTGCGAGAGATCTTCTTCCAATGATGAGTACAGAGTCAGGATGAACATTCTCGCCGAGCTTCGTCGCCGATTCGCCGCAGCGTTGGTCGAGGTGACCGGCGACGCGGAGTCGGCTGCGCTCGCCGAGATGGTCTTGCCCAGCCAGGACGCCAAATTCGGCGACTACCAGGCCAACTGCGCGATGCCGCTGGGCAAGCTGCTCGGCAAGCCGCCGCGGGCGATTGCCGGCGCCCTCATCGAGCAGCTCGACCTGGCCGACCTGTGCGAGGTCCCCGAAATCGCGGGGCCGGGATTCATCAACCTCCGGCTGCGGGACGAGTGGATCGTCGAACGCCTCCAAGCGGCCTTGGCCGACCAGCAGCGGCTGGGCGTCGCCCGCGCCCTTGCGCCGCGAACCTACGTACTCGACTACTCGGCTCCCAACGTCGCCAAGCCGATGCACGTCGGGCACATCCGCTCGACCGTGATCGGCGACGCCCTGTACCGCGTGCTGAAGTTCCAGGGCCACGCGGTGGTGAGCGACAACCACATCGGCGACTGGGGCACGCAGTTCGGGATGATCATCTACGGGTGGAAGCACTTCGGCGACGAAGCCGCGCTGGCCAACGACTCCGTGCCCGAACTGACGCGGCTGTACCGCAAAACGAACGAGCTGGCCGACGCGGATCCCGAGGTCCGCCGGGCCGTGCTCGAAGAGACGTCGAAACTGCACCACGGCGACGCGGAGAATCTCGCCCTCTGGAAGCGATTCTTGCCGGCGTGCCTGGAGGAGCTGAACCAGGTCTACCGCCGCCTCGGCGTCACGTTCGACCAGACGCTGGGCGAAAGCTTTTACGAGCACGCGCTGCCCCAAGTCGTGCGCGACCTCATCGCTTGCGGTTTAGCCTGCGAGAGCCAGGGCGCCATGTGCGTGTTCGTCGAAGGGTTCGAAACCCCTTTCATCGTGCAAAAACAGGATGGCGCGTTCCTGTATTCCACGACCGACCTGGCGACGATCCAGTACCGCATGAAAACGTGGTCGCCCGACGCGATTCTCTACATCGTCGACCACCGCCAGAGCGACCACTTCAAGCAGCTCTTCGCCACGGCGCGGATGTGGGGCTACGACGCGGTGGAACTCCAGCACGTCAGCTTCGGCACGGTCCTGGGGGATGACGGCAAGCCCTTCAAGACGCGCAGCGGCACGAACATCGGCCTGATGGGATTGCTCGACGAAGCCGTCGAGCGCGCCTACGCCATCGCCGCCCAGAGCGAGGCCCTCACAACCGACGAGGAGCGCCGCACGGTCGCCGAGCGGATCGGCATCGGCGCCATCAAGTACGCCGACCTCGCCCACAACCGCACGAGCGACTACAAATTCAGCTACGACAAGATGCTCGCCATGACCGGCAACACCGCGGCGTACATGCAGTACAGCTACGCACGGGTGAGCAGCATCTTCGGCAAAGGCAACGTCGACCCCCGCCGCTTGCGGCTTAGCGCCCCCGCAATCACGCTTGAATTCCCCCAGGAACGCGCTCTCGCCCTGGCCCTCCTGCAATTCGGCGAGGCCCTCGACCGCGTCACCGCCGACTACCGCCCCAACGGCTTGACGGACTACCTCTTCGACCTGGCAAGCAAATACGCCGCCTTCTTCGAGAACTGCCCCGTCCTGCGGGCCGAGACCGACGAACTGCGCACCAGCCGCCTGGCCCTGTGCGATTTGACCGCCCGAACGCTCGCTTTGGGCCTGGGACTCTTGGGCATTCAGACGGTCGAGCGGATGTAGGAACGGGCTTGGCATTTACGCCGCCGGTTTCCACTAACGCTCCACGAATGGCACTTGAACTTTGTCTAACTCGTTCGCTGTTGAAATGATATGGACA
>CAYSFP010000315.1:0-2906 GCA_964430075.1 uncultured Planctomycetaceae bacterium | reverse complement strand
CGTCCGCAAATTCAGCCACATGCGGCTCGAGCCGCAGGGCCACACGAAGAACCCGGACATCCGCATCGCCAAGAGTCTGATCGACTACATCTTCCGCTGGCTGGGCATCACGTTCGTCCCCGGCTACAAGGAAGCCACCCTCGGCATGCCTCTCGAAGGGATCGAGCGAGCCGGGTCGTCCCCGACCCCGGCGTCCGAGGACGACGCGGAAACCCAGCCCGCGCCCGTCGCCAAGAAGGCCGACGGGCGCGCCGGTGGACAGGAGGTCAGAGGTCAGAAGTCAGAAAGGAAAGGCCAGGAAACAGGGATCAAGGGTCAGGAGTCAGCCCAATTAAAGACGGCGACCAAGCACGTCGCCAACGGCAACGGGAACGGCCATTCGCACACGCATGGCAACGGACACGGCGGCCCCGCGACCTCCAGCCTCCAGCCGCCAGCCGCCAGCCTGTTCAGCGCCAAGCTGCTCGAGCGCGCCGGCGTGCTCACCAAAACCGACGCGGCCAGCCCGTCGATCCGCAGCGAGCAGTTCGCCCAGTTCCAGATCGACGCCCCGGCGTGCGACAACTGCGGCGCCATCACGGTGCGCAACGGCAACTGCTACCTCTGCCACAACTGCGGAAACTCGATGGGGTGTAGCTGACAGGAGGCGAGCCCGGGGCGTCCCGTTCCCAGCGTGCAAGATCGCCCACAAACCGGTTTGGACCCACCGGCCAATTGGCCGGTGGCGTTGCCCTCAACTTGACTAGCCATAAATATGGTTTTATGGTTAACGCATGAAGACGACCGTCGAAATCCCCGACGCCCTGTACCGCCGCCTGAAGGCCCGCGCCGCGATTCAAGGGAAATCTGTCAAGGATTACCTTGTTGAAGCGGTTCGCGACAAGCTCGCAACGACGGCGACGGCTGCCAAGACGAAGACGGGTTGGCGCGCCGTTTACGGCGCGGCCAATCCGAAGGAGATCGCCCAGCTCCAGCAAATCATTGACCGAGAATTCTCTGCGATCGATCCGGAGGGATGGGATTGATCCTCGACACGAACGCCGTTTCGGCTTTGCTGGCGGGGGGAAACGAACCGCTCCAGCGAATTCTCGAAGCGGTCGATCGGCACCACCTCCCGCTCGCGGTCATCGCAGAATACCAATACGGCTTGCTGCATCTGCCGCGCCCTCGGCGGCTGCAATCATTGTTCCGTCAACTGGAAGCCGAGTCCATCGTGCTCCTGCCTGACCGGACAACGGCCGATCTCTACGCGGCCATTCGACACGACTTAAGGAAACGGGCCGGCCCATTCCCGAAAACGACGTCTGGGTCGCCGCGTTGGCCCAGCAATTCGAGTTGGACATCGTGAGCCAGGATCCGCACTTCGACCACATCCCAAACATCCGCCGAGTCGGCTGGTGAGCAGTTGGGACATCTCTCCAAGTCCTGTCCACGCCACGGCCCCCGCTCCGCCGACTTGCATGGACCTCGTCGTGTCCGGCAAATTACAATCCTGTGTATCAACAATGCGCCTTGTTCGATCGGCCATGAGTCAACAAGTCAACGCCATTCTTGAGCAGATCGAACAGCTCGACGAGGCGGACCGTTTGTTGCTTGAGCAGCGCCTTCACGAAATGGCAGACGCCGTCTGGCAGGATGAGGTCGATAACGAGCGCGCGGATGCAAGGGCGCGCGGCATCGACGAGCAGGCCATCGCTGACGCGATACAAGATTCTCGCTACCGCTCTTGAGCATTCCGAAATCATGTCCGCCCAACCCCCAACGCTTCAGGACCACATCGAAGCCGCCAAGGTGACGGAATCGCGCACCACGTTGGCGCCCACGTTGGAAGAACGCTCCCGCCGCTTAGCGCTCGCTTGCCGTGCCGCCGCGGCAATCGCCCGCGACCGACGCCGCGCTGGCCTCCCTGAGCCCGTTCCCGAGCCCTGGCCGACCTCCCCTGGCAGTTTCTCGCCGAGCATGGCCGATCGCGAGCGCAATCTCCCGGCTGATCCCGACTCCTACCAGGTCGCGGAGGAGCTTGCCTGCCGCTTGGACGCGGTCCATTGCGAGTACGCGCTGGGCGACGCCATTGCGTTGGGTTTCTGGTCCGAACCGCGCGGCACGCTCGACGTCGACGTAACGCTGTATCTTCCGCTGATAATCCGCATGGGTGCATGCGGCTCCTCGAAGAGATCGGTTGTCAGTTTGATCGTCGCGCAATCGAGGCGATGCTGATCGAACACACATTTTGCCAGGTGCAGTTTCTCGGCATGCGCCTGGACGTCTTTCTTCCCATGTCGCCCTTCTATGAGGCGGCCAAAGCCCGGCGTCGTGAAGTGCCCATGGGGAGCAGTCGGGCGTACATCTGGGACGCCGAAACGCTGTGCGTCTTCAAGATGATGTTCTTCCGTCGAAAAGACCTCGTCGACGTCGCATCGATTCTGCGTTCGCAAGGCGCTGGTCTCGACTGTCAATGGGTCGACCAATCGTTGCTCGACCTCTACGGCGCCCGCGACCCGCGAATTAGCCGCTGGCGCGAGCTCGTCGCGGAGAATCCGTTGATTTCCGATGCCTAACGCCGCCAATTTGCGGTAGCGCACAACCGTCGCCGGCAAGGCAGGCTCCCCCTAAGCTGCGACCAAGTCTGGTCGCGACTGCACAAGACCCTGCGCTCCTTCCACTTGGGACCGGTATACGACGGCAAGGACGAATTGTCGCCGTGGCGCGAATCTCCAAAGAATTTCGGTTGCGCCGCATCCCCCGCCGGCGTCCTCTCTGCGTTGCCCCGGTGCGGAGACTGGCGTGAACGACGATGCCCAACAGGCCCTGAAGCTGCTCGCCGAACATGGCGCCCGGCTGCATGTCCTGTTGTAAGGGCTATCCACTTGACTCCACCGACCCCCAGATCTAGTGTTTTGGCATGG
>CAYSFP010000314.1:0-2986 GCA_964430075.1 uncultured Planctomycetaceae bacterium | reverse complement strand
GGCCCCTTTTAGGGGCCTTCCTCATACCACCGGCTCTGCCGGTGGTTCTGATTGTATGGGCGCGCTGGTCCCGTTGAGCGCATTCGCACCTGCGCCCTATGCTGGCCGCTCGTGCGACCTGGCGATGAGGGGGCGAACCTGCGGCGGCCGGTCGTCGTCTTGGGGGCGACGTTACGGATTTCGGCTGGCAGGCACGCCATGCTCCACGCCATTCTCGCACGGTATCGGGCTTCCTATGCCGGGTTGCCGCGCGAGGCGTGGCTGCTGTCGCTGGCGATTTTCATCAATCGCTGCGGCACGATGGTGATGCCGTTTCTGACGATCTACCTCACCAGCCGCCTGGGCATGACCGAGGCGGCGGCCGGGCGGTTGATCAGCGTCTACGGCGTGGGTTCGATCTGCGGCGCCTACCTGAGCGGCCGCTGGTGCGAGCGCATCGGCCCCGTGCGGATTCAGATTGCGTGTTTCTTTCTCGCGGCGCCGGGCTACTTGTTGATCGGTGCCTGGGACTCTTGGCCGGGCGTCGCCGCGTCGCTGTTCTTCCTGAGCGTGGTGAACGAGGCGGTGCGCCCGGCCAACGCGACCGCGATCACCCGGCTGACGACGCCCGAGAATCGCACCCGCGCGTTCTCGCTGCAGCGGCTGGCGGCGAACTTGGGATTCTCCTTCGGCCCGGTGATCGGCGGATTTCTGGCGCAGCGGAATTTTGGCCTGCTGTTCGTGGTGGACGCCGCGACGACGCTCGTGGCGGCGGCGGTGCTGCTGCGGTTTTTCGGGTGGCGCCGCATCGCGCCTGCCAGGCAGGATCTCGACGAGCGCGTGGTGCATGCCTCGCCGCTGCGGGACCGCGCGTTCGTGGGATTTTTGGTGCTCACGATGCTCATGATGATGGTGTTTCTGCAATTCGGGGCGACGTATCCGCTGTATCTGCGCGACCACTTTGGCATGAACGAGCCGCAAATTGGGCTGATGTTCGCGGTGAACACCACGATCATCGTGGCCTTCGAGATGCCGCTGATCGACGCCGTGCAGCGCTGGTCGCTGGTGCGCACGATCGCCTGGGGGAGCTTCCTGTCCTGCGTGGGCTTTGGCATGTTGCCGCTGGGGTCGACCGCCGCCTACGCCGTGCTGGCGATGGCCGTGGTGACAGTGGGCGAGATGCTCACCTTTCCGCTGGCCAGCGCGTATGTGGCCGGCCGCGGGCCGCGCGGCGCCGAGGCGCTGTACAACGGCTGGTATATGGTGGTCAACGCGGCGGCATGGGTGCTGGGACCGGCGATTGGGTCGGCGATCTACGGCGTCAGCCCGGACGCCCTGTGGTACGTCACCTTGGGCGTCGCCGTCGCGGTGTTGGCAGGGTTCCAGTGGTTGGCGTGGCGTGCGGGGGACCAGTTGGTGGGCGCCGCCGAGCGTGCGGATGCTCCCGGGGCGGCGGTCGCGGCGCTGGTTCCGCCGGCGGAGGTGGCGCTCGATCAGGTAGCGCCCGTGGGGAGTTGAGGCGGGGCACGCCGGGGTCGGGGACGACCCGGCTCGCCGCGTTGGCTCGCTGAACGAACTTCTCGGCGAGGCGTGCAAGGTTTGCCGCGGCGGGTGCATTTATAATTGTCGCTCCTGGGGCGCGACTTTCCGCCCGCGACAGCACCGCTTGAGGCGACCGGCCCGCGATGACCATTTGGCCCCCCACGCGTTACAGCTTGCTGGCACGTCTGACCGACGTGGACGACGGCGACGCCTGGCGGGCGTTCGAGAGCATTTACCAGCCGGCGATTTACCGCTACGCCCGGCACCGCGGCCTGCAGAGGCCGACGCCCTGGAAGTGGTGCAGGACGTGATGGTCGCCGTCCACCGGGCGATGGATTCGTGGCAGCGGACTGGTCGCGCCGGCAGTTTTCGCGCGTGGCTGGCCGAGGCGGCCCGGCGCGTGACGCTGCAGGCGCTGCGGCGGCGCGACCGGCGCGATCGGGCCGCGGGCGGCTCCGGCATGCACGCGGCGCTCAAGCTGGTTGCCGCCCCGGACGGCGACGCCAGCGAGGAGCAGGACGAGCGGCGTTGGAAGTTTTTCTGTGCCGCCGCCTGCGTCGAGCGCGAAGTGCACGCGACCACCTGGCGGGCATTCTGGCTGGCCGCCGTCGACGGCTTGCCCGCCGCGGCGGTGGCGCGGGAATTGGACATGACCGTGGGCAATGTGTACTCCTCCAAGTGCCGCGTGCTCGATCGCATTCGCCGGTGCGTGCAGGAGTTGGATGAATCATGAACGCCTGCAACCGAGACATAGGGCGGCGCCTGCTCGAGGGCGAACTGACTCCCGGCGAGGAGTCGCAGGTGGTTGAGCACCTCGATCGCTGCTCACAGTGTCAGGCGTGGCTCGAGCAAGACGCCGGCGACGACGCGGCCTGGTCGGCCGCGCGGCAGTATCTCGCGACGTCCACGGAGTTGAGCCACTGGCCAGCGACGCGAGCCGATGCCGGGACGCTCACGCACGTGCATGACCCGCACGTTGCCGGCGACGCGGGCGACACTGGCGAGCGGCACCCGCCAGTCGACATTTCATTTCTCGCCCCGTCGGACGATCCGGCATTTTTGGGGCGACTCGGTTCCTACGAGATCGCGGGCGTCGTGGGCTACGGCGGCATGGGCGTGGTGCTGAAGGCGGTCGACCGCTCGTTGAGCCGGTATGTGGCGATCAAGGTGCTGAGCCCCGCGCTGTCGAGCGTCGGCGCCGCGCGGCAGCGGTTTGCCCGCGAGGCGCGGGCGATGGCGGCGCTGTCGCACGAACATGTCGTGCCGATCTACGCGGTGGACGAGCATCGCGGCCTGCCGTACTTCGCCATGGAGTACGTGCCCGGCGGCACGCTGCAGGCCCGCCTGTCGCACGAAGGGCCGCTGGAGGTCGTGGCGGCGGTGCGGATCGCGATCCAGACGGCGCTGGCCCTTGAGGCGGCCCACGACTCGGGGCTCGTGCATCGCGACATCAAGCCGGCCAACA
>CAYSFP010000313.1:0-3004 GCA_964430075.1 uncultured Planctomycetaceae bacterium | reverse complement strand
CGCGTCACAATTCCGCGGGCAACAATCTCGCATTCCTCCAATCGGGATTAAGATAGAGCCTGTCACACACCGCCTGGAGGCAATGCGCTGGATACCGTCCCCGGCGACGGGGACGTGCAACAGGCTTCACGAACGCGACGGCGCAATGCTCACCCTTCTCATCGCGATTGGCAGCCTGCTCCTTGTCCTCTGGTGCGCCGGCGCCATCTATTACGACCTGTTTGGCGAATCGTCCCGCGGCGCTTGGGCCGCCCTTGGTTGGACCGTCCTCTGGATAGTTCTGTTTGTCGTCTGGCGGCCGGAAGGGAAGCCCTTTGCGCTGCTGCTCGCGGCGTCCATCGTATTGGCGTGGTGGTGGCTGTCGCAGCGCCCGTCGCAGGATCGCGATTGGGACCCGCATTTTGCGCGCATCGCTCGCGCGACCCTCGACGGCGACGCGGTGACAATCGACAACGTGAGGAACTCGCAGTACAGCGAGGACGGAGCGAGCACGGCAAGCTTCGAGGCTCGAACCTATCGCCTGTCCGAGCTGCGCGGGCTCGACGCACTGCTGCTCACGTGGGGGTCGCCCTGGATGAGCCATCCCATGTTCGTGTTCGACTTCGGTCCTGATGGGCGGGCGTGCATGTCGATCGAAGTCCGCTACCGCCGCGGGCAGCGGTTCAGCTTTCTGCGCAGCCTGTTCCGGCAGCAGGAACTGATCTACGTCGTGAGCGACGAGCGCGACGCCATTCTGCGTCGCACTCGGTGGCTCTCGGGCCACGATCTGTATCTCTACCGACTCGACGTCGGCCCCCTCGCCGTGCGGCAGTTCTTTCTCGACTACGCGGACCGGATCAATCGTCTGGCCGCACAGCCCCAGTGGTATCACGGGCTGACGACCAACTGCACCACGAGCATCTACTCGCAGAGCCGGGGCCACATGAGGTGGCATTGGCGGATGCTCGTGAACGGTTCGTTGGACCGGCTGTTGTACGATCGCGCGTTGGTCGACCGCCGCCTGCCGTTCGAGGAGCTCCGGAGGAGAAGCTGGATCAACGACCTCGCCAACCGCGCCCCCGAGGACGGGTTCGGCGATTCCATTCGCTCCCATCTGCCAGCGTACGGCGACGCGCGGACAAAAACAGCGTCGCCGACGAGAGTTTCGATATGACCGCCACGATGGAAACGCGACAACTGCTGAGGCTCCACCCCTGTACCGAGGGCCTCGACGAAGCCGCCCTGGGCGAGCTGGCCGAGATCGCCCAAGTCGTCCGCTGCGAGGCGGGCTTCGTCGTGTTCACTCCGGAGGAAGCCGTCACGTCGGTGTATCTCATCGTGAACGGCCGCTTGAAGCTTCAACTCATGGACCCGCATGGACGGGTCGTCGTGCAGCGCCTCCAGGGGCGCGGCAGCCAGGTGGGCGGACTGGCGGCGGCCCTCGGCGAGCCCCAGCCGTTTATCTGCTCCGCAGAGGACCCGTGCGTGCTGCTGCGGCTGGAGTACGCGGCGGCTTTGGAGTTTGCCCGCACACACGACGTGTTTCGGATGAATTATGCGCGCCTGATGGCGGATTCGGTGCGGCAGGCGATCCTCCGCGAAAAACGTCCGACGATGCCGCGGATCGCCGCATTTTTTCACGGCAGCGCGGCGACGCGGCCGATGACGCGGCGGCTGCTGGCCCGCCTGGTCGAACTCGGCGAGGCGCCGCTGGCCATTGCCGACCTGCCGCTCGAGACGCCGGGCGTGAACGAGTGCGCGTTGATCGAAGGAGGCCAATCGCTGACGCCCGAGGACATCCGCGACCGCGCAGCCCAGTGGCTGCCGCGGGGGCGCGTGGTCTTCGACCTGAGCGCGGCGCTCGACCCCGCCTTGTTGTCCCGCGCCATGGATGCGTGCGAGCACGCCTACTGGTGCGTCGCCGCGGACGATTGGCAGCGCACCGTGGCGCCGCTCGAACAACTGATGAAGCGTGCGCCGTCGTACCGCGACAAACTGCGGATCGTGTGGCTCCTGGGCGCCGGGCAAATGGCGCCGATCGCGAGCGAGCTGCGCGAGTTTGCTCACGGCGACGTGAAAGTGTGCCTCGAAGCGGCAGGCGCCGACCAGGGCCTGCTCGTAGGGCAAGGATTGGAGCGGCTGGTCCATCTGCTGCGCGGCTTGCAGATCGGCGTGGCGCTGGGCGGCGGCGCGGCGCGCGGCATGGCCCACCTGGGCGTGCTCCGCGCGCTGGAACGCAGCGGAATCGTCGTCGACATGATCGCCGGAACCAGCGCCGGCGCCATGACCGGCACGCTGTACGCCGCGGGCATCCCGGCCGACTACCTGGTCGAGCGATTCGCGCGGGACTTGCGGCCCTCGTGGCTCTTTCGCCGCCTGCCGCGAGGCGAACAGTGGCACCTCCTGTACAAGTACCGCACCGGCCAGTTCGATCCGATGCTGCGCAAATACCTCGGGCCGGCGCGGTTGGAGCAAATGTACGTCCCCATGCACGCGATCGCCGTCGACCTGATCAGCGGAAAGGATATCGTGCGGAGCCGGGGCGACGCGGTGCATGGCATCGTCGAAAGCATCAATTTGCCGATGCTCGCCTCCCCGATCAATCGGGACGGCCAGTCGCTGGTCGACGGCGGGCTGATCAACAACGTGCCCGCCAACGTGCTGGCGGCGCGGGGCTGCACGTTCGTCATCGCGGTGAGCGTGACCGCCAAGATGGAGCCGGAATTTGCCCGCAATCGTGCGGACACGCCCGCGTTTCGCATGCGCCGCGCGTCGACCATTCAGACGCTGCTGCGCAGCTTTCTGGTGCAAAGCCACAGCGTCAATTCCATCGGCGTGCAGACGGCCGATTTCGTGATCGAGCCGGAGGTGACGCGTTTCGAACTGTCGGCCTTCGGACAGGCGGCCGAGATGGCCGAGGCGGGCGACCAGGCCACTGAGTCGGCGCTGCCGCAGCTGCAGACCCAATTGCATCACGTCGATCCGCGGCTCTTTCCGGAATCGACCGCTCGCGGTCAGTAAACCG
>CAYSFP010000312.1:0-3056 GCA_964430075.1 uncultured Planctomycetaceae bacterium | reverse complement strand
CCGAAAAACGCCGCTTGCCACCGCTGTATAAAATACGAACGTGTTCTTACGCCCGATCGCCTTCGCCGCCTCAGGACCCCCGTGCCATGCCCCATGCTAGCTATGACGCCATCGTCCTCGGCGCCGGAGGCGTGGGCAGCGCCGCCATGTGGCGACTGGCGAAGCGCGGCCTCCGCGTCCTGGGGATCGACCGCTTCGCCCCGCCGCACGACCGCGGCAGCTCGCATGGCCAGACGCGCATCATCCGGCAGGCCTATTTCGAGCACGCCGACTACGTGCCGCTGCTCTTGGAAAGCTATCGCCTGTGGGCGGAGCTTGAAGCCGCCACCGGCCGCCGCCTGCTCCGCGAGACCGGGCTCGTCGAAGTTGGCCCGGCCGACGGCGTGGTCGTGCCAGGCGTGCTGCAGGCGGCGCGGCGGCATGGGCTCGACGTTGAGCAGCTTTCAGCCGCGGAGATCGAGCGTCGCTGGCCGGCGCTTCGCGTGCCGGGGAACCTGGTCGGCGTGTTCGAGCGCCGCGCGGGGCTGCTCGCCGTCGAGGATTGCGTTCAGGCGCAACTTGCCGCTGCCCTGGCCGCCGGCGCGGAATTGCGCGTCGGGTCGGAAGTGCTCGCCTGGTCCGTCGATGGCGCCGGCGTGAACGTCGAGACGCGGTCCGGGCGTTTCACCGCCGATCGACTCGTGGTCGCCGCCGGCGCTTGGTCCGGCAAGCTGCTGGCGTCGCTCGACCTCAAGCTTCGCGTGCTGCGCAAGGTCCTCATGTGGTACCCGACCGGCGACGCAACCACGCACGCCGACGCCGGCTTCCCGTGCTACCTGTTCGAGCTGCCAGACGCAGGAATCTTCTACGGCTTCCCGGCGATCGATCGCCGCGGCCTCAAGGCGGCGGAGCATTCCGGCGGCGCTCCGGTGGACGATCCCGGCGCCGTCAATCGGGGACTCCACGAGCAAGATCGCCAGCCCGTCAAGGCATTCCTGCGATCGCACCTGCCCGCGGCCGAGCTGCCTTGCCGCGAACACGCCGTGTGCATGTACACGATGTCGCCCGACGAGCACTTCATCGTCGACCGCCATCCGGATCACGAGCAGGTTGCCTTTGCCGCGGGCCTGTCGGGACACGGCTTCAAGTTTACGCCCGTGCTGGGCGCCGCGCTCGCCGACCTCGCGATCGACGGGAAATCAGATCTTCCGATTGGTTTTCTTTCGCTCGGGCGCTTCGGTTAGACCTTGTCCGGAGTCGGATGCTCCCACGGGTCGCGATATTCGCGCGCCAAACGGGCATTCGCGTCGTTGTCGTCAACGACGCGCCCCGCCGCCGCGTCCCAACGAAGGTCGCGACCCAGCTCCATCGACAAGTTGGCCAGAATGCACGTTGCCGAGGAAATGTGGCCCTGCTCGATGTCGGACACCGGCCGCCGGCCCTCGCGCCGCGCGGCGAGAAAGTCCTGCATGTGCCGCCGCGTCGCCGACGCCGCGAACAGCTCCGTTTCTTTGTGGTCGCGGTCCTCGGGGTATTTGTCGCCTTCGTCGAACCACTCGCCGTGCTCGCGCTGGCCGTCGCCGTTGGGAATAAAGTCGTACTTGTGCACGCTCAGCTTGAGCACGCCCTTTTCGCCGTACAGAATCGCCGCCCAGGGATAGTCGTTGTCGGCTGACGGGCCCCAGCTCCGTTGCGTCCACACGACCTGCAGATCCGGATACTCGAACACAGCCGTCTGCGTGTCCGGCACGTTCACGTCCGAATCCGCCGGACGCTGGAACGCTCCGCCGGAGGCCGCAATGCGAGTCGGCCAGCCTAATTCGAGAAAATAGCGCACGACGTCGAACATGTGGACGCACAGGTCGCCCGTCTGCCCATTGCTGAACTCGCGGCGATCGCGCCAGGAACGCGGGTGGATGCCGGGGTGATAGTCGACCCACGACGCCGGGCCAACGTACATATCCCAGGCGAGCGATTGAGGCGGCGCCGTCGCGTCGGGGAAATCCTGCCGCACGCCATAGTAGCTGTGGATGTCGACGTACGCGATCTTGCCGAGCTTGCCTTCGCGGATGATCTTGTCCCGCGCTTCCAATAGGTGCGGCGTGCTCCGCCGCTGCAGGCCGACCTGCACGGTGCGGTTGTGTTTCCGCGCCGCGGCGACCATCGCCTGGCCTTCGACCACGTCGTAGCTGATCGGCTTCTGCACGTACACGTCGGCGCCCGCCTGGCACGCGGCGATCATCGGCAGTGCGTGCCAGTGGTCCGGCGTGTCGACCAGCACGATCTCGGGCTTGTGTTCGGCGAGCAACTGGCGATAGTCGCCGAACGTCGGCGGCCGCTTGCCGGAGGGCTGCCGCTTGGCGACGAGCTCGACGGCGCCGTCAAGCTGTTTGCTGTCCACATCGCACAGCGCCACGACCTCCACAGGCGCGACTTGTATCAAGTGGCACAGATCGGTCTTGCCGTACCAGCCGCAGCCGACGAGGGCCACGCGCAGCGGGGCATCGCCGTCCGCAGCGAACGCGCGGGTCTGTATCGCGGCCAATGCGGCGGCGCCGGCCGCCGTGTTTTGAAGAAACTCACGTCGGTTCATCACCTGGGCCTCGCCTAGAAGAGCGGATCGGGAAGAGACGCTCAGCGTAGCCGGATGGCGCGGGGTCCGGCAAGCGCCACACGATGCTGCGGGGCGCGCGAATTTTGTCGCGAAACCACATTTTTGACGACATAATTCCGCGCGCCGCGTCACCGTGCGGCGGAAGTTGTTGGGCGGCAGGGTTTTGGGGCCATGGAGCGGCCTTGGTGCGGACGGCATGCTTTTTGTCGTTGAGCGTGGGAGCATTCGCACGGGGCAGGTTGCGCGGGAATCGTCGGGTGATCGGAGCTGCTCCAGGTCCAGCGGCGAGCGGCGTGGCTCGCTTCGCCCTGGCTGGACGAGCGCGACGTGGGGCCCTACGCGTAGGCGATTGGCGACGCGGGCGGTTCGGCGATCTCTGGGCGCGCTGGACCTCGCATTGTATACAAATGTAATGGCTATCCACTTGACTCCACCGACCCCCAGATCTAGTGTTTTGGCATGG
>CAYSFP010000311.1:0-3060 GCA_964430075.1 uncultured Planctomycetaceae bacterium | reverse complement strand
CCTGGCTACACGACTTGGCCCCTACGGGGCCCGATAGCACTTGCATCATCCTGTTAAGGGGAGGGGAACGGAGAACATTCAGGCGGCGAAGTGCTTGGCGGCCTGATCCCAATCGACCACGTTCCACCAGGCGGTGACGTAGTCGGGACGCTTGTTCTGGTACTTCAGGTAGTAGGCGTGCTCCCACACGTCGAGGCCGATGATCGGCGTCTTGCCGAGCGTGAGCGGACTGTCCTGATTGGCCGTGCTGATGATTTCCAGACCGTCGGGTCCCTTGACTAGCCAGGCCCAGCCGCTGCCGAAGCGCGCGGCCGCGGCGGCGGCGAACTCTTCCTGGAACTTGGCGAAGCTGCCGAACTTCTGGTTGATCGCCTCGGCGAGGGCGCCCGTTGGCTCGCCGCCCTTGCCAGGGCCCATGATGTTCCAGAAGAACGAATGGTTCACGTGCCCGCCGCCGTTGTTCTGCACGGCCGTGCGGATATCCTCGGGCACGTCCTTGAGGTCCTTGATCAGCATTTCAGGCATAAGCTGCATAAGGTCGGAGTGATTCGCCAGCGCCGCGTTGTATTTATCAACGTAGGCCTGATGATGCTTCGTGTAATGGATTTCCATTGTCCGGGCGTCGATGTACGGTTCCAAGGCATCAAACGCATAAGGCAGCGTTGGCAATCCATGGCCAGTAATCTTGCCGACGGTCAACGTGAGCTCCTGACCGACCGCTGGCCCGGGCGCCAGCACGCTTGCGGCGCCGGCCGCGGCGAGCGAGGCGGCCGATTGGCCGAGAAAGGTGCGGCGATCGAGTCCATCGGCGGGCGACGGGGACGTCGAGGAGGGGTTCTGGGCGTAGGACATGGAAACCTCCGCAAGATGTTCAGGGCTGAATCTGGCCGCTCAGTGGCCAGCATCGTTGGTCGATCCTTCGCAAGCGTTCCATGGTAACGGGCTGGCCACGGCCGTGCCAGCAAGGTCGCAGTCCCCGTTAAACCCCGCAAAACCGCGGCAGATTCGCATTTGCTGCGGCGTCGCGCGCCGTTGCGGGGCATTGATGCCGTGTTTAGCCGCGACGCGCTAGCGGAGCGCGTTCGCGCTAAGCCGCAAGCGGCAGGGGACGCCGCGAACCGGCGTCGCGGACTTTGCGTAGAATTCATGAACCGAATAGGGACAGTCCCGCAACAGGAAGGCGGGCGGTGACGCGTCGAGTTGTCGCATTGAGGTCGGCGACTCGTACGCTCAGGAAGCAGGAGCCTTCCCATGCGATTCATCGAGTCCTCTGCGGGGCGCGTGTGCGCCGCCATGCTGCTGACCGCGGCGCCCGCCTTTACTTCCCCCGCAACCGCGACGGCAGCGGAGCCGCGGATCTCATTTGACTTCGGCCGCACGCTCGAGTGCCGTGACGTGACGCCGCCGGATTTTGCCGAGGTGTATCCCGACGAGCGGATCGTCGAGTGCACGCTACGATTGTCGGTGTCGCTCGCCGGCGGCGACATCCGCGACGTGCAATCGCTGCGCGTCGAAATCACCGACGAAGACCGGCGTCTGCGCGTGTTCGACTTCTCGCCGAGCACGCAGCTCGCCAGCGAACTGGCGGAGAATATCGAGAGGACGACAACCACCGAATCGACCTACGAGTTGGGAGCTGCGATCGGCGGCGAACTGCCGTGCATCGGCGACGTCGTGGCCCGCGTGACGCCGTCGATCACCGCCGGCAAGGGCGGGCGCGAGGTGATCACGGAGAAGAAAGTGCTCGTGGCGCCCAAGCACGTGGTCGTCGCCAGCGGCACGATCAATCAGGCCCACGGGGTCTTCTTCACGTTGCGGCCGTCGCCGCAGAGCACGCTCGAGGGCTTGCACGAGTTCACCGTGGCGTTCGTCGTGCCGGCCAAATGGCGGGGCGATGCGGTGCGGGTGCGGTGCACGGCCGCCGGCGAGCAGAAGGTGCTGTGGGTGAAACAGCAGAAGGTGTGGGCCGAGCAGTCGGGCGGCGTGGCGTTGTATCTGGCCGGCGACGCCGAGGCCCGCCGCGCGGCCCAGCGGCGCGTGCGGCAGTAAAGGCGGCGTGGAGCCGCGGATTGATGCCCGCGAAACACGCGAAAGGACGCGAAAACGGGGAAACAACGGGAGGACGGAAATTGTCGAGAAGGCGTCTTTCCTTGTCCGGGAGATTGCTTTCAGGCGGGTCATTGAGGCTTGTCGGCAGCGATCAGCCGCAACCACATCCCCTCTTTTCGCGCCCTTTCGCGTGTTTCGCGGGTCCTCCGAGAAGCAATTGCGAGCGAGCCCTCCAGCGCTGTTTGCATGAGGATCGTGCCTGGGGCGATTTGGCGACAGGCGCCGTCAAATTCGCGGCGCGGTTTCTCCCGGCGTTCGAGGCGGGCGTTTCTGGGTGATTTTGGCAGAAATGGGATAAATCGCCCAGTTTCACGCCCGTTCGTGGGCGGCTTCGGCGATTCCGGGATTCCGCGGCCCTCGATTTGCAGTCTCCGCGGCCTGGAACAGACTCTGATCGACGAGGCCGCACCGCGGTTGTGCCATGTTGATGTGGAATTGCCTGTGGATCGGCGCCTTGGCGGGCGCCGTGGCGAGCCGCCTGGTGCGCGGCGAGGGCGGGGGATTGCCCCTGGGCGGAAGCGTGGCGGTCGGCGTGCTCGGGTCGCTCGTCGGCGGGCTGGCCGGCTCGCGCGTCGCGGCGTTTCCCCATGTCGATCTTGCCCTGGCGGGCCTGGGCGCGGCGATTGCGCTAGCCGCGTGGAGCGGGGTGCGCTCCACGGCGAACTTGCACTATGGGGCGGAGAAGACCGGGGCGGGGAAGGCGGCGAAGCCGCAGGTAGAATCGCGCTAAGCCGCAAGCGGCAGGGCGCGGAGGAGCGCAGCGCGAGCTACTCGACCTCTTTCTCCTTGATCCAGGACATCATGCGGCGGAGCTCTTTGCCGACTTGCTCCACCGGATGCTGGCGCTCGCGGCGGCGGGTGGCCTTGAACGACGGGGCGCCGGCCTTGTTCTCCAGGATCCAGTCGCGGGCGAACTGGCCGCTGCGGATTTCTTCGAGAATCCGCTTCATC
>CAYSFP010000310.1:0-3061 GCA_964430075.1 uncultured Planctomycetaceae bacterium | reverse complement strand
ACCATGCTCGGGGGGTTCGTCATTCAATGATCATGCGGCAGTCATCATCAGCAGCAACAGTTCGTCATAACGCCCCTGGATGAGAAACGGCTGCATCGCGGATTGCAGGGCGGAGGGAAGTTGCAGGTTCATGGATTCATGGCTCCGGAGCGATTCATTTCATTTTAAGCGAGAGACCAAGCCGGCGCCACGCGATTGTGAAAATGTAGTCATCTCGCTCCGCGAGATGAACGCCTCTCGCGGAGCGAGAGGCCTACACTAGCAATGCGTGACCGGAGGCGTTGGGTTATGGTTTGGCGGCTTCGAGCGCCGGTTGGAACGGCAACTCCAGCGGCGGCAGCGGCAGGCGGATGACGAGGTCGCTGGCGTCGCGATCGGGTTGACGGAAGTCGGCGTCGTCGATCCACTCTCCGCCGACGATTGGCTGCTCGGCGTCGTCGCCACCGTCGTCGACGCCGTTCTCATGGAGACTGTAGAGGAGATAGCCGTCGCCGCGTCGTTGGTAGACGAACGGTTGCCCCGTATAGGGATGTGTCCGTTCCGCGAACACCAGTTTCGACACTATTCCATCAGGGCAGCGGCTTCAAACGTACTACCCGCCTAATCGCGGCTTCTTCGGTGATTCAACGCGTCAGACCCTTCGCCCGGGCGCTGTGGTAGATCGATACGGGCGTGAGGGTGGATCGTTCGTGGCACCAGACGGTACACCATTCGGCGCGCGTGCGCTGGCTCCAAGCTCCGCTAGTGCGCCGTACAATCGTTATCGCGTTGTGAAGCCGATCGAAGTCGACGGTGGAACAACAGCCCCGTGGTTTCAGCAACCGGGGCTTGGGACGCAGTATGAACTGCCATCGAGTGTTCGAGACTTGCTTCGGTCAGGCCATCTTGAGAGGATATCGCCATGAATAAGAACGAGCTTCGCGAGATACTGAACCGAGAGGGATTCGATCCCGACAGCTACGATCTTGACGGCGGATTGCTTCCCGAGAAGTACACGCTTTCTGAGGACACGGGCACCTGGAGCGTGTACTACAGCGAGCGTGGATTGCAGACAGGCAAGCGAACATTCGCAACCGAAGGCGAGGCTTGCGAGTACTTTCTGGACGAGATGAGAGATGATCCGACAACGAAGGCCTAGCCATCGTTGCTGATCGGCTCCGCCGCGTCTTCTTTCTTCCACACGTCGGGCAGAAACTGCCCGAGTTCCTCGCGTGGCGTCTGGCCGATCTTGGCCAGCACGCTGGTGAGATACGCTTGCGGGTCGACGGCGTGCCGTTCGGCGCTGGCGATCAAGGACCACAGCCGGGCGTGATTCTCGGCAGACGCGTCGTTGCCGGCGAAGAGCCAGTTCTTGCGGCCGAGGGCCACGCGCTTCAGTGCCCGCTCGCTGGCGTTGTTGTCGATGTTGAGAAAGCCCTGCGTCACGTACGTGTTGAGCGCCGTCCACTGGTTCTGGGCGTACTGAATCGCCGCGGCCATCGGGCTACGGGGTAAGACGACTTCCCCCTCGGCATCGAGCCACGCCTTGATCTTTTCAAGAACCGGCAGGCTCCGCTCCTGGCGCACGGCCACGCGCAGCGTGTCGCTCAGCTCTTTCGATTCGCGCTCGATCTGGTACAACTGGCCAACCAGCGCCAGCATCTGCGTAGCCTGCTCTTCGTTGGAGTCCTGTGCATCGTAGAACTTCCTGCGCGCATGGGCCCAGCAGGCGACTTCCGTCACGTTCTGCGAATGAAACACTCCGTCGTAGCCGCCGTAGGCGTCGGCCTGCAAGTAGCCCGAGTACTCCTTGAGCCACTCGGCCGGTCCGGCCCGCTGCCGATTCGGCGTGTAATCGTACACGATGTAGGGATTCGCCTCGTCCCCCAGGTAACACCAGATGCGGCCCTTGCGGCATTGCTTCTGGCCCGGCGACTGGATCGGCACCGGCGTATCGTCGGTGTGAATTACCTTTGAGTTGCGCACCCGCTCGGCCATCAAGTCCACCAGCGGAGTCACAAGTTCGCCAGCACACCGCATCCAGGCACACATCGTGCTGCGGGCGATGTGGACTTGCTGCCGCTCGAAGATGCTTTCGAGTCGGTACAGCGGCAGATGATCGCCCAGCTTGCTCACGGCGACGTAGGCCAACAGGCTCGGCCCCGGTAGCCCCTTGTCGATCGGCTGCGGCGGTTTTACCGCCGTGGCAATATTCGGGTTGTAGCCGTCGTGGTCGCACTTGCTGCAGGCGTACTTGTGACGGACGTGCTTGAGGACCTTGAAGCTGGCCAGGAAATACTCGAGCTGCTCGCTGACTTCCTGGCCGATGCGGCAACGCTCGTTCCCGCAAGCCGGGCACGCCTTGTCGTCGAGATCGTGCTCGATCTCGATCCGCTCCAGGCAGTCGGGCAACTGCTGACGGCCGTGCTTATGACGCGGTCTTCGGGTCTTGAGCTTCTCGCCTGATTCCTCTTCGATGCTCGCCGTGTCGATGTTCACCTCTTCCAGCCGCTGGCCGAACAGCAGCAGTTGCCGCGGGTCGAACTTCTCACTCCGCGGGCCATAGTAGCGACGCAGGATCACGGCGACCGCCGCCTTCACCGCCTCGTCGATCGCCGCTTGCTTCTCCTCTTCAAAGCGTTCGGCTTCTGCTTGGCGTTGGCGACGTTCTTCGAGAATCAGTTGTTTCAGAGTCTCGACGTCGTTCGGCAATTCAGGGGCAAGCGTCATGCATCCCGTTGTAACGATTGGCTTCCCATCGCGCCATCCCAGATTCACGCCACCCGCGGCGCTTTTACGTTGAGGCCGGAGAGCAATCGCAGCAGCTGCTCCGGGCTGATCTCGATCACGGGCTTGCCCGTGCGTGGGAATTGAAACTCGCCTCGCTCCAGTCGCTTGTAGTAGATCGCCAGCCCGTCCCGGTCCCACCACAGAATCTTCACCAGATGCCCGCCCTTGTTGCGAAACACGAACAGGCTGCCCGAAAGCGGGTCGTGGCCCAGGAAGCTGCGGACCACCTCCGCCAGGCCGTCGAACGACTTCCGCATGTCGACCGGCGTCGTCGCCACCCACACCTGCACGT
>CAYSFP010000309.1:0-3184 GCA_964430075.1 uncultured Planctomycetaceae bacterium | reverse complement strand
CCCTTACCGCTGCTATCAAACCGCCGCATAAAATACAAAGTGCGACTTGCACCCCCGCCGGGGCCCGAATCTCGGCAATTCTCGTCTTCTTGGCGTCCTTGACGGTTCAATCCCTCCTGCCCTGCCAAGGTGGGAGTTTTAGGCTAGATTAGTACAGCCCTACCAGGCGGAACCCCCCCAGGCGATAGCGGCTAGCTCCCATCCATGATGCACGCCCCCCCTGCGCGCGGCAACAAACACTTTGCCGTCGTCGAGCGCGAGAAGTCGCTCATCTCGCGCAGCTTCTTGGGGCTGATCGCGACCCAGTTCCTTGGTTGCGCGAACGATAACATTCTCCGCTGGTTGGTCATCGGCATCGGCAAGGACTACGTCGACGCCAGCCAGGTCGGTTGGATTCTTACGCTGGGGACGGCCACCTTTGTTGTGCCGTATTTGATCCTGGCTGCCCCAGCCGGCTACCTCGCCGACTGCTTCAGTAAGCGGTCGGTGATCGTCGCGTGCAAGGCGGCTGAAATCCTGATCATGTCGCTGGTGATCGTGGGGATCATCTTCGGCAACATCTGGTTCATGCTGTTCGTGCTGGGACTGATGGGCGCGCAGTGCGCGCTGTTCGGCCCTTCGAAGCTGGGCACGATTCCCGAGATTCTGGACGAGAGCCGCATCTCCGCAGCCAACGGCATCATCGGGCTGGCCACGGTGACGGCGACGACCATCGGCACCGTCGTCGGCAGCAAGCTGGCCGACGTCACGGGGCACAAGGGGCAGGAGCACTGGGAATGGACGGCGATGGTGCTGGTGGGCGTGGCGATCGCGGGTTGGATTACGAGTCTGTTCATCAGCCGGCAACCGGAGGCGAATCCGGGCCGCAAATTCCCGTGGGATGTTCTGCAGCAGACCTGGCGCGATCTCAAAACGCTGTCGCACTCGCCCGCAATGCTCCGCGTGGCCTTGGGCATCTTCTTCTTCTGGACGCTCGCGGGGCTGGCCCATCTGAACATCGATCAGTACGCCGCCGAGGGCGACGCGGTGCACCAGTCGCAGATGGCGCCGCTGTTGGTCACGCTGGTGATCGGCATCGGCGTGGGCAGCATCCTCGCCGGCCTGTGGTCCAACGGCCGCGTCGAGCTGGGCATTCTCCCGCTGGGCGCCCTCGGCCTCGTGGTCGTGTCGATGCTGCTGTATACCGTCCAGGGCGAGTTCTTCGAGCCCAGCGGCGATTGGACGATCAGTTACGTCGCCGCCGCGGGACTGCTGTTCCTGCTGGGCTGCGCCGGCGGCTTGTTCGACGTGCCGCTGGCCGCGTACATGCAGCACTACAGCCCGCGGGAGCATCGCGGCTCGATTCTGGCGGCCAGCAACTTTCTCACCTTCGGCGGCATCCTGATCGCGTCGCTGGCGTTCGGCGTGATGCGCATCCCTGTGGGCGGAGGATCGCTGGCCCCCGTGCTGGCGGAGCTTGGGCCGCAATCGGTCGATCGCGAGGCGGCGCAGCAGCTTTGGGACGAAATGCAGGCGATGCGGTCCCGCGGCGAGACAATCGGTCTCGAAGCGCTGACCGAGGAGAATCCCGAACAAGGGCCGCTGGCCCACGACGTGTACCGCGCCATGTTCGGTGCGCCGCTGCTGTCGGCGCGGACAATCTTTCTGTTGTGCGGATTCCTGACGATCCCCGTGCTGGTGTACATCGTCGTGCTCATTCCCCAGGCGACGATCCGCTTTCTAGCGTGGCTGGTGAGCCACACCTTTTACCGCGTGCGCGTGCATGGCAAGCACAACCTGCCGGAAGAAGGCCCGGCGCTGCTGGCCCCCAATCACGTGTCGTGGCTCGACGGGCTGCTGCTGATCGCCGTGTCGGCCCGCCCGGTGCGGATCATCGTCACGAACAACCTGCTCAGTTCGTGGTGGGCGCGGGGCCTGGCGCGGATCATGGGCGCCATTCCGCTGCGCCGCGGGCCCAAGGCAGTGCGCTCGGCCATCGAGACGGCCCGCGAGGCGCTCAACGCCGGCGAGATCGTCTGCATCTTCCCCGAGGGCGACATCACCCGCAGCGGACAACTGCAAACCTTCAAGCCGGGCGTCCTGCAGATCGCCAAGGGAACCGATGCCCCGGTCGTGCCGGTCTATCTCGACGAGCTGTGGGGGAGTATCTTCAGCTTCGCGGGAGGCAAGTTCTTCTGGAAATGGCCGGGGCCCGGCGGGGCGCGCGTCTCGATCTGGTTCGGCGAACCGGTCGAGCAGCCCGACAATGTGTACCAGGTGCGCAATGCCGTGCAGGCGCTCAGCGCCAAAGCCGTCAGCGGGAGGAAGATGCGAACGATGGTGCTGCCGCGACAGATGATTCGCAAATGCCGCAAGGCGCTGTTCCGCTGGAAGATCGCCGACTCGAGCGATTCCGTGCTCACCGGCGGGCAGCTCTTGATGCGGACGATCATCCTGCGGCGGCTGCTCTTGCGCGAAGTGTTCGCGCCGGATGAGAAGTACGTTGGCGTGCTGTTGCCGCCGTCGGTGGGCGGCGTCGTGGTCAATGCGGCCACCACGTTTGCCGGACGCGTGGCGTGCAACCTGAACTACACGGTGAGCGCCGATGTGATGAACAAGTGCATCGCCAAGGCGGGCATTCGCCACGTGCTGACCAGCACGCGCGTGATGGATAAGCTCGGCATGAAGCTGAACGCCGACGTCGTGCTGCTGGAAGACTTCAAGGACAAGGTGACCAAGGCCGACAAGATCGCGGGCGTGACGCTGGCCTACGCGACGCCGGCGATGGTCGTCGACCGCGTGCTCGGGCTGCACCGCATGACGGGCGACGACGAGCTGACGGTGATCTTCACCTCGGGCTCCACCGGCGTCCCCAAGGGGGTAGCGCTGACCCAGGACAACGTGGCCTCGAACATCGCGGCCATCGACCAGGTGATCCGCCTGCGCGACGACGACGTGGCCATCGGCGTGCTGCCCTTCTTCCACTCCTACGGCTACACGGCCACCATGTGGACCGCCGACGATCCCTACCCCGGCGCTCACGACCTCAACGACCGCCTGACCGCCATCCTGGGGCGCACGCCCTCGTATCACGCGGCCCAGGCCTACGCCGGCATCATCACCGCCGTCGACGTCCTCAAGCGCGCCGCCTCCACCACGCCGAACGACATCCAGGCCGCGTTGGCAGCCACCGACATGCCCGACA
>CAYSFP010000308.1:0-3192 GCA_964430075.1 uncultured Planctomycetaceae bacterium | reverse complement strand
AAGTGACAGCTTCAAAGGGCTGACCCTGAACCCTGAACCCTGAACCCTGAACCCTGACCCCTGAACACCCCGCGTGACGGGCCGAGGATTCGCAGCCGCGATCCGCTCCTGGTAGGTTGCCGTTTCAGCGACGACCATCGAGAAGCCATACCATCGAAAAGCTCTACAGGCCGTAACGCGGAAACTGCGATGAGATCGACGAACGAACGGACATTGTGGAAAGCTGTGCGCGTCGCGGTCGCCGTTTTGGCGATGTGCGACGGCGGCGCGGCGTGCGCGCAGCAGGCGTCCGGCGGCGACGGCATCGAGATCAACCTGCCCGAGCGCCGGACGACGGACGACGCACGGCCCGTGGTCGGCGCTTACTACTACCCGTGGTACGGCGTCAGCGATCGCCCCGTCGAGCGCGATTGGGTGAATCTCCTACGGCAAAAGCTCGTGCCGCCGCAGGCGCCGCGCGCCGGGCTCTACCGATCTGACGATCCGGCGGTGATCGCCGATCACATCGTCCAAAGTCGCCAGGCCGGGCTCGACTTCTGGGCCCTCAGTTGGTGGGGGCCTGACACGGCCACCGATCGCACCATTCGCGAGGCGATCCTGGGGCATCCGGAAGCGGGGCAGTTGCGCTACGCCGTGCTCTACGAGAGCACGGGACGCCTGGGCCGTTTCAACCGTCCCCGTTATGGCTCGTTCGTGGACGACGTGCTTTACCTTCGCGAGCACATGTTTTCCGATCCCAACTACCTGAAGATCAACGGCCGCCCGGTGCTATTCATCTACTTGACCCGCGAGTACTTCCGCAATCGCGGCCACGAGGAGTTGGCGGCCCTTCGCGAGCGGATTCCGGAAATCTATGTCGTGGGCGACGACGTGTTCGGTCCTGATTACCGTTCCGAATGGGCCGAACAGTTCGACGCGGTGACGGCCTACGATGTGTACGGTCAATCGACGGGCATTCACAGAGCAACGCGTCGCGCCGTGCGTACGCTGGCCGACAACTACGCGCAGGCGCGAAAGGCCGCCAACGCCGGCGGCGCCGCGTTCATTCCCGCCGTAGCGCCCGGATACAACGACACGGCGGTGCGCGACGGCCACCCCGGCACGCCGCGGTATCTCGTCGACGAACCCCAGTCGCAGGAGGGCGACCTGTTTCGCGCGCTGGTCCGCGAGGCCGCCATCCCGAATCTCGACGCGCGGTGCGGCCGGTTGATGATGGTCACCAGCTTCAACGAGTGGTATGAGGACACGCAGATCGAAGCGACCGCTGGGACTGAAGAAACCACGGCCATCGACAACTCGCCGAGCGGCAGGGACTACGCGGGCGGCGATCGATACGTCGACTATGGGGGACTATACCTGGACATTTTGAGCGAAACGACGGGAATCGTGGGCGATGCCGGCGCTCAGTTCGACAAAGCAACGGAGAGCGCACGTCGCGGCAAATTGGATGAGGCTCTGGCGGCGCTCGAGTCGCTGCTGACCGGCGCGAATCTCGACGCGGCGTCGCGGCAGCGCGCCCGCGAGTTCGCCGCCCGGCTGCTCCACGCTCGCGGCGTCGAGCATTTTCGCAACGCGCGCATCGCCGAGTCGGTTGCCGACTTCGACCGGGAAGTCGAACTCGAGCCGGCACGGGCGGCTGAGCACTGGCAACGCGGCATCGCCTACTACTATCTCGAAGAGTATGAGAAGGGGGCGGGGCAGTTCGAACTCCACAGGACGGTCAACCCGCAGGACGTGGAGAATGCGGCGTGGCATTTTCTGTGCGTGGCTCGCGCGCCCGGCGGATCGACGGAGGCGGCCCGCAAGAATCTGATCAATGTCTCTCGAGACGAGCGCATTCCCATGGCGGAAGTTCAGCGAATGTTCGGCGGCGCTCTGAGGCCTGAAGACGTGCTGGCGGCGGGAGCTCGGGTAGGCGATGCGGCTGCGTTTTATGCAGACCTGTACGTTGGTCTGTATTTCGAAGCGCTGGGACATCACGAAGAGTCGCTTCGTCTGATCAAGCGTGCGGCCGAAAACCCCGCCGCTGAGGGCAACTACATGGGCGATGTGGCCCGTGTGCATACCGCCCTGCGCAGCAAGGCGGACGCGACGGCGCCGGCGAACCCCGCTGACGCCAGCGACGGCGGTTCAGCACGCTAAACTCTCGTGTCAAGGAAGCGGGATCACCTGCATGCGGGCGACCGCTAGCAGATGTGGGCTCGGGAAATTTCGCGGTCAACCTTCACACGCCCGAGGTGGACATGCGTACGATTTCCTTGGTGAAACCGACGATGCGGGCGTCACACCCCCGCATCGGCGATGCTTGAGCCGGGCGTCCGCGCCGTGGCCCTGAACGAGCGGCGCGGCGCCCGGTTCTAACTCTTGCGCCCGCCGAGGCTCACGGCGCCTGGCGACTAAAGCTTGCGCCGCGGCGGCAGATGGGCGCGCAGCTTTGCCGCGCCGCATCGCCGGTATCAGAATCGGCGACTCTGACCCAGCAGTCGGGCAACGAAGATGACGGCGAAGATCGCCGCCAGTGGAAAAAAGCTCGGGTCACGCGCAAGGTCGTCCCAGACGTCAGTGACCATGGTGAGCATGCTGAAAGCGTAGCTCACAGCAGTCTCAGACGTCGTCGCGGACCACCTGGACGCCTTGGCAAAACGCGATGCAGCCCTGGATTTGTGCGGCCGCTGGCTTAGGTTGCGGGTCGCACCAGGCGGCGCCAGAGTTCGTTTGCCCGCCAACGATCAGGTCGTGGTAGTGGGCGAATCCCCTTTGCGCCTGGTGGTCAGCAGCTTGAGCTGCTTTTCAGCTGGCGATGGCGGAGTCGGGGAATCAGGCATACGTCCGGCTCTTATTGCCGGTTGGGAACGCGGCAAATTCAGGCATGCGCTACCCTGTCGTTGGTTTGCCGCTCGGGCGGCACGGTGGACGCCGCGGGGAGGTTGGTCGATGCGCTGCAACAAAAAATCAGTCTTGCGACGGCGATCTTTTCTCCGGGGCTTCCCCCCGGCTCGCAGCGACCAACCTCCTCGCGGCGTCCGGACCGGACCAAACCACCGGATATCTGTTCCGGTGGTTTTTCTACGGCTTGTAGATTCTTGCGGTCGACCGACCCCATGGGTCGTGGCGCCGACCGACTTTCCGCAAGCGACGCCGACGGGGCTCGAACCCGCAACCACCGGATCGACAGTCCGGTACTCTAACCAA
>CAYSFP010000307.1:1943-3208 GCA_964430075.1 uncultured Planctomycetaceae bacterium | reverse complement strand
TGCGGCAACGGCGGCACAAAGCCGCGGCACGCCGACCTGTTGGCCAACGACCTCGACGAGGAGACGGCCCTGCGGTACGTCGACCGGTTCCTGATGTACTACATCATGACCGCCGACCGGCTCACCCGCACGGCGACGTGGGTCGAGAAGCTTGAAGGCGGCCTCGATCACGTGCGCGACGTCGTCATCCACGACAAACTGGGCATCGCGGCTGAGCTCGACGCGATGATGGCCCGCCTGGTCGATGCGTATCAATGCGAATGGACGACCGTCGTGCGCGACCCCGAAAAGCGAAAACTCTTTCATCAGTTCGCTGGCACGGACGAAACGGAGTCCTGCATCGAGATCGTCCACGAGCGCGGCCAGTCCCGCCCGGCCGATTGGCCGAGCGAGTTTGTCTCGCTGGAGCAGTTCCGCATGCTCGACGGGCGCACGCTCGGCGAGCACGAGCAGGAGGACGCCGCCGGCTACCGCTGGGTCGCCGTCGGCAAAGCGGCCGACTTCCCCCGCGACGGCGGCGCCGCGGTGAAATACGGCCGGTCGCAGTTGGCCGTCTTCAACCTCGCCAGCCGCGGCGAGTGGTACGCCACACAGAACATGTGCCCGCACAAGCAGGAGTTTGTTCTGTCGCGCGGCATCCTGGGCGACGCCGGCGGCGAACCCAAGGTCGCCTGCCCGCTGCACAAGAAAACGTTCTCGCTCAACGACGGACAGTCGTTGCAGGGCGAGGAGTACCGTATTCGTACGTTTGCGGTTCGCGTGGAAGGCGACGACGTGCTGGTGAAGCTGCCGCCGGAAGAGCAGCTCGAGGAAATGCTCGGCAAGACGCACAGCTGCGCGCTCGCCGCGTCGTGCGCAAGCGCCAGCGCAAGCACGGGCGCGAGCGCGACGCTGAATCATTGCGAACCCGTGGCTGTCTGACCCCACAACAGACTCCCCTCCGGCCCCCTCTCCCTGGAGGAGAGGGCTGGGGAGAGGGGGAGAAGCGGGTACCAATTTGGAACTACTTGAACCGAGTACCCGCTGCATCACCTCTCCCCCAACCCCTCTCCGTCGAGGAGAGGGGAGCGGAGAATTATTGTCGGGCCAATCTCTGATTGCCGACCTGCTCCACCAGCAGCAATCCCTTTCCGCCGTCGACCAGTTCGCCCGCTGGCACGCCACTGAATCGGACGACGCGGCCGCGCCGATCGCGGCGCCGCAATACCGCTCCCTCCTCCCCGCCACGCCCCCCGGCCCCGGGCAGCAGTACGCCTTCGAGGTCG
>CAYSFP010000307.1:0-1933 GCA_964430075.1 uncultured Planctomycetaceae bacterium | reverse complement strand
GCTCCGGCTGCAAAGCGTGCGTCGTCGCCTGCCACACGCTCAACGGGCTCGACGAATCCGAAACCTGGCGCGACGTCGGGCTGCTCGTGGGCGGCTCGCGCACCGCGCCGGTCATGCAGCACGTCACCGCCGCGTGCCATCACTGTCTCGAGCCGGCGTGCATGATCGCCTGCCCGGTGAACGCCTACGAAAAGGACCCGACGACCGGCATTGTGAAGCACCTCGACGACCAGTGCTTCGGCTGCCAGTACTGCACGATGGCCTGCCCCTACGACGTGCCCAAGTACCACCCGGGCAAGGGCATCGTCCGCAAGTGCGACATGTGCTCGGCGCGGCTTGCGGTGGGCGAAGCCCCGGCCTGCGTCCAGGCCTGCCCGCACGAGGCGATCGCGATTCGGCTGGTCGACCAGCAGCAAATCGTCGAGGACGCCGAGGCGGCCGTGTTCCTCCCCGCGGCGCCCGACCCGCAGATTACGCTCCCTACGACCAACTACAAAACACGACGTCCCTTCCCGCGCAATCTGCTGCCGGCCGACTACTTTCGCACCGCCGCCCAGCACGCCCACGCGCCGCTGGTGGTGATGCTCGTGCTCACGCAGCTCTCGGTGGGAGCGTTTGCGGCTGGGCTGGTGTTCGAACGCCTCGTCGGCGCAACGACCGACTCGCTGCTCGGCCCGCTGCACGCCACGAGCGCGCTGGTGTTCGGCCTGCTGGCCCTTGCCGCGAGCACGCTCCACCTGGGTCGCCCGCAGTACGCCTTCCGCGCCGTGCTCGGCTTGCGGCACTCATGGCTCAGCCGCGAGATCGTCGCCTTCGGCGCCTTCGCCGGCCTGGCATGCGCGTATGCCGGCGTCAGGGCGCTCGCCCACCTCGCAGGCAGCGGGGCAGGGCAGGGCGCCCCGCGCCCGGCCTGGATCGAAGGACTCGGTTGGAGCGTCGCCGCGGCCGGCGCCCTCGGCGTGTTCTGCTCCGCCATGATCTACGTCTTCACCCGCCGCGAGTGCTGGAGCTTCGCCCGCGTGATGGCGCGGTTCACGCTCACCGCCGCGCTGTTGGGCGTCGCGGCCCTGTGGCTCAGCATTCTCATGGCGACCGTCGCCGAAGAGTCGCCCGAGCTGGCCGCCCTGGTCCGCACGCACGGCCCGCGCCTGTGCCGCGCGCTGATGGCGGTCGCCGCGATCAAATTGGCCTGGGAGGCAGCCATTTTCCGCCACCTGCTCTCCAGCCGCATGACGCCACTGCGCCGCTCCGCCATGCTCCTGTCGCGCGAACTTTCAACCCCGACGCTCGCCCGGTTCGCCCTTGGCCTGCAGGGCGGCGTCGTGATGCCGGCGCTCTTGCTCACCAAGCTGCCGACGTTCAGCGAGACCAGCTCCGTCGAGTTCGTCGTGACGACCAGCCTCGTGTTCGCCGCCTGCCTCGCCGGCGAACTGGTCGAGCGTTACCTGTTCTTCACCGCCTGCGCCGCCCCCCGCATGCCAGGAGCCCTCCGATGATTCCCGCCGTGCCGCCGCTGGTGGACCGCAATGGCCCGCTCACCGCCGAGCTGCTGCTCACCCCCGGAAAGTTCGGCCTGGGCCTCGCGCCGCCGGGACTGCAGGCCGACGGCATGGCCAGCTCCGTCTGCGGCTTCTGCTCCACGGGCTGCAATCTGAACCTCCACCTCCGCGATTCGACCGCCATCGGCCTCACTCCCGCCGCCGACTACCCCGTGAACCTCGGCATGGCCTGCCCCAAGGGCTGGGAAGCGCTCGCCGTGCTCGACGCCCCCGACCGCGCCACAACGCCGCTGGTGCGAAACGCCGCCGGCCGCCTCGAACCAACCACCTGGGACGCCGCGCTGGGCACGTTCGTCGACCGCATGAAGGCTATCCAGGCCGTCCACGGCCCGCACGCGGTCGCCTTCCTCAGCACCGGCCAGATCGTCACCGAA
>CAYSFP010000306.1:0-3233 GCA_964430075.1 uncultured Planctomycetaceae bacterium | reverse complement strand
CCCCTAAAAGGGGCCTTCCTCATACCACCGGCTCTGCCGGTGGTTCTGATTCCAACGAGCTGAAGCTCCACCGCGTGTACGACGCCGCCCTCGCCGACGTGTGGGACGCCTGGACCGACCCCGAGCAGGTCGCCCAGTGGTGGGGTCCCCGCGGCTTCACGCTCACCACGCACAGCAAGGACCTTCGCCCCGGCGGCACGTGGCACTACACCATGCACGGCCCCGACGGCACGGACTACCCCAACAAGACGCTCTACCACGTCGTCGAGCCGCAGGCCAAACTCGTTTACGACCACGGCGGCTACGACGACCGCCCGCCGCTGTTCCGCGTCACCACGCTGTTCGAAGAGATCGACGGCAAGACGCATCTCGACTTCACGATGGCCCTCGCAACCCCCGAGGCCGCCGAGGAAATCCGCAAGTTCATCAAGCAGGCCGGCGGCGACTCGACGTGGGATCGCCTCGCCGAGTACCTCGCACACGAGTCCACCGGCAAGCAGACGTTCGTCATCAATCGCTCGTTCGCGGCGCCGCGCGACGTGGTGTTCGACATGTGGACAAAGCCCGAGCATTTTGCCCGCTGGCTGCCGCCGACCGGCTTCGACATGGAGTTCCGCCGCGCCGACATCCGCCCCGCCGGGACGTCCTTCTTCTCGATGTTCAACGCCAGCGGCATGACGATGTACGGCCGCTTCGAGCACCTCGCCGTCGATCGCCCCGAACGCATCGTCTACACGCAGCAGTTCTGCGACGAGCACGAAAACATCTCGCGGCACCCCGGCGCCCCGACCTGGCCCGAAACAATGCTCACCACGGCCCTGTTCGCCGCAGAGGGCCCCGACCAAACCCGCGTCACCGTCACGTCTGAGTCGTACGGCCACGCCGCGCCCGAAGAAATCGCCGCCTTCGTCGCGGAGCGCGGCGGCATGACCAAAGGCTGGACCGGCTCGTTCGACAAACTGGAGGAGCTGCTGGCGGCGCGGTAAACAGCGCCAAGGGCGGCCGGGTGTTTCAATGCTTCGACGGAGCCGTGGCTCAAAACAAGCAGTTGAACCCCGCCGCCTGGAAATGCCGGTCGTTCGTGAAGGCGTCGGTCAGCCCAAGCCGGCGCATTACGACGAACGACGTTTGGTCTACGATGCCCGCGGCGGCCGCATCGCCGTTGTCGTAGGCCGCCCAAGCCGTTTCGAGCTCGTCGTCAGTCGGCTCGTAAAGCAAACCAGCGATCTTCAATTGCTTCCACAACACGTTGACTCGGCTGCGATAAGGCCTTCGCGCCGCTGCATTGCCGGCTTCCAGCAACACATACGTTGTGGTAACAAGCGGGATACCCTGCAGCAGTAAGTCGCTGAACGTCGCGTCTGCGGCGGCATGCCATTGATCGCTCGCATCCCAAACGGCGATCAATCCGACTGTGTCAAGAAACACCGCCCTCATGGCTGATGCTCGTTATGCCGAGCAGCCGTATCGCAATGACCCGATTCGAATCGCTCGCTGAGCGTCGCGTAGACGGCACGGAGACGGTCATCGAAATCCTTGGACTGTTCCGGATTAGCAGAGGAGCCTGAAGAAGGCGCCACGACGCGCGGCTCGAACGCGACCTCACTGCCCTCGGGAATGGCCACGGGGCCGAGCGCGCGAAAGGTCCCATTTTCGTAGATGGCGTGGATGGTTTCCATGGCACGTGTTCCCGGGACCGTCGGGGTAAACGCCCATTGTACCAACCGGCGGCGACGTTGTTCGCGCGGTTTTCAGAAATCGCGCCACCGTCGCCTGGAGACGCTACTGCCCGGCGCCGTACGCAATGCACGCGCGGACATCCTCCATCTCGAGCCCGGGGTAGTTCTGCAAGACGTCTTGCTCACTCCACCCAAAGGCCAGAAGGTCGAGAACGAGCGACACCCAAATACGGTGACCGCGAATGCACGGCTTGCCGAAGCACACCTGCGGGTTGATCGAAATTCGCCTCATTACGTCGTCGCGCGTCATGTCAATTCCCTCGTTACGCTCACGGCTGATGCTCGTTATGCCGCGCGGCGAGGTCACGAATCCCCGTGTCGTGGCCGCGACTGAGAATCTCGTAGATCGCGTCCATGCCCTCACTGGATTCGATGGACGAGCTTTCAACTTGGGCGGGCGTGGGACGGCACGACGATGTTCACCAGCGTCGACTCGGGCAGAGTGAGCGGCGTCAGCGGACGGACAACGCCGTTTTCGTAGATGGCTGGGATTTCCATGGAACGACTGCGGTGGGAGGAATGATTCGAGCTGGAATTGTTACAGGGCCAAGCGCGCGAAAGGCGCCGTTTTCGTAGATGACAGGGACGGTTTCCATGGCGCATATTCCGAGATCGTCGGGGCGACTGCCCATTCTACCAACCGGCGGCGACACGGCGAACTGACAAAACTGGTGAACGGACGGTCGTCGGAATTCCCCTCCAACGCACGAGAAGCCAAGCATCCCAGCGGGACGACATGACAATAGCCCAGCGTTTCAACGCTGGGTCCCAAGGCGGCCATATGACCCGGAGCCCCGGAGGGGCGACTGAACCGCGGAACCGCCAAATCCCGCTCCCCCGCCGACGCAGAGCGACTTCCCCTCTCGACCGCGACATCGAGAAGACCCGCCTCACCCCCACACGTACCGCGGATCGTACTCGATTCCATGCCGCGCCAGAAACGCGAGAAATTCCTCCTGAAACGACTTCGCCCGGTGATGCTCCGCCTGGTTCGCAATGTACCGCGTCGTGTCGTCCACCTGCGACACGCCGACGCTGAACGCGCCGTAGCCCTCCTGCCAGGCAAAGTCGCGGCGCTCTGGAAACTCATCGTGCACCCACTTCGACGACCCGCCCTTGATGAGCTGCATCGCCTTGGCGACGGCCATCGTCGACGGCAGCGAGAGCAGCAGGTGCACGTGATCCTCGACGCCGCCGACGGCGAGGGCCTTCATGCCGTTCTCGCGCGCGATTCCGCCCATGTACGGCCACAGGCGCGCCTGCAATTCCGCGTCGATGACCTTGCGCCGCTCTTTCGTCGAGAACACGCAGTGAAACAACGAGCTAGTGTATGAGTGTGACATGGCGCTTCCACAAACGTGCGTTAGCGGCGCTCTAACATAAGTTAGAGGAGATCCTTGTGATGTCGTATCAATTGCCCCTCAGTATTCAATCCATCGTTGCGATAGCCCACGACTTTCGGACAGTGGCGGGAGATTGACTTACGCCGCTAGG
>CAYSFP010000305.1:0-3251 GCA_964430075.1 uncultured Planctomycetaceae bacterium | reverse complement strand
GGCCAGCTTGACGCGCTGGGCCTCGCCGCCGGAGAGCGTCGCGGCGCTCTGGCCGAGGGCGACGTAGTCGAGCCCCACGTCGCACAGGGTTTGCAGAATCTTGCGGATTTTGGGGATGTTCTCGAACAGCTCGAGCCCTTCGCCGCAGGACATCTCGAGCACTTCGGCGATCGAGCGGCCGCGATACTTGATGTCGAGGGTTTCTTTGTTGTAGCGGTGGCCGCCGCACGACTCGCAATCGACCCACACGTCCGGCAGGAAGTGCATTTCGATGCACTTCTGGCCGGCGCCCTCGCAGTCGTCGCAGCGGCCGCCGGGCACGTTGAAGCTGAACCGCCGGGCGCTGTAGCCGCGAAGCTTGGCCTCGGGGAGCTGGCCGAACAGCTCGCGGATCAGCTCGAACACGCCGGTGTAGGTCGCCGGGTTCGACGAGGGCGTGTTGCCCAGCGGGCGCTGATCGACGCGGATGATCTTGTCGATTTGCTCGACGCCGTGGATGGCGTCGTGGGCACCGGGCACGGTGCCGGCGCGGTGGAGTTGCCGGGCGAGTTGGTTGTACAGCACGTCCTCGACGAGCGAGCTCTTGCCGCTGCCGGAAACGCCGGTAACGGCGGTGAGCGTGCCGAGGGGGATGGCGACGGAGATGTTTTTGAGATTGTTGTGCCGGGCGCCGACGATGCGGAGGGAGGGAGACTGGAGGCTGGAGACTGGAGGCTGGAGGGATTTGGAGCGAGCCGGGGCGTCCTCGCCCCCGGCGGCGGCGGATTTCGCGCCGCGTCCGCGCTTCGGCGCGCTCCGCTGGCGCGTCGCGGTTAAACGGGCGTCGGCGGAATCAAGGACTCGGCGATTGGTCGGGACTGGTATCGATTTGCGGCCGGAAAGGTACGGGCCCGTCACGCTGCCGCGCTTCTTGCTCACGGCCTCCGGCGTGCCGCGGGCGACGATCTCGCCGCCGAGGCGGCCGGCGGCGGGGCCGAAGTCGAGCAGGCCGTCGGCGCCGGCGATCACCTCGCGATCGTGCTCGACGACCAGCAGCGTGTTGCCGAGGTCGCGGAGCTTGTGCAATGCGCCGAGCAGCCGCGCGTTGTCGCGCGGGTGGAGGCCGATCGTCGGCTCATCGAGCACGTAAAGCACCCCGCACAGGCCGCTGCCGACCTGCGAGGCGAGGCGGATCCGCTGCGACTCGCCGCCGGAGAGCGTCGGCGCGCTGCGGCCGATGGTGAGATACTCAAGGCCCACGTCCACGAGGAACGTGAGACGGTTCTTGATCTCGCGGATCAGCTCGCCGGCGATTTTCTTTTCGGCGGCGGGCAGCTTCCAATTGTCGACCGTGGTGAGGAGCTCGCTCAGCGGTTGACGGTTGTACTCGTCGACCGTGCGTCCCTGGAACCGCGAGGCGGCCGCGTCGTCGCGCAAGCGACTGCCGGCGCACTGGCTGCACTCGATTTCGTCGACGAGGTGTTCGAGTCGACCGCGCAGCCGCGGGGACAATCGCGACGCTTCTTCGAGCGCGGGGTAAAGACCCTTGTATTGGAAGCGGAAGGCGGGGGAAGGAGTCAGGGGTCGGGGATCAGTAGTCAATTTCGCGGACTTCTTACTGACTCCTGACTCCTGACTCCTGGCTCCTGATACTTCCAGCCACTCCTCCCCCGTCCCATACAGCACAATCCGCCGATGGCGCGGGGAGAGCTTGGCGAACGGCACGTCGAGCGGCAGGCCCGTGCGCTGCGACAGCGCGGCGAGCATCGCGGCGAACAGCGGCTCGGCGACGTTCGGCCAGACGAGCACGGCGCCTTCGGCGAGCGTCATCTGCATGCTGCGGAACAGGGCCGCCGGGTTGGCGCCCACTTCCACGCCCAGGCCCTCGCAGGCCTTGCACCAGCCCAGCGGGCTGTTGAACGAGAAGTGGTGCGGCGACAGCGGCTCGAAACTGCGGCCACACGTGCTGCACACGAGGTGCTGGCTGTGGATTTTTACCGGCCAGCGGTCCTCGGTCTGCCCTTCGAGCACCAGCGCCAGGTGCATCACGCCGCGGCCGAGGGCCAGCGCCGACTCGATGCTGTCGGCCAGGCGGCTGCGCTGGTCCTTGCGGATCGTGACGCGGTCGACGATCACTTCGATGTCGTGCTTGCGGCGGCGGTCGACGGCCGGGACGGCGCCGATCTCGCAGGTCGTGCCGTCGACGCGCACGCGCTGGTAGCCGTCGCTCTTGAGCTTGGTCCACAGGTGCTCGTACTGCTCGCCCTGGGCGAGCTCGACCGGCGCCATGATGTACGCCTTCGTGCCGTCGGGCTCGGCGAGCACCGCGTCGATGATCTCGTCGGGCGACTGCGTGCCCACCGGCGCGTCGCACTCCGGGCAGTGCATCTGGCCCAGGCGGGACATGAGGATACGGAAGTAGTCGTAGATTTCGGTGACCGTGCCGACGGTCGACCGCGGCGTGTGGCCGGCGGTGCGCTGCTCGATGGCGATCGCGGGCGACAGGCCTTCGATGTGCTCGAAGGCGGGCTTCTGCAACTGGCCGACGAACTGCCGGGCGTAGCTGGACAGGCTTTCGACGAACCGCCGCTGACCCTCGGCGTAGATCGTGTCCATGGCGAGCGAGGTCTTGCCGCTGCCCGAGGGGCCGCAGCAGACGGTCATCGCGTCGCGCGGCACGTCGACGTCGATGCTGCGCAGATTGTGCATCGCCGCGCCGCGGACGGTGATGTGCGTAATCGCCGGCACAGCCTTCCGCTTCTTGCGAGCCGGGGTGTCCCCGCCCCCGGTCGCGGCGCCGTTGAGGTAGGGTGCGAGCGTGCGGGCCGTGTGGGAGGGGAATGACGAATGACGAATGACGAATGACGAATTGTCTGCCGGTTCGTCATTCGTCATTCGGGTTTCGTCATTGCGGCGGCGAATCGTTCGTTGTGTCGCACCGAGTTGCTCGACCAACTGCTCCGGCGTGCCACACGCCACGACCTGCCCCCCGCCCTTCCCTCCCTCGGGCCCAATGTCGATGATCCAGTCGGCCGTTTTGATCACGTCGAGGTTGTGCTCGACCACGAGCACCGTGTTGCCCGCGTCGACGAAGTCGTGCAGCACTTTCAAAAGCAACTCGATGTCGGCGAAGTGCAATCCCGTCGTTGGCTCGTCGAGCAAGTAGAGCGTGCGGCCGGTCGACTTCTTCACCAGCTCGCGGGCCAGCTTGATGCGCTGGGCCTCGACTACATGAAGCTCGGCCAGCCGTCGCCCACGCTCTCCGGCGGCGA
>CAYSFP010000304.1:0-3456 GCA_964430075.1 uncultured Planctomycetaceae bacterium | reverse complement strand
GGGCGGCACCACCGGCGCCGCCCACGAAGAACCGCTTCAGCGGAAAGATGCCGCGGGGCGTCTGAATCCACTTGTCGTCGACGGCGCGGCTCACGGTGGTCACGTGCACGCCCACCTTGTCGGCGATCTGCTGCATTTTGAGCGGCTCGATGTGCTCGGGGCCGTCATCGAGGAACCGCGTCTGGTGATCGACGATCGCCTGCGACACGCGGGTGAGCGTGCTGCGGCGCTGCTCGATCGCTTCGATCAGCCACTGCGCCGAGTTCACCTTGCGCTTGATGTAGTCGCGCGTCTCGGCCGTCGTCGTCGGGTCCTGCAGCAGCTTGCGGTAGTAGGGGCTGATGTACAACGACGGCAGGTCGCCGTCTTCGAGATGCACTTCGTACTTGCCCGCGTCGTCCTTCTCGACGAAGACATCCGGCGTGACGGCCGGGGCGCTCGTCTCGGTGAACTCGGCGCCCGGCTTCGGCTTGAGCGTGCGGAGATCCTCCCACGCTTCTTGAATCGTTTCGATCGAGAAGCCGGTTTTCTTCGAGATCAGCGGCAGCCGGTTGTTCTCGAGATCTTCCAGGTGATGCTCGATCAGTACCTGGAGCTCTTCGAAAAACAAAAGCCCCGGCGTGAGCTGCAGCAGCAGGCACTCTTTGAGGCTGCGGGCACCCACGCCCGGGGGATCGAGCCGCTGCACCACGGCCAAGGCCCGCTCGGCGATTTCGAGCTGCCGCGCCCGCCACGCGGCGGCGTCGCCGTTGATCTCCGCCGGGGCCGGTGGAATGAGATCCTCGACGGGCGACTTCAGGTAGCCGTTCGAATCGAGGTTATAGATGATCCGGTCGGCCATCCGCCGGGTTTCTTCGTCGAGATCGAACCAACTGAGCTGATGGTCGAGGTAGTCCTGCAGCGACTCCGGCCGGGCGACCATGTTGGCCATCTGGTCGTGGCGGCGATCGCCTTCGGCTTCGATCTCCCCGCGCGAGGGGCGGCTGCGCTCCTCGTACTCGTCGGGAAGATTCTCCGTCATGTTCAGCAGGCGTTCGAAGTCGTCCTCGTTGTTGGTGTCGTCGCCGACAACCAGCTCCTTTTCGGTGTCCGGCAGGGCGTCGGGGCTCTCGACCTCGGCCTGGGCCGTTTCCTCGTCTTCGGTCGGCTCGACCTGATCGAGGACCGGGTTGTCCTCCATCTCCTGCTCGATCCGCTCCTGGAGCGCAATGATCGGCAGTTGAAGGATTTCCATCGACTGGATCATGCGCGGCGCGAGCACCTGCTTCTGCGCCATGTGCATGTTTTGGCCGAGGGAAAGTCGCATGAGAAGCTTCGATTCTTCTAAAGGTGCGTTGGCCGGTCCGCGATTAAGGCAGACTTCTCCGGCAAAAATTGTGCCCAAACAGGTCGCCCCGCGCTCGCGCCTTCGAGCGCGTCCGTGTGTAGCATACCGCTGCGACGAATTGCAGGTCAAACTCCCCCGCGTGATAGCAGGACACTTTGCGGCAGTTTGTGCGCGAGACCAGCCACAATCCGAGCCGGCCTCCCCCTCGCCCGGCGGGCTTGGCGCAGCAGGGGAACGACCACCGTAAGTCTACCGCGCGATTTTGCACCACCCGTGGTGGAAAAACCGTTTGCAGCGCACGCCAAGAAACCCGACTCGATCGACTATGTCGTCGATGACGGCGGCATGCCGAGATGGCCCAGCGCCTCGCCGAGGCCGGGTATCTGAAGGCCGCCGCTGAGTTGCCGCATCGCGTCGGCGTGCAGGTCCTTCGCTTTGGCTCGGGCGGCGTTCACGGCGGCCGGCAAAAGGTCTTCGAGCAACTCGCGGTCCTGCTTCTCGATGAGCGACGGGTCGATGCGCACGGCGAGCACGTCGCCCAGGCCGTTGGCGTCGACTTCCACCAATCCGCCGCCGGCATTTCCCGTGACGCGCTTCGTCTTCATCTCCGCGTTGAGCTGCTCGAACTTGGCGGTCATCTCCTGCGCCTGTTTAAGCATCGCCGGCAGATTCGCAAGATTGCCGAGGCCTTTGAACATGATTAACTCCAGGGAAATCCGCGGCGTCAGCGGCTCTCGTTCGCCATGACCCGCATGCGACTGGGATCGCCGTCGAAGAGCTCCATCGCTTTCTTGACGAACGGTTGGGCGGCGGCTTCCATCAATTGTTGCTTTGCCGAGGGGCGTGGCGCAAAGATCTCCGAAGTCGCGGCGGCGGGCTCGTCATGCGTCGTCAGAACAAGGCCGACGCGGCCGCCGCATACCTCGGCAAGCGCAGCCTCGATTTTCGGCAGGTTCGCCGGGCGCTGGCAGTTGTCGCGATGAAACTTGTGGCTGGTGGGAAAGCTGGCGACCAGCCGCCCCTGGGAATCGACGCTGAGCCGATTCGCCGCCGCGGCGCTATCCGCGACCAGGCCGGTAAGACGGTCGAGCGTGCGCTTCCACAAGGGCTCGGCCGAATCGGCGTCGATCGTCACGCGGCCAGCCGCCGCGCGTTCTACGGCGGACGGCTCCTTCGCCGCGCTGAAAGCCACCGGCTCTGCCGGTGGACCGCCCGGCATCGCAGCGTCCACCGGCCCCGAGCCCACTGACCCCAAGTCCACCGGCAGAGCCGGTGGCTTCCATGCCGCCTGTGATGCGGTCGCGGGAACGGGATTAACTACCGCGTTTTTTTTTGCGGTCGACGCGGCAGCCAGCGCGGCCGTGCTCGCGGCCAGCGGTTCACCGCTCTTGAGCTGCTCGATGAGCGATGAAAGCTCATCCAAGTCCTGCAGCCGGCAAATCCGCACCAGCGCCATTTCGGCGAGCGTCCGCACTTGCGTGCTGACGCGCAAACGGGCCGCCGTCTGGTCGAGCACCTGCGAAATCGCCAGCAGCGTCTCGACGCCCAGTCGCTGGGCCACGCTGCGAATTTCGTCACGCTGCCCCGGCAGGGCGTAGAGCAGTTGGTTCTCGCTGCAGCCCACGGCCTGCGTCATCACGTCGCGGAAATAACCCAGCAACTGGTCGACGAGCTGCCCCGGCTCGGCGCCCTCGGCAATCGCCGCGTCGAGCTCCGCCAGCGCCGCCGCGGGATCCCGCTGAACCAGCGGCTCGACCAGCCGGCTCAACCGAGCGGCGGGAGCAAGCCCCAACAGATTCGTCACGTCCGCAGCCGTGATCCGTTCGATCCCCGACGACAGCAGTTGCTCGAGCAGCGACTGGCTGTCGCGCATCGAGCCCGCCGCCCGGATCGCGATGATCGCCAGCGCGTCCGCCTCGGCGGCGACGCCCTCGTTGGCCGCGATCTCGGCCAACCGCGTCTGGATCGCCTGCGAATCGATTCCCGCGAAATCGTACCGCTGGCACCGCGACAGGATCGTGATCGGAATCTTGTTCACCTCCGTCGTGGCGAAGATGAACTTCACGTGCTCGGGAGGCTCCTCCAAGGTTTTCAAGAGCGCGTTGAACGCCTCCTTGGTGAGCATGTGG
>CAYSFP010000303.1:0-3502 GCA_964430075.1 uncultured Planctomycetaceae bacterium | reverse complement strand
CCTGTCGGCCGTCGAGAACGGCGCCGGGCAGATCGAATGCACGATCAACGGCCTCGGCGAGCGCGCTGGAAACTGCTCGCTCGAGGAAGTCGTCATGGCCCTCCGCACGCGCCACGACTACTACCAGGCGTCGACGCGGGTCAACTCCCAGCGGCTGGTGCCGACCAGCCGGCTCGTCTCGGGCATTACGGGCATGATGGTCCAGCGCAACAAGGCGATCGTCGGCCGCAACGCCTTCGCCCACGAAGCAGGCATCCACCAGGACGGCATGCTGAAGGAGCCCAGCACCTACGAGATCATGCGGCCCGAGGACGTGGGCTTCACGAAAACGGATCTCGTGCTCGGCAAGCACAGCGGTCGCGCCGCCCTGTCCGACCGGGCCAAGGCGATAGGCTATCACCTGACGCCCGAGCAGCTCGACGCCGTGTTCGCCGAGTTCAAGAAACTGGCCGACAAGAAAAAGGACATCTACGACGGCGACATCGCCGCGCTCATCGAGGAGCGGAACGCCAACGTCGACGACCAATGGCATCTGATGGGCTACCAGGTCGAGGCGGCGACGGGCCGTCCTCCGCGCGGTTCGTTGACGTTGTCGCGCGGCGGCGAAGAGCGCTCGGCGACCGTCAGCGAAGGCGACGGCCCGCTGGATGCGCTGTTTCGGGCGATCGAAGAGATCACCGACATCCATGCGGTGCTCCGCGACTATCGCGTGCAAGCGGCGACCAGCGGCAAGGACGCCCAGGGCGAGACGCTGGTCGAGCTGGACCACAACGGCCGCACGTACCGCGGCCGCGGCGTGTCGACCGACACGGTCGAGGCGGGCGCCCGCGCGTACCTCAACGCCGTCAACCGCATCATCCTGACGGCGAGCCAGCCGGCTAGCGAAAAACCCACCGCGGTGTAAGGTAATGGGCGCGACCCGCGGCGCTGATATCGCCGCGGGCCGGGCGCGGCGCGACCCGCGCCCTCTTGTCAGTTGGCCGAGTGGCGGAATAGGCAGACGCTCTGGACTTAAAATCCAGTGGGGGGCAACCCTCGTGCGGGTTCGAGTCCCGCCTCGGCCAGTGCTTTGTCCCGCAACGAGTTACGACGCTTACCCGGACCAAGAAAAGTGGTCCTGCGAAAGCCGGCTGGGGACAAACGGGGGACGCCGTTGCCGTTGCATTGCGATGCGTCGATGGCGTTCTGGCCATCCGCGAGGAGAATCGCGTCGTGGCATCGTTTGAAACGCGTGGAGGTTCCACTCGAGGCGTTTTCCATCTGCCCGTGTTTCGCGTTCTGACGCGCTGCCGGCGCGGCGGCACGGACAGCCGCAAGCCAGCCGGAACCCAGCCGCCGCCCCGCGCCGCCTCGATCTCTACAGACCCGGCCAAAATGGGTCTCGGCCTGACACAGGTCGCGCACCCAAGAAGCGGGCACTGGCGTATGCCATCCCATTCCTTGCATGGCGCGGAGTGGGTGGGGATACTGCTCGGACCGCTCGAGGGGATCAATCCTTGGCCAGGAACCGACTGCCATGGTGAAGCTTGCTGTTGCGAACAAAGTGCTGGCGTGCCTGATCGTCGCTGCGTCGGCGCTCATGACCGTTCCTCACGCCGCCGCGCAAATCAGCGACGCGGAATTGGATCGTCGGCTCGTTGCAGCGCTCCAGCGCGAAGGCTTCACCGGCAAGATCGAGATGCAGTTGACGCAACGGCTGGGTCGCCCGCTCAATCCGCGGGCGATCAATCTGGGGCGGGCGCTGTGGTTCGACTCGATTACGGGGCTGAACGACGACAACTCGTGTGCGGGCTGCCACTCGCCCACTCGCGCCATGGGCGACACGCAGCCGATCGCCATCGGCATCGAGAACAATGGGGTCGTCGGCCCGAACCGGACCGGGCCGAGGAACAGCCGCCGTTCGCCTTCGGTGATCAATACGGCGTTCTACCCCAACTTGATGTGGAATTCGCGATTCGCGGCGGTTTCGCAGAATCCGTTCGACAATAGCCACGGATTCTCGTTCCCGGCTCCGGAGGGGATGTCGCTGTCGCATTTGCCGCATCTGCTGACGGCCCAGGCGTTCATCCCGCCGACGGAGCGTAATGAAGTAGCGGGGTTCGACTTCCCCGGCAGCAGCCACGACATTCGCGAAGAAGTTCTGTACCGTCTCAATGCGACGCCCAACTACCGGCGTTTGTTCGGCGAGGTGTTTCCCGAGGTCCGCGCCGGGGCCCCGATCAGCTTCGACATGCTCGGCACCGCGATCGCGGAGTTCGAATTTGCCTTGACCTTCGCGAACGCGCCGATCGATCAATACGCCCGCGGCGATCGCACGGCAATGACGCGCGAACAAAAGGAAGGCGCGCTGTTGTTCTTCAACGATTTGGGATGCGTTTCGTGCCACGCTGTCGCAGGGGCGTCGAATGAGATGTTCAGTGACTTTCGCACGCATTGCATCGGCGTACCGCAGGTGACGCCAAGGATCACCAACGCAGACTTCGACGGCCCCGGGGCTAATGAAGACTTCGGTTTGGAGCAAGCGACGGGCGACCCGAACGACCGGTATGAGTTTCGCACGTCTCCGTTGCGAAATATCGGGACGCAGGCGGCGTTCTTTCATAACGGAGCCTTTACGACGCTTGAAGACGCGATTGCTCATCACTTGAACGCACGCGCCTCCGCGCTGTATTACTCGCCCATTGGACGCCTGCCCGAGGATCTCTGCGGCCCCACCGGTCCGGCCCAACCCATGGTCGATCGGCTCGATCCTGAAGTCGCCAAGCCGGTCCGACTCTCTCCTCACCGTTTTGCGTGCCTGGTGGAGTTCGTGCGGTACGGACTGCTCGACGCGAGGACCCGACCGCAGCTCATGCGACGCCTCATCCCCGACTCGGTGCCTAGCGGCCGGCCAATTCCACTCTTTGAATAGATTGGCCTTGCAGGGGCGCCCCCAAGCAGCGGCAATGCGGCATCTTGGCGGGGGCGGCGAATCGCTTAGCGCGACAGCGACAAGGCGCACTGACATTGAGGTCTGTGCAACAAATGAGCCACGCTGGCTGTCGGCTATCGGCTTTCAGCTATCGGCCAGACGAAACATACCGTCTTCCGGCCGACAGCCGATAGCAGATAGTCGACGCCATCCAGATCGTGGAATCATTGACAGCGCAACCCTCAATAGAACCACGGATGACACGGATTTCCCAGCCCGGCCGTCGGCCGGAAACCCAGGGTGAGAGAGCAGGAGTCGACAAACAACGGGACGAAATCGTCGCGCGGTACAGGGGAGAAGATTTACCACAGAGGACACGGAGGGCACGGAGATTAGGAAAGAACGTCGGCAGCGGGAATCCGGAAGCGATGATCTGAGGACTCGCGCGTCTCTTTTTATTGAGGTCTGCGTAGTTAATGGCCCCCTGCCGGCAACGGCTCTCGGCGATCGGCCGTCGGCTGTCGGCCAGAAAGGGACGTAAGAAGGCATTCGTAGTCTTGCTGGGTGCTGGTAAGCTGGGGTTCGGCGATT
>CAYSFP010000302.1:0-3593 GCA_964430075.1 uncultured Planctomycetaceae bacterium | reverse complement strand
ACGACCGAGTGTTCGCGGAGCGTGTATTCGTATTCGCGCTGATGCTCGCGGGTCCAGACCGGGGCGATGACGATGTATCCATGCCGCGTCGCCTGGCCGTAACGCATGCCCGCCTTCGCGCTGTGCGGGCCGGCCCACCAATCGATTTGCTGCAGCGGCGTCGTGCCGGCGCCGTTGAGCGTGACGACACAGGGATAACGGCGATACGGATCGTACTCGGGGGGCAACTGCACGTAGTAATCGATCATCGGCTCCCCTTCGAGGCCGGTGGTCGTGAGCTTGAGGAGCCCGGGCGTTTCGTTGACGACTGGCAATGCGCCAATGGGCGAACCATCGCGATTGTCGGTCGCCGCAGCTTCGACCGGTTTCTTGGCGATGACTGCGGGAGGCACAACCGGCTTCAAGTCTTGATCCAGCAGACCGCCGGCGGGCTGCGGCAGGGGTGGACGGGCGATGAGCGGCGGCGGCATCGGCTCGGGCTGAGGTTGTGCGGGCGCTGCTGCTGGTTCGGCGGGTTTCTCTGCAGCCGGTTCTTCGACTGCCGCGCCGGGGACTTTGGCGAACGTCGCCAGCGGCGGCTTCATGTGGGCGATGATCTTGGCGATGTAGTCCGGCGTACTCCCTTCGAGGCTGGTGAGGGCCGTCAGCGCCGCGTCGCGCTCCGGCTGACGTTTGGAGAGGAGATACTCCCGCACGCGCTCGCGAACTTGCACGAGCGAGAGCGAGACGGCGAGGTTATCGGTGCCGTTGCCGCTGCCAAGGAGCCAGCCGCTGATCGCCAGCGACAGCTTCTGCTCGGCGGAATACTTTGGATCGTCCGACAGCCGGAGATAATCGGCCATCCGATCGAGCGAATGGATGTTCATCTCGGTCGCGATCTCCGTGCAGAGCGGCAGCGCGCGGGTCCGGTTCCCTTCGTTGTCGATTTTTCCCAGGTGCTCGGTCAGCAAAGCAAGGACCGTTTCGCCCTTGGCTTTGATGTCGTTGTATTCGGCGAGCTTGTCGCGCGCTTCCAGAGTGAGCACATCCACTTCGCCGTCGGTCACGCCGGGGAAGTTCGTCAGCATGTTCACGGCGAGCAGATGCTGCCCCGCGTCGCGGCGGAGCTGCACTTCTTTCAGCAGCATGTTCTTGCCAAGCTGCCGCAGTTGCACGACTTGCTCCTGCAGGTTGGCCAGGTTGGGGAAGTCGCTGATGACCTGCTCGAGCTCGGCCCGCGCATCTTGAATCCGCTGGGCCTGGGTGTAGAGCTTGACGATGCTGAGCCGCTGCTCCGGATTTTTGGGATCGATGCGGTGCAGCAGGATATCGCTGAGGGTTTCGCGCGGGATGGAGCTGGTGGCGATCCGCATCGACCAGACGTATTGATAACTGCCGCGGGTGAGAGCTTCCACCTTGGTGTAGCGGGGCGTGATCTCGGTGATGCCTTGAATGACGTCGAGGTTTCCCTTGTTGCCGGCCATCGTGAAGATCCGGCGGCCATACTTGTCGAACGGCGTGACGCGGACGATGGGCCCGACCGAGGCAATGCCCGGTCCCGCCGAGGCGACCGCTTGCTGCAGGCGGATCTTTTCGAAAGCGCTGCTCTGCGATTCGCCGAACGTCTGCACACTCTTCTGGCCCACGAAAATCCGGCGGAGATCGTCATCGATGATCACGATTTCCTTGGTCGCAATTTCGCCGCCGCCGGCCCCCTTGAGCACGTCGCCGGCGAGGCTGCCGAGCTTGCCGACGCTCCCTTCAATCCGCATCCCGTTTTTGAGCGTGATGACTTCCGCGGCGAGGCGTGTGGGGTGCGCGAGAAAGATGAGCGCGATCAAAAAGACACCCGAGGAAATGAAAATCCCCTGCGCAGCAAGACGATTGCGCATTCCAGCCTCCTGTTCCGGCCGCGTGAGGTCGGCCCTGTGTTCAGCCCGCACACGTTCTATTGTGACGGCCTGGCGGGGCAAGTCAATGATTTCCGCCTCGCGAAGCGAGTAGTGTGTGAGCGTCTCCAATGTGGTGCAAAATTCGGTCTAATGGAATTGGCGTTCCAATAGGGGGGTAAGTTTGCTGGTTTTCTTGAGACCACGGAGGTGTGCGATGGCGGTGGATACGAAAATGTCGGCAGAGGAGCAGGCGTTGTTTGAGCGGCTGGGGCCTTTGTTTGAGGCCGAACGGTTGCGAATGGCGAAGTCGCTCGCCTCGAAGAAGGATGAGGAACTCTTCGGCAGGAATGAGTATGAGTTGCGGGACCGAGTGCATGAGCTCGGAGCCAAGGCTTTGGAGATCGCCGCCAACGAGCGGCAAAAAAAGGGCGGGATACGTTGGTGCTAGCTGCGTGTGCGCGCACTGCGGCGGCGATGCGAAGTTCGTCGCGCATCGCGGCAAAGGCCTGCTGAGCTTGGTGGGCAGGTTCACTTTGGTGCGTAGCTATTACCATTGCCGGAAGTGCGGCGAGGGTCACTGTCCGTGGGAGCAGACTCTGCGACTCACGCATCCGTCGCTTACGCCGGGCGCGGAAGAAGTCGTTTGTCTGCTCGGGGTGGAAAACAGTTTCGCCGAAGCGGCCGAACGGACGCTGCTGAAGGCTTCCGGCCTGCGTGTGAGCGAATCGACGGTCGAGCGCACGACGGAGGCGGCTGGCGAGCGGCTCATCGAACAGCAGCAGCAGCGGATCAAGTTCGGCGACCATCAACCGTGGGAGTGGGAGCGTGACGCGCAGGGTCGCACGTGCGCGTGCGTGAGTCTCGATGCCACAGGCGTTCGTCAACAGGGCGAGAATGGCGCGGCTGCTGAGGGACGAATGGCGTATGTCGCTATGATCTCCAATCCGCGCGGTGCGGCTCGCACGCGCGAGAGACACCAGACTTATCAGCCGCATCAAGTGCGGTATTTAGCGGGTTTCTACACCCTCGACGAGTTGAGCATCGAAACCCGCGGACAAGCGGGGCAAGTCGGCTGGGACGAGGCCGAGGTCAAGCTCGCGTACTCGGATGGTGGTTCAGGGCTGGAGGAATTCTTTCGCAAGAACTTCCCTGGGGTGATCGTCATCCTGGACTTCTGGCACGCCCAAGAACATCTCGTGGAACTCGGCAAAGCGGTCTTTGGCGACGAGAGCGCGGAGGGAAAAGCCTGGCTCGACGCGCGCTGTCATCAGCTCAAACACGAAGGAGGAACCGCCGTGCGCGCGACGCTCGAAGGAATGGATGTGAGCGGACGCAGCGAAGCAGTGCGTGAAGCTCACCGGCTGCAGACCAATTACTTCCGCAATCACGAGCACAAGATGAACTATCCCTATTACCTGAGCCACGGCTGGGCAATCGGCTCCGGGCCGGTCGAGAGCGCCTGCAAGACGGTGGTCAACAACCGCCTCAACGGCAGCGGCATGCGCTGGGGCAGCGACGGCAGCAACGCCCTCTGCCACCTCCGCGCCCTATTCCTCAGCGAGCGAAACCAATGGGACAGCTTCTGGCAGCTTGCCTAAACTACCCACAAAAGTGACGCCCACACCGCCGCCACGCGTTAGCGTGCGGTTCGCCACTCGCCGGTCCCGGAACCGTGGGCTAACGCCCAATGGTACTTACTTTGACTTATTTTCTAAATCGAGG
>CAYSFP010000301.1:0-3606 GCA_964430075.1 uncultured Planctomycetaceae bacterium | reverse complement strand
TCGCCATCATGGGCGGCAGCAACGGCGGGCTGCTGGTGGGCGCCGTCATGACGCAGCGGCCCGACCTGTTCGGCGCCGCGCTCCCCGCCGTCGGCGTGCTCGACATGCTGCGGTTCCACCAGTTCACCGCGGGACTCTTCTGGACCGACGAGTACGGCTCGGCCGACGACGCCGAAGAGTTCAAGACGTTGCTCGCCTATTCGCCATATCACAATGTGAAGGAAGACGCGAACTATCCGGCCACAATGATCACCACCGCCGACACCGATGACCGCGTGGTGCCGATGCACAGCTTCAAGTTTGGCGCCGCGCTGCAGCATGCCCAGGCGGGCGACGCGCCGATTTTGCTGCGGATCGAAACCCGCGCCGGCCACGGTTCGGGCAAGCCGATCAGCAAGCGGATCGACGAAGCGGCTGACCGCTGGGCGTTCCTGTGGCGGGCACTGGGGATGAGCACGGCAAACAACTGAGCCGTCGTGTGAGCCTATCCTACGTGGGCAATCGCCGTGGGTTCGAGCTCAACCCGTTTCACCTGGAATCCGCAAGCCTGCACATCGGCGATTGCCGATCGAATCGCGTCTTCGAGGTTCACATTTTCGCGGTGAAATGCAATTGATGCTACATCCCCGCAACTAAAGACCGTGCCGTCGTTGATCGCTGCATAGATGCGATCAGCGCCGTCCTCGTCGGGCACATTGGAAAGGACAAGGGTGAATTCGTGTTCTTTCATGGTACGATCTCATGCGGGCAAGCGCGACTTGTCGGCGAATGTCGCGAGCGTGTTTTTCCGGGTTGCGCGGCGTCGACATGATGCGAATTCGGCAGCCGGCTCGGCTGCGTTCAGGGCACATCAATGTGCCCCATAGGTGAGCCCGCGGTCCCGCCTTTACCAATGTCCAACCACGTTCCTCGGTATACTTCACCGATTCCCGAATGTGCTTGTTGAAATGCTCGCTCATTTCGTCGGTCTTCGCCAGCAACCATTCTATTGTACGCTCCCGTTTTGGTTCCGTCTGAGTTGTGTCATCTGTTGAAATCTCCCTTCGAGCGTAACCTGATGGGTTAATGGCCTCATGCCGTTGGAACGGTCCGCAGCTCCCGCGGCAGCGGAAACGACACATCCTCTTCCCGCAGCGTGCGCACTTCGACGGTCGCTTCGAACTCGTCGCGCAGATAGTCGAGCACGTCCTCGACCACGACCTCGGGGGCGCTCGCGCCGGCCGTTACCAGCACGGCGTCGACGCCGTCGAACCAGGACCGATCGATGTCCTGCCGCCCGTCGATGAGGTGCGCCGGCACGCCGCGCTCCGCGCTCAGCTCGGCGAGCCGCTGGCTGTTGGAACTGTTCTGGCTGCCCAGCACGAGGGCCAATTGTGCCTCGGGCGCGAGCTGCGCCACGGCCTCCTGGCGGTTCTGCGTGGCGTAGCAAATGTCGTCCTTCGGCGGAGAGGCAATCTGCGGGAACCGGGCCTTCAGCCGATCGATGATCCGATTGGCGTCGTCCACGCTCAACGTCGTCTGCGTCAGGTACGCCAGCTTCGACTCGTCGACCACTTCCAGCCGGTCCACGGCCTCGGGCGACTCCACGAGGATGATCGCCTCGGGCGCCTCACCCATGGTGCCAATCACCTCGTCGTGCCCCTCGTGGCCGATGAGGAAGATCGTGTAGCCGCGGCTGGCGTACTTGATCGCCTCGAGGTGCACCTTGGTCACCAGAGGGCACGTGGCGTCGATCGCCCGCAGCTTTCGTTCCTTGGCGATCCGCCGAATCTCCGGGGACACGCCGTGGGCGGAAAACAGCAGCGTTGTGCCCGGCGGGACTTCCTCCAGCTCGTCCACGAACGTCACGCCCTGCGCCCGGAAGTGATCGACCACGTATTTGTTGTGGACGATCTCGTGGTACACGTAGATCGGCGTCGGCAACGTGCGCAGCGCGAGGTTGAGCGCCTCGATCGCCATGTTCACGCCGGCGCAGAAGCCGCGCGGGCTGGCCAGGATGACTTTCATGGAAGGCATTCTAATTGGCCGCGCCCGCAGCGGACAGACGACCGGCGGCGTCGCCGGCGCCGTCGGACGGAGAGGGCATCGACCCAATCGCCGAAGCGTGCGGCTCAACTCGATTCCGTTCGAATGATCGACCGCCTACCGCGGCTTGCGCGGCGGCTGGTCGCGGTGGCGCCGCACTTCGTCCTGCAGCCGGGGGTGCTGACGCGGCCGGAAAAATCGCTCGTGGAACTCCCGCAACCGGCAGTCCATCTCGTCGTTGAACCGCAACAGGGCGTCTTCGTTCACCGCCAAGGGCGGCAGGATCGGGAAAGCCTCGGCGGGGATCAATTGATCGGACATCGACGGGCCTGTTCTCTTCCGGCGTCGGTCGCCGCGTCAGGGGAGGGCAGGGCAGGGGGGGCGGTGCGGGGCGGGCGGCAAATTCGACGCAGTCTGTACGGAGGACACGCTATCGTGGTTCGCGGTTCGCGTCGAGGGGCCGCCGCAATCGCTTGCGGTTTGTCTCATCCCTCGAAGCGCGGCCCGCGCCCCGATGTAACGTGATTCGCCATCGCCCGTCCGATCTTGCGCGCTCTCCCTGGTGCGGACTGGTCGCTTAAGCGACCAGTCCATCGTGGGCCTGGCCGCGCCGCTCAAGGAAACAAGGCGAACATTGTCGGTCCGATCCCCGTCGCCTATAGTGAACAGCTTACCCACATCCCGACCGCGGCGAGCCACCGGCGGCCGTCTCGTTGGTCGGCCCCCGCCTTGGCGCCGCCGCAGTCCCATTTCGGGAGACTCCCACCCGTGTTCGAGACGATTGCCATCGTGGGTGCGACCGGCGCCGTCGGCCGCATCATCCGCCAACTGCTCCAGGAGCGCGATTTCCCCTACGGCCAGATCAAATTTCTGGCCTCCCAGCGGTCGGCGGGCACGACGGTGACGTTCAAGGGCCGCGAGCACAAGGTGGAGGAGCTCACCCCCGACGCATTCGAGGGCATCGACTTGGCGATCGGCAGCACGCCGGACGAGGTGGCCAAGGAATTCTGCCCCTGGGCCGTCGAGCGCAACTGCGTGGTGGTCGACGAAAGCGGCTATTGGCGGATGGACCCCAACGTGCCGCTGGTTGTGCCCGAGGTGAACCCCGAGGCGATCGAATCGCACCAGGGACTCATTTCGAGCCCCAATTGCTCGACCACGCAGATGGTCGTCGCCATGAAGCCGCTGCACGACGCGGGCCGCATCCGTCGCGTGGTGGTCAGCACTTACCAGGCGACCAGCGGCGCCGGCGTGAAGGGCCAGGAAGACCTGAAGGCCGGCACGCATGCGTTCCTTCACGGCGCGGACTACCAGTACCAGGCGTTCAAGTACCCGATCGCCTTCAATCTCATCCCGCAAATCGGGTCGCCGGGGCGCCAGGGCTACACGAGCGAGGAGATGAAGATGGTGAAGGAAACGCACAAGATTTTCGGCGACGATTCGATTCGCGTCTGTCCCACGTGCATTCGCGTGCCGGTGGACAACTGCCACAGCGAGAGCATCCTCGTCGAGACCGAGCGGAAGATCACCGCCGAGGAGGCCCGCGAGTTGTTCGCCGCCACGCCGGGCATCAAGGTGGTC
>CAYSFP010000300.1:0-3706 GCA_964430075.1 uncultured Planctomycetaceae bacterium | reverse complement strand
AACCCCTCGACGTGCTGGGCCTCCTTCTCCAGGAAGCTCATGGGAATGAACAGCGGGAAGTAGGCGTTCTCGTGCCCAGTCGCCTTGAACATCGCGTCGAGCCGCCGCTGGATGTTCTCCCAGATGGCGTAGCCCCACGGCTTGATCACCATGCAGCCGCGCACGTCGGAGTTCTCAGCCAGGTCGGCGGCTTTCACCACCTGCTGGTACCACTCGGGGTAGTTTTCGTCGCGCGTGGGCGTGATGGCGGTTTTGGGCATGGGGCGGAGGGTTCAGGGTTCAGAAGGGAGATAGCCTCCGGCGCAAGCCGGGGGTTGAAGTGAGTCAGGGTTCAGGGTCGGAGGTCGTTGTGCGAAGGTTGGACCCTTGGCCGTGATGCTACGCATCGCAGGGGCGCACCATGCGAGCCCGCCATTCTAGACGAGCCGCGCGAGCCGCGGAATCGCGGCGCCTCGTGCAAACCCTCGCTCGCAGCAGGGACCATTTTGGTAGAATGCCTGGTTCGCGGCGCCCCGGCGATGCGTAGCATCGCGGCTATACTCCCACGACCGTTTGCGGGCCGCGTCATCAACCCTACAGTCTCCAGCCTACAGCCTTCCCCCATGCCCGACCGCCGCTTCGTCAGTCAGCTCGCCCACAACGAGCAGGTGCAGCAAGTGTTCCTCGCCTCGGAGAAGCAGTTGCGGCCTAACCGCAACGGCAATCTCTATCTGCAGGTCGATCTTTCCGACCGTAGCGGGACGATCAATGCTCGCATGTGGAACGCCAATGAGGACGACTACCGCGCGTTCGAGAACGGCGATTTCGTCTCCGTCGACGGCGCGACGCAGCTTTTCCAGGGCAACATGCAGATGATCGTCACCCGCGTGCGCCGCGCCCGGGCCGACGAAGTCCACGAGGAAGACTTCGTCACGCTCCAGACGGCCGACGTCGAGCGAATGCGGTCGCGGCTGCTCGAGCTGCTGGCGACGATCACCTCGCCGCCGCTAGCGCGGCTCGTGAACGCGTTTACCGACGATGAAAAGTTCATGGAGAAGTTCTGCCGGGCGCCGGCGGCCATGAAGAACCACCACGCGTACCAGGGCGGGCTGCTCGAGCACGTGGTGAGCCTGCTCGAGCTGGTTGTCGTTGTCGCGCCGCGCTACCCCCAGATCGACCGCGACAAGCTCATGGTGGGCGCCTTCCTGCACGACGCCGCCAAGACCGACGAGCTGTGCTACGAGCGCGAGTTGGGCTACACCGACGCCGGGCAGATGATCGGCCACATGGTCATGGGCGTCACGCTGCTGGACGACAAGGTCCGCGAAGCAATCCGCAAGGACGGCATGCCGTTTCCCGAAAAGCTGGTGATCGAGCTGAAGCACATGATCGTCAGTCACCACGGCGAGTACGAATACGGCAGCGCGAAGCTGCCGATGACGCTCGAGGCGGTGGCGCTGCATCACCTCGACAACCTCGATGCGAAGCTGGCGAGCTTCACGCAGCTCATGCGCGACTGCCCCAACGTCGACAGCCCCTGGACGCAGTATTTCACGCAGATCGGGCGGAAGTTGTATAAGGGCGACGGCGGTGGATCGTAACAAGGCACTGCCGATCGCGTCCGAATTTCGCAATTGGCGCGGTCTCCGTTAGAATGAGACCTCCAGACTTTGGATATCGTGACTGTTGCTAAACGAGCGTTGCCAAGGGGTGCCGACATGAACACCGATGCCGTCTCGGAATTGCAGAGTTTTCAGCAGTTCGTTGGAGATATCGTCAGTCGAGGCGAATCGAACGCATCGCCGGAGGAAGCGCTCGACCAATGGCGGGCGATGCACCCCCGCGATGACGATTTGATCGCGGTGCGCGAAGCGCTCGACGACATGAACGCCGGCGACAGGGGGGTGCCCCTGGACGAGTTCGATCAGCAGTTTCGCAGCAGGCACAATTTGCCGTCTCAGTCATGACGCGGCAACTGCGGATCTTGCGCCGGGCCGCCGATGACGTCGACCACCTTTACGAGTGGCTTCGCAAACGCTCGCCTCAAGGCGCCGTCACCTGGTACGGCGCCCTCACCCAGCGGCTTGCCGACCTGGCGACCGGCGAATTTCTAGGGACCTCGGCGCCGGAGGCGAGAAAGGTCGGCCTCGATTTGCGTCACGCGTTCTTCAAGACCCCTCGAGGTCGAACCTATCGAGTTTTGTTCCTGATTATTGTTGACGAGATTCGCGTGCTTCGCATCCGCGGACCGGGACAACGCCCGGTGACCAAACGCGATGTTTCCATCGACGAGTAGGCGCCTCCCCCATGCCCGACCGCCGCGACGACATCCTGGCTCACGTCAACCATCCGAACTATCGGCCGGTCAAGCCGAAGGTGATCGCCAAGAAGCTCGGCGCCGAGGGCGACGCGGCCGAGGCGGTGCGCAAGGCGGTGAAGCGGCTGGTGAAGGAAGAGCTGCTGGCGTTTGGGCCGAGTCATCTCGTATATCCAGTTCAGAATACCAACCCTCCGGCCCCCTCCCCCTCTGGGGGGAGGGCTGGGGAGGGGGGAGAAGCGGGTACTAGCGTCGATCCTAGTACCCAGGGCATCACCCCTCCCCCAACCCCTCCCCGTCGAGGGGAGGGGAGCGGAGGAATCTATCCCAGGACCAAGCGCAAGCTCGATCACGAGCATGTCGTCGGCACGTTCCGCCGCGCCGAGGGCGGGTACGGCTTTGTGCGGCCCGAGGGTACGCTGCCCACCGTCGGCCGCGACGCCGACATCTATATTCCCGCCAAGGCCACGCACGACGCCGCCAATGGCGACACCGTGAGCGTGCGGCTCTCCAGCAAAGTCGGCCGCCTGGGGAAGGTCGAGGGGCGCATCATCGACGTGGTCGATCGGGCCACCAACCGCTTCGTAGGCACGTATTTCGAACAAGCCGGCATGGGGATGGTGCAGGTCGACGGCAAGATCTTCACCAGCCCTACCTCGGTCGGCGATCCCGGCGCCAAGGGCGTGCAGCCGGACGACAAGGTGGTCATCGAGATGGTCCGCTTCCCCTCGCACGTGCGCGACGGCGAGGCGGTGATCGTCGAGGTGCTGGGCCAGCGCGGGATGCCGGGCGTCGATACGCTGTCGATCATCCACGAGTTCGCGCTGCCGGGAGAGTTCGCCGAGGACGCGCTCGAAGAGGCGCGGCGGCAGGCGGAAAAATTCGACGAGTCGATCGGCACGGCGTCCTCCGGCGCCAGTCGGCAGGATCTCACCGGCGAGACGATCATCACCATCGACCCCGCGACGGCCCGCGACTTCGACGATGCGATCTCGCTTGTACAGCTTGAGAACGGCCATTGGCTGCTCGGGGTGCATATCGCGGACGTGTCGCACTTCGTTGAGCCGAAGACGCCGCTCGACCGCGAGGCGAAAGAGCGGGCCACGAGCGTGTACCTGCCGGACCGCGTCATCCCGATGCTGCCGGAAGTCATCTCGAACAATCTCGCCAGTTTGCAGCCGGACCGCGTACGGTACGCAATCACGGCGCGCATCGAGTTCACGGCCGACGGGCTGCGGATCGGGACGGACGTGTTCAAGAGCGCGATCAAGAGCCGGCGGCGGTTTGCGTATGAGGAAGTGGATGACTATTTGGCGGCGAAGGGGCTGGTATCAACCCAAACCCTCCGCTCCCCTCCCCTCGACGGGGAGGGGTTGGGGGAGGGGGGAGGAGCGGGCGCCCGCGTCCCCC
>CAYSFP010000299.1:0-3714 GCA_964430075.1 uncultured Planctomycetaceae bacterium | reverse complement strand
CCATCGAAACGCCGCTGTTTAGCTAGCATCCAAAGGTTTTGAAATACGCTCTAGTTTGAGTCCAAAGGATATTCGGACAAGTTTGCAACGTGCGAGCATTAGCTTCGATTTCCCAGTGAAGCCTAGTCCCGACGCCAGCCAAAACAAGCCTCCGGCTGATGGCCGCCCGAAGGCCGCGCGGCGCGGCTCGAAAAAGAGCCTGTCCAAGGACAAAGTCGCAAAACTGGGAATCGCCAAGAGCGAAGTCTTATCGGTCCTTATCAATCGCGGACTCTTGCAACAGAATGCGGAGTTGTCATCGGAGTACATGGGGCATTCGCTTACGGCTCGTATCACAAAAGCTGGGCATGTTGAGTTTCGTGGCGCGACGTACCTCTCTCCGTCGGCGGCTGGCGCCGCCGCGAAGCAGTCGGTTTCCGGAAAGTTCATGGCCACGGACGGGTGGTCGTTTTGGCACTTCAAGGACGACGCCGGACAGCTTGTCCCTATCAAGACCGCACGCCAGCGATTCCTCGAACTGAACAAGAGCTGAAACGGGCTCTCAAATCAAATTCGAAGCCCCGCGCCGATCTCTTTCCCTGCGGCACTCTCTCAGTGTAGTCATCTCGCTCCGCGAGATGAATTTCTTCCTCACGCGGAGCGTGAGGACTACACTCGCGCGATGAACTCGCCGCGTGTGGTGGCGCCCTGTTAGAAACCTCCGGCTCCCTCTCCCGGGCGGAGAGGGAGCACCGAGCACGGGCGACCCAAAGTCGCCCGAGCGCAGGTGGCGCCGTTAGCGAAGCCGTCGGGGAGAGGGGAGCGGAGGGAGCGGAAATCGTCGCCCCCATCCAAAATCTCCAGTTTCCTCGCCCTGGCGCAGTGTCGTCATCTCGCTCCGCGAGATGAAAATGCTTCCTCACGCGGAGCGTGAGGACTACACTGGTGGCCATGAACGCGCCGCTCCGTGACCGGATTCGAGTGTTCGATCCGAAGGACCGCTACGCGGTCGTCGAACGCCGCTTGCCGCATTGGAGCCAGGCCGGAACGCTCGCCTTCATCACCTGGCGCACGTGGGACTCCATTCCGGCGACGGTGCTTAAGGAATGGCTTACCGAGCGCGACGCGTGGCTGCAGCGCCACGGCATCGATCCGCGGGCCGATTGGCGAAAGGAACTGCTCAACCACGATCCGACGGCCGTGCAGAATTTCCGACAGCTTCTCTCCGACCGTTGGAACGACCATCTCGACGCCTGCCACGGCGCCTGCGTCTTGCGACGCCCTGAATTATCGGAAGTGATCGTCCGCGGCCTGACGCACTTCGACGGCGAGCGCTACGATCGCACGGACTTCGTCGTGATGCCGAATCACGTCCATGTCCTGGCGGCGTTTCCCGGCGAGGAGGCGATGCTCGCCCAATGTCAGTCATGGAAGCAATTCACCGCCACAGCGATCAATAGACGACTGGACCGCAAGGGCCGCTTCTGGCAGCAAGACGGCTTTGATCATTTGGTGCGTTCGATCGAACAGTTCGAGTATTACCGGACCTATATCGCGAAGAATCCGCGCCGAGCGCGCCTGGGCAGGAACGAATACCGCCACCTGTCGAAAAAAGTGTAGTCATCACGCTCCGCGTGATGAAACTTCACGCGGAGCGTGAAGGCGACACTGGGCGCATCTTAGCGCCGTCTTGAAACCGTGGGCCGACGCCGCCGGTCGCGAAATCCAACATTTTCCCGCTTGTTTTCGGCCATCGAATCGAGTATATGTACATTTGTGTACATTGTCTCGTTGGCAACGCAACCGGGGAAGCGAAGACCCTTGCTCGCCGCTCGGGCGTGGTGCGAGGACCAAACGCTCCACGACAGAATGTTGCGCGGACTCCCCCGCGTGCAAGTCCAACGGGGCCAACGCGTTTCCGCCGCAGCCCTCGGCGCAAGCCGTCAGCAGGAGACTTTTGTCGCCAAAAACCGCGTTTCGCGACAAAAGTCGCAACGGCTGGCATGGCGACGCGTACGTTCTTTTTCGCCGCGAGGAGACGGGCGCCGGCCCCGCATTTGCGAAGATGCTCATGGACTGGTCGGGAACAAAGCTGCTGGCACAGGCGTCGACGTCGCATGAACGCTTTCCCCTCATGGACCGCTCAAGGGTCTGTCACGTAAACGGCCAGGACGTCGCGGCGGCGCCTCGCGGGCACGCTTGCTAAAAGCCGAGAATAGCCGGAGACCAACCATGGCCGACTACCAAACCCCGGGTCCGACGCGCGAGGAAATCGACGCCGCGGAAGGCCCCCTACTGTTGGAATTCGGTACGGCTTGGTGCGGCCACTGCCAGGGCGCCGCGCCGCTCGTGCGCGAAGCACTTGTCGCGTTTCCCGGCGTGAAGCACGTCAAAGTAGAAGACGGCCCCGGCCGGCCCCTGGGCCGTTCGTTCGGCGTCAAGCTGTGGCCGACGCTGATCGCGCTGGCGGACGGCGCAGAAGTCGGCCGCGCGGTGCGGCCGGAATCGGCGGACGCCGTGCGACAACTGCTGGAGATCTTGGAGGCCAGCGGCACGGCCGATGGAACGTGAAGCCAAGATCGGGCTTGAAGATTAGGCAACGCGACGTCGCCGGGCCATCGCCAGCAACGCTCCGCCCAGGATCGCGAGCACCCCGGTGCTCAGCTCCGGCACGGCGCTCACCGAAGCCGCGAGCGCCGCATTGAGCTCGGCGTCCAGCTCGTCAAACGACGGCGGCTCCCCGAGACCGCGTTGCCACTCGAGAAACCCATCGCCGGATCGGTCGGGACGTTTCATCCACTCCGCGAGATCGGCCCGGTCGACTTCGCCGTCGCCGTTGAAGTCGCCGGCGGGCGCCTTGCGGGCCAGGGCCCGAATGCTGTGCTCAAAAAAGTCGGCGCCGCCCGGCGGAGGGGCCGTGTCGCCGCGCATGTAGAGCCAGGGGCCGAGCTTCAGCACGTGGAGATCGACAATCGAGCCGTCCTCCCGCTCGCCCTCGAAATGGAACAGGTTCGGCCGCCGCGGCCGATCGAGCCGCTGCCCGCCGACCAGCTCCTCGAGGTTAAACGTTTGTTCCACATCGAGAACGTAGGCCAGCATCGGGTGCGGCGCCCACGCGTCGACATTCTCAAAAAAGGCATTGAAGACCGGCGGAAAGACGGTCAGCGGGCTCTGCTCGATCCGGAAATCGAACGTGCCCATTACGCGATAGCGCTGATCGACGCCGGCAAACCCGCCGGTTTCGTGCAGCACGCTCACCCGCGGCAGAAAGCGGTACGAGTCGACCGTGGGCTCCCCCCACTGGGCAAACGCCGCTGGCGCCGACACGGCCGCCGCAGCCACGAGCGTGAGAAGTCCCCAAGCGAACAACCAGCAACCGCGAAGAGTGTTCATTGCCCGTCTCCCGACGAAAAGGCCCCCGCGCCCGTAGCTTATCGCGCGCCGACAAACTTGTGCAAATCCGATGGAGCCTCTCCGGGAAAAATTGCACATCATCACAATCTGGCGGGATTGCGCGTAGCGCCGGCTCGTCGATTCGGCCGTGCAGGGCAATACTTGAGGCTGCAGTGCAGCGCAAACAGCAATCGAACCTCGTCGCTAGCAGAGGTGTCCCAGGGAGTCCCCGCCCTCGTTGTTACACCCAAGTCGATGGTCCTGGAGGGACGACCGATACGAGCCCAGCGTCTCACAGGATTATGCATCTGCTATCGGGCCCCGTAGGGGCCAAGTCGTGTA
>CAYSFP010000298.1:0-3726 GCA_964430075.1 uncultured Planctomycetaceae bacterium | reverse complement strand
GCCCCTTTTAGGGGCCTTCCTCATACCACCGGCTCTGCCGGTGGTTCTGATTCTCCGTGTCCTCCGTGCCCTGCGGTGAGTCGCATCCCTCGTCCAACCGCCATTTGTCTTCCCACGGATCGATTCGTCCGGGATAATGCATGGCGGCTCGGCCCGCGACCGCGTGCGCCGCGAACTCGGCGAGTGAACGCACATGAACGACCAGTGGTACTTCGAGATCGGCGACGGCAAGACCTACGGTCCCTTCCCCCTCGAAAAACTGCAGAAGTGGGCCGAGAGCGGCAATCTCATGCCCACGCACCGCGTGCGCAACGCCGATTCCGACGAGTGGATCATCGCCGCCTACGTGCCGGGGCTTGAGCTGACCAACAGCGTCGCCGAGCCCACGGGCGCAGCCACGGATCAAACAAACCAACCCGCCTCGCTCGCGTCCCGCGTCCGCCGCCTCGGCCGCAAAAAAGGCGCCGACGGCGAGGGCGAACCCTCCGCCCGCGCAACCTCCCACGCCGAGCCGCCCGATATCGTCGCCCTCTGCGACGAGTTCCTCGAAGTCGCCTTCCAGCGCGGCGCCTCGGACATCCACATCGATCCCGAGGAAAAGATCATCCTCGTGCAACTCCGCGTCGACGGCGCCCTCGAGACGCTCCGCAAACTGCCCAAGGCCCTGCACAGCCCCGTCGTCAGCCGGTTCAAGGTGCTGGCCAACATGGACATCGCCGAGCGCCGCCAGCCGCAGGACGGCCGCTTCGTCGCGCCGCTGGGCCCGCAGCAGCGCCGCGTCAGCATCCGCGCCGCCTGCCTGCCCACCACGCACGGCGAACGGCTCACGCTCCGCCTGCTCGCGCTGCAAACCGAGCAGCTCACGCTGAACAAGCTCGGCATGACTCGCTCGGGATACGACACATTCATCCAATACGCCGGCCAGCCGCAGGGCCTCATCCTGCTCACCGGCCCCACGGGCAGCGGCAAGTCGACCACGCTGTACGCCGCGCTCCGCCATCGGCTGGCCCACCACCCGGGCCGCATCATCACCGTCGAAGGCCCGGTCGAGTACGACATCGTCGGCGTCGCCCAGGCCGAGGTCGATTCGGCCGACAAGCTCCGCTTCGACACGGCCCTGCGCACGATCCTTCGCAGCGATCCCGACGTGATCATGATCGGCGAGATTCGCGACATCAGCTCGGTCGACATCGCGATCAAGGCCGCGCTCACCGGCCACCTCGTGTTCAGCTCGCTGCACACCAACTCGGCCGCCGGCGTCATCACCCGCCTGATCGATATGGGCATCCTGCCGTTCCAGGTCGCCGCCACGCTCCGCCTGTGCGTGGCCCAGCGGCTCGTGCGGCAGCTCTGCCAACACTGCCGCCGCCCGCGCGGCATGACGCCCACGGAAGCCCACGCCTTCGGCCGCCCCGAGCTCGCCGGCGCCATGGTCTACGACCCCGGCAAGTGCCCGCAGTGCAACGAACGCGGATTCCGCGGCCGCATCGGCCTGTTCGAGATGCTGCCGGTCGAGGAAGAGCTGGCGACCATGATCGTCGGCGGCTGCGACGAGACCGACCTCCTCCGCTTCATGCGCGAACGCAAGCTGCCCCGCCTGCTGGACGCCGCCGCGGAGAAGGTCCTCGCCGGGGCGAGCACGTTCACCGAGGTGATGGCTGCTTGCCAGACGTGAACTCGGGCCCCCCTCCCTTGAGCAATATTATGTAAGGGCGAGCGATAGAGGGGTGAGCGATTTCTGATCCCGCACGCGATCGAAGCCACCGGCCGGCGGCTTCAGCGAAGCGACGCCGCCGGAGAGTTGTCGGGGCGGCGGACCCATCCTGGAGGGTTGGCAGCTTTTCTGCGAACCTTTCAGGTTCGATGGACCTGAAACATTCGTTTCCGCGGCATCATTGGCCGAGTTCGCCGCGCAATGACCGGCGCCGCGAGCGCGACCAGCGCCCACGTCCCCGGCTCGGGAACCTGCCCGGCAAGACCCGGCTGGTACGACAAGCGAAACGTCTGCTCCTGGTCGAGCAGGGCGAACTCCCGCTCCGTTCCCGCCAGGTCGAACTGGAACGGCAGCGACACGGCGCCGCCCGGGCCGCGCACGTTCACGTCGCCGGAGAACGTGCCCGTCTCCTCGACCGTCAGCCGGGCGAACAGGAATTCCTTCTGGGGGGCCGTCGTCTTGCTGGTCGAACCAGATGATTTCCGCTTTGTCGCTATCGCCGTAAAAGCCACTGCCCATGCCCGCGGTCCTGCCCGGGGTCGTGATGAACGAATCGGCCGACGTCGCCGGCCAGATGCGCAACACGCGCTCGTTCGGCGGCTTCCGATTGCTGCCTTCCATATGCTGGTAAACCTCTGCTTCAATATCGACATTCCCGATGCTGATGAGATCGGTGCTCGTCGTCACGAAGAAATCGTGCACGTAGCCGTCTGGAACTCCCTCGCGACGCTCCGCGTCGCTCACCGGCCGGCTGCGCCGCGACACCTCGATCGTCACCGGCCCGTGAAAATCCGCCGCGGTCGCCTGGTTCAAGTTCGCCGGCTTCGGCCGCTCCGGCGGCGCCGGCGGCGGCGGCTCGAAACCGCTTAGCGACAACTGCTCGCCGCCCCCCGACCATAGGCTCTCGCCGCCCCCCGGCAGCGACAGGGAAAACGGAATCGTGATCGGGCTGGTCTCGCCCCGCACGGCCACGCGACCGGAAAACGTGCCTGCCTGCGTCGTGGTCAAGCGACCGAACTGAAAGTTCGTCTGCGGCCCGTCGTTCACCAGGTCGCCCCACAGGTTCGCCGCGGCGTCGAATCCGCCGAACATCACCGTGTCGCTGGGAAGCCGTAAAAAGGAATCGGCGCCGACGGCCGGGAATGCGGCAATGAACTCGGGCGGCCGCATGGAGTTGTCCGTACCCAGGGGATGATTGTACACCGACAACCCGGTTTCGATGTCGAGAGACAATAAATCGGCGTCGGAGGTGATGAACAGGTCGTGAACCATCCCGTCCGATGGCGCGCCGCCGCTGATCTCGGCGGACGTGACCGGGCGGCTCGTGCGAGTCAGTGCGATCTCTGCTGCGGTTGCGGGATCCGATGCAATTGCACCAACGCCAACAACCAGGGCCCACGCTCCGCGCCGGCGACCGACCAGACCCACCATGGCAAGACACAGAAGCATCACCGCGTTCGGCTCCGGAACTGGCGTTGCAACTGGAGTGGCTGAAATGCCCGTCCCGAGATTTCGCTGCCAAACGAGGAAGTCGTTTCCATCAGTATCCGTGTCAAAATCTGCGTCGCCGCCGTCATCGCTTCCAAAGCTCGTCTTCAATTCATCCAGATCATCTCCGTCTACGTCGCCATCCTGATCGAAGTCCGCAGGATTTCCTGTCCACCACGCAAGACCGTAATCAACTTCGTTTCCGCCTGCTTGGTAAACGACGATTTCATAGTCGCCAGGTTCTACGTCAGCGTAGATGTGCTCAACATTATCGTCTGATGATAATGAACGCAAATGGAGAATCGAGTCGGCATAAGCGTTAGTTCACCCCGACGGCAAAAGGAATAGATCAAGATCATCCAACGGCAACGCCATGAGGGCATTTGAAGGATCCAAGGTGTCGTCAAGTCCACCCGATTTAATCACTTGACGATCCCATGTCAACGTTATGGCCACCTTACCGCCTGATAAGGGCGTAAGAAGGCATTCGTAGTCTTGCTGGGTGCTGGTAAGCTGGGGTTCGG
>CAYSFP010000297.1:0-3809 GCA_964430075.1 uncultured Planctomycetaceae bacterium | reverse complement strand
CGAGGCGAAGTACGAGCTGCAGGAGATCGTCGATGGCGAGGATAAGACCAAGCCACTAAGCGACGACGCCCTGGTAACCGCCCTGGCCGACGCCGGTATCACGGTGGCCCGCCGCACGGTGACCAAGTACCGCAAGGCGATGAATATCCCCAGCAGCCGGCAGCGGCGCGACTGGTCGGAAGCGGCGCAATAGCGGTCTCCCGCACCGGATCGTCGGCATCGGAGCGATCAGGCTCCTCCGTCACGCCCACGCTGGATCATACCGATTCGATGTGCAGGCCCCGCTTGCGCCGCTCGACCCGTCGCGCATTGTCGAGCGTCGTGGCGACGTTGCGCACGTCCTCGATGCCGACGATGTGAAACTCCGGCGTGCTGCGATCGCTGGAGACCAGCCGCAGCGTGCCGACGCCGAACATCCGCTCGATCGGGCCCTGCTGAAACGTGACGTCATCGATATCGATCGTCTCGATGCGATCGATGTGCCGCCAGAGCAGGCCGCGCTCGTGGATTAAGCGCTGGTTGGTCAGCTCGTAGCGTACGGTGTACTGCATGTACAGCAAGCGCAACGCCAGGACGATCCACAGGGCCGCGACGATGGCCAGCGCGATGCCCCATGCCTGGCCGGAGAACTGCCAGACGAGGGCCACGACGAAGATCGCGATCGAGAGCACCGCGGCGCCGACCCAATGACCGACCATGGCGAACTTCGAAAAGTGCCCCTGCCACAGGGTTTCTTCGTGATCGCTGTCGCTCTGGCGGCGCACCGCGGCGACGAACCGCTCCTTGCCCGGCATTTCCGCAAGTTCGCTCAGCGGTTCGCCGCACGACTGGCAAAAGGCGGCGTCTTCGACAACCGCTGCTCCGCAATGCTGGCAATTCATAGTGACTCACCTCAAACGTCGTTGCGGGAGATGATGCGGTGCAATGGGCCGCGAACCCGTGGCGTGGATTCGGATTATATCCGACGCGCCGGCGTTCACGAAATTGGCCGCCGGAACATTTACGGTTGCTCCTTCGCCATCGAGTTCTCTATCTTGCCGCCCGCCGGAGTCGTCGCGGCGCGCGGCGTCATTCGCTTGCCGCCAGGGAATCCCATGCCCCCTTTCCGGCGCGCAGCCGCGCTGTATCATGGCGTTCCATGAAGTGCCCCTTCTGTCGCGTGGACAACGACCGGGTGGTCGACTCGCGGGCCTGCCAGGATGGCTTCTCCATTCGCCGGCGCCGCCAGTGCCTGTCGTGCAAGCGCCGCTACACCACCTACGAACGCATCGAAGAAGCCGCCATCAAGGTGGTGAAGAAAGACGGCTCGCGCGTCCCCTTCTGCCGCGAGAAGATCAAGCGCGGCCTGGAGCGCGCCTGCTGGAAGCGCCCCATCAGCGACAAGGACATCGAAAAAGCCGTCGCGGCGATCGAGAACGACGTGTTCACCACGTTCGAGAACGAGATCGAAAGCCGCCGCCTCGGCGAGCTGGTAATGGATCACCTCCGCGATCTTGACGAAGTGGCGTTCGTCCGCTTCGCCAGCGTGTACCGCCAGTTCGAGGACGCGGGCGACTTCTTCAACGAGCTGCAGCCGTTTCTGGCCGATGCGCCCAAGTCGCCGAAGTAGTGCTCCAACTGCGGGAGTTGAACCGCCAAGGACGCCAAGAGCGCCAAGGTCGGAAAAGACAGGAGAAGATTGATCCACAGATGAACGCAGATCGACGCAGATAGAATCAGTTCACCTAATCTGCGCATCTCTGCGTTCATCTGCGGACAAACTCCTGTTCTTTTCTCCTCCGACTTTGGCGTCCTTGGCGGTTCCTCTGGCAAAACGCGAGCCGCGAGGACGGGGCGGTGGATGCGCCGCGGCGCGCCTGATAGCATGCGTGCTGCGCCATATTTCCCGGGAGGCCTTCGATGTCGCTGACCCCCATGATGCAGCAGTATCGCGATGCCCAAGCCGCGGCCGGCGATGCGCTGCTCTTGTTTCGCATGGGGGACTTCTACGAGCTGTTCTTCGAGGACGCGAAGACCGCCGCCCGCGAGCTGGGACTGTCGCTCACCAGCCGCGACAAGGGCGAGAACCCCGTGCCGATGGCCGGGTTTCCCCACCATCAGCTCGAGTCGTATCTCGCCAAGATCATCGCCAAGGGCTTTCGCGCCGCGGTGTGCGAGCAAGTCGAGGACCCGCGGCACGCCAAGGGCATCGTCCGCCGCGACGTGACGCGGATCGTCAGCCGCGGCACGGTCACCGACGACGCCCTCCTGGACGCCCGCGCCTCCAACTCCCTCGCCGCATTGAACGTCACGAGCGCCGCTTGCGGCTTAGCGTGGATCGACCTCTCCACCGGCCGCTTCGAAGCCACGACCGCCCCGATCGAGCGCCTCGCCGACGAGCTCGCCCGCGTTGCCCCGGTCGAGCTGCTCGTCCGCGACGACGCCGACGACCTCCCGCCGCACCTGATTGAGGGCCGGATGCTCACGATCCGCCCCAACTGGAGCTTCGGCCGCGAAGCCGCTCAACAGGCCCTCGCGCGTCACTTCGGCACTCACTCGCTTGAAGGTTTCGGCTTCACCGACGCCGACGGTCCCGCGATCCAGGCCGCCGGGGCCGTGCTTGATTACCTGCTCGAAACGCAAAAGTCGTCCCTGGCCCACATCGATCGGCTGACGCCTTACAGCCGCACGGCTCGCCTGGAAATCGACGAAGCGACGCGCCGCAGCCTCGAGCTCTCCGCGACGATCCGCGACGGCCGCCGCGAGGGCTCGCTCTTGGGCGTCATGGATCGCACCGTGACCGCCATGGGCGGGCGGTTGATGGGCGCTTGGCTGGCGGCGCCGCTGACCGATGTCGCCGCAATCGACGCCCGGCTGGACGCCGTCGCGGAACTGCACGCCGACGCCTCGGCCGCCGCCGCGCTGCGCGAGACGCTCGCCCCCGTTTACGACATCGAACGCCTGCTGGCCCGCGTCACCACCGGCCGCGCCACGCCGCGCGACCTCAGTTGCATCGGCCGCACGTTGGGCGTCCTGCCGCGCGTGAAGGCCAAGCTCGCGGCGCGCAACAGCCCGCGGCTCGTCCAACTCGAAGAGCGGATCGATCTGTGCGCCGAGGTGCGCGCGAGACTCGACGCCGCGCTCGCGGAGGAGTGCCCGCTGGTGGCCCGCGACGGCGGATTTATCCGCCCCGAGTTCCACGCCGAGCTCGACGTCCAGCGAGAGCTCGCCAAGGGCGGCAAGCAGTGGATCGCCGCGTACCAGGCTCAGGCCATCGAGCGCACCGGCATCGCGTCGATGAAAGTCGGTTTCAACTCGGTCTTCGGCTACTACCTGGAAGTCACTCACGCCCACCGCGACAAGGTGCCGCCGGACTTCATCCGCAAGCAGACGCTCAAAAACGCCGAACGCTACGTGACGCCCGAGCTGAAGGAGCACGAAGAGAAGGTGCTCGCCGCCGAGGAGAAGTCCAAGGACATCGAATACGACTTGTTCATCGAATTGCGCGAAACGGTCGCCGCCGCGGCCCGGCGCATTCAAGCCACTGCCGCCGCCCTCGCCGAGGTCGACGTGCTCGCCGGCCTCGCCGATCTGGCCCGTTCGCGCAACTATGTCCGTCCGACGATGGTCGCTGAGCCCGTGCTGGACATCGTCGCTGGCCGGCACCCCGTGCTCGACGCGACCGAGGCGGCGGGGACGTTTGTGCCGAACGACGTGCGCTGCCGAGGACGGCGGGCGAATGACGAAATCCGAATGACGAATGACGAACGCCAAGACGCCGCTTCCGATCATTCGTCATTCGTCATTCGGATTTCGTCATTTCCCTCCCT
>CAYSFP010000296.1:0-3839 GCA_964430075.1 uncultured Planctomycetaceae bacterium | reverse complement strand
CCAACTACAAAAGACAAACCGCGTAATAGGTTACGAAAATTCAAGTGCCATTCCTAACGCTCCACTTTTTCGTCGGCCGACTATACTGGGTGGAGTCGCGTCAGCGGCCCGATCATCTGGGCTCGTGAAATCCGTGTCGCTTGTGAGGCGCAACATTCATGTGGGCTTTTGACGTGCGCTACGGTCGCCCCCGCAATCCCGAGCGGGAACAACGCGTCGCCGCCGAGGCGGCCAAGCATGGCGGTGCCCTGCAATACGTCGACGAAACGCAGGTTTCGGGCGACGTCAATACGGTGTGCCTGACGTTCGAGTTCGCGGACAAGGCGTCCGCCAAGCAGGCGGCCAAGATCATTGCCGCATCGGGCGAGCACGTGGAAGGGCCGTATTCGTATTGATCGACCCGCCCCTCACGCCTCGCCATTGCCCGCGGCCACGCGCTCGTACCGCCCAAACACCATCCGCCCCGCGCTCGTTTGCAGCACGCTGGTCACCGTCGCAACGATGTTCTGATTGATGTGATCGCGGCCGCCCTCGATGACGACCATCGTGCCGTCTTCCAGGTAGCCCACGCCCTGGCCGTGCTCTTCGCCCGGCTTGACCATCCGCACTTCAAGGTTCTCGCCGGGCAAAAAGAGCGGCTTCAGCGCGTTCGACAGATCGTTGAGGTTGATCACGCCCACGCTGTGCAGCTTGGCCACCTTGTTGAGGTTGTAGTCGTTGGTCACCACCTTGCCGTCGAGGTGCTTGGCCAAGAGCACGAGCTTCTGATCGACGGGCTGGCCCGCAAACTCCGGCAGCTCGCGGTCGTACACCACGAGGTCGACCTTGGGATCGCTCCGCAGCCGGTTGAGAATATCGAGCCCCCGCCGCCCGCGGCCGCGCCGCAGCCGGTCGCTCGAATCGGCGATCGCCTGCAGTTCGGCAATCACGAACTGCGGCATGATAATTTGGTTGTCGATGATCCGCGTCTCGACCACGTCGGCAATCCGGCCGTCGATCACCACGCTCGTGTCGAGCACCAGGGGCTTAAGCCCCTTGATCTCCTTGGCGAACTCGACGTAGGGGATGATGAACCGAAAGTCGTCCTTGGTCTGGATGAGAATGCTGATGCACGTGTAGCACAGCACCATGCCCAACACGAGCAGCATCCACGAAGCGAACGGCGAATCGGGGTTCAGCGCCGTGTCGAACGCCGTTTTGAGGATGTACGTCAGAAACAGCCCGATGATGAGGCCGAAATACACGGCCGTGATCGTGTCGAGCTTCTTCCGGCCCGACATGACGTCCAGGGCCACCACGGCGCCGGCGAGCGCCACGAGCGCCGCAAACACCACCCACGGAATGTAGGTGGGCTCCTGGGGCAGCAAATCCGACACGGCGAACTGTGCGCCGATGCCCGCGGCAATCAGCAGAAAAACGCAGCGGAGAATCACCAAGGCCATACGGGCAGTTCACGCGAACAATCGGGGCGGGCGACGATTGCAGACCGGCATGCAGAGCCCCAAATGGGCCCCAGCGCGATCTCACGTCGCAGGGTGTGGCGGCCCCGCGAGCAGCCACCTTCAATTCTACCATGGGGCGAGGCAAATTCTATGCTAACCCCATGTCGGGCAATTTCTTAGGGCGGGCGGCAGGCGTTGAAGATCGATGCGCCTCTGATCCTCCGGCCCCCTCTCCTCGGCGGAGAGGGCTGGGGAGAGGGGATGCAGCGGGCGCCCGCGCGGCGATTGGGATACCTTGGACCCACCGCCTCACCTCTCCCCCAACCCCTCCCCATCAAGGGGAGGGGAGCGGAGGAAAATCAGCCGAAGCTCGAATCAGAAACCATGCTTGATGCGTCTCCAGCGCAGAGCGATCGGTCATCCCGCTAAGGAAGTCCACCGCCGCCCGCGGCAGCCCTTCGCGCTCCCGAATCACGGCAAACCTCGCCGGCAGGCGCCCCGGCTCGGCGAGCAGCCGGTCGAACATGGCGCCCAGCGCGTGCGCAGCGTAAGCCCGCTGGTCTAAAAGCGCCGGGTGGCGATACACGCGCTCCATCAGTAGCCTTTGAAGCTCCGCTTGCTTTTCGGCCAGCTCGCCGGACGCGGCCGCCAGCGCGTGCTCGCAGCCGAGCACGTCCGCCGCGCTCGCGGGTTGCCGCTCGGCGAGGCGGCGGCCCGTGGCATGCACCAGGTCGCTCACCAGCACGTCGATCACCTCGTGCACCGCTGCGCGGCGAAACTGCTCGTCATCGAGCGCCGCGTAACGCTCGCGAGCGCGCCGAGCGGCCGTTTGCCAGAGGGCCGAGCGATCCAGCTCCGCGAGCTCGAGCAGCCCAAGCTCGACCGCGTCGTCGGCGTCGTGGGCGTTGTAGGCAATGCTGTCGGCCGCGTCGACCACCTGCGCCTCCAGCAGCCGGCCAGCCGGGCGCGCACCGCGCGATCGCTTGTCGGCCCGCGACTCCTGGCCCGCGAGAACTTCGCGCGAGAGGTTCAGGCCAGGAAAGTTGGGGTAGCGCGTCTCAAGCACTTCCACGATGCGCAGCGCCTGCTGGTTGTGGTTGAACCCGCTGTTGTCGGCGAGCCGCTCGTTAAGCGCGTCCTCGCCGGCGTGGCCGAAGGGGGGATGGCCAAGATCGTGCATCAGGGCCAGGGCTTCGATGAGGTCTTCGTTCAGCCGCAGCGTGCGGCCAACGGTGCGGGCGATCGACGCCACTTCCAGCGTGTGCGTCAGCCGCGAGCGGTGATAATCGCCCATCTCGCCGGTGAACACCTGCGTCTTGTGCGCCAGCCGGCGAAAGGCGCTGGAGTGGACGATGCGGTCGCGATCGCGCTGGTAGGGGCTGCGATACGGATGCGCCGGCTCGTCATAGACGCGCCCCGCCGTGTCCGCATTGCGCATCGCGTACGGCGCGAGCACGGCGTCGGGATCAATCACGGACAACATAGCGCCTCGTCGACCACAAGCACAACGATGATAGCCGCGATGCTACGCATCGCCGGTGAAGCGCAACGGGCGTCACCTGCCGCGTGCCAGCGATGCGTAGCATCGCGGCTGTTGGCACAGCGCCGATCGCATCGAACGCGAGGGGGACGTCCATTCACCTCTCCTGCCGCCTCGCCTCGTCGAGCGCCAGCCACAGCTCGTCGAGCGACTGCGAAATGACTCGCGCATCGGCGGTGACCGACATGAAATTGTTGTCGCCCGACCAGCGCGGGACGAGATGCCAGTGCAGGTGCCCGGGCACGCCGGCGCCCGCCGTACGGCCGAGATTCAGGCCAATGTTGAATCCCTCGGCCTTGATGAGCTGCGCGTACAGGCGGGTGAATCTCGTGAGCGTGGCCATGGTTTCTCTGTGCTCGTCGGCGGTCAGATCGTCGATCTCGGCCACATGCCGCAGCGGACAAACCAGCAGGTGTCCGTTGTTGTAGGGGTAGCGATTGAGCACGGCGAGCGTATGCTGGCCGATGTCGACGACGAGTAGCTCGCGATGCACGGTCGGTTCGTCGTCGAACGCCGCGCCCGCGCGGCAGACGAAGCAGTCGCGATCGGCCCCCTCGCGCCACCGCGTCGGTTCGGGCGGCGGAGCTAGCGGGCCGTCCCCCGCGACGTAGCTCAGGCGCCAAGGGGCCCAGAGACGGTGTTCGTTCATGACAGCGTGCGCGGGGAAAACCTTGGCCTTGCGGCCAGGGCTAGGAAGGCAGGAGTGGCAAAGCGTCGATTTGCTAGCAGCTTTGGGGAGTGTAGGCGCCGACGCAGCGATCAACAAGGGCGACGCCGCCGTCGTGACGCATCCAGCATCGAGCATCGGGTGCAAGTCGCACTTTGTATTTTATGCGGCGGTTTGATAGCAGCGGTAA
>CAYSFP010000295.1:0-3884 GCA_964430075.1 uncultured Planctomycetaceae bacterium | reverse complement strand
GTCCATATCATTTCAACAGCGAACGAGTTAGACAAAGTTCAAGTGCCATTCACGGTGCGCGAGGGCAACGTTCACCGTAGCAGATGAGGTGGCCTAATTTCGACAAAAAAAATCGCCGTTTGCCCGACTTGGCACGGCCTAAGCCTCTGCGATGTGTGACAGGTTCAAGTATGCGAATAATCTTGGTCAAAACTTTTCTCATATCGTTCGCATTGGCAGGCTGCCGCGGAAGGTCCGTTGAATGGGAGACCTCCACTGCCGGGTCGATCGAAGTGACGGAGGACGGTCGAAAGTTTTACGGACTCTATCTCACGGCAGAGTCCGACGAACAGGTCGTCGCTGCGTCAGGAATTCTGCTCATCCCCTGGGACGATCGACCGGATTGTTCCATTACACACGAGAATGGCGATACGGTAGTTGAAATCGCGGATCGGAAAATGCGATATGTCGGCCGGCCGTTGTTGATGCTGGACTCGATCGATGCCGACTTGAAGATCATCGCGGCAGACATTCCGTTGTCGCGGTACGATTCTGAGGCGCGCCTGACGGTGGTAATCGAGGATCTGCTGTCGGGAGCTTTGAGTCCGAATGATCGGAAGTGAACGATAGGGACCCAGGTGGGTAAGACTGGGAACTCCCCAGGCAATTTGCATTTGTTCGCCGCTTCACCCCTCTCCCCAGCCCTCTCCGCGGAGGGAGAGGGAGCCGGAGGATTCTTTGGAGGGGACTCCTGGCCTGGTGGCGCATTCTGAGAATTGCGGTACGTTGGAGTAGGCGGGCATTTCGACGATAAAGATCGGGGAGCCCGCGATCGGGGATCCTAGGGCAACGAGGCGGAGGCACTCATGGCCATTGCTCGACGCATCGTGTTCGCGATTTGCGCGCTGGCGCTTCAATCTGGTTCAGCGCATGCCGAGATGCGCACATGGAGCGACAGCACCGGTCAGCATCAGATCGAGGCGGAGTTTGTGGAGCTCAAGGACGGCGCCGTGGAGCTTCGCAAGGCGGACGGGAATCGCACCAAGATTCCTCTGAGCAAACTCAGCGAAGCGGATCAAGCGTTCGTTCGCTCGCTGACGTCGACCGGCGCCGCGGCGGCGCCCTTGGAAGCCGTGGTGCGAATCGTCGCACGCGTTCCGGCGGCCAACGGTTCCACGCAGGACTTGCAGCTTGTCGGCTGTGCTATTGATGCGGGGGAGGGGAGTTCGCCGGTCGTCATTACGTCACGGATGTTGCTGGGCGAGGACTCCGGCTATGCCGATGCGGCCCTGGCGAAGGCGGGCGTTTTTGAGTTGCGGCCGTCTAGGCAACTGGGGAGCGCGCGGAAGCTTGGCTTTCCCGCTCCGCAGGGCCGCGTCATTTCAGGACTGCACGACTTTGTGATCGTGTTGCCGTTGGCTGACGGCGCGACGGTGCGCACGCTCCCGCTGGCCGAGGCGGATGCGCAGCCCGGCGAAACCGTGCTTATCCCTTTGCTGCCTCGGCCGCAGGCCGACCAAGCGCGGGCCAGGAGCACGGCCATTCGTTGGACGAAATGGACCGTTGTGCGCAGCGACGACTCCAGAATCTTCATCGAACCCCAAGATGGGCAGTTCCCTTCGACCGGGGCCGTGCCGATCGTCAACGATCGCTATCAGTTGGTCGGGATGTTTGTCTCGCACGTCATCGTCGATGGCAAGCCAGCCGGCGACGGCCCGTCGCTGTCGGTCGTCCGCGCGGCCTTGGCCAAGGCGGAGCAAGGAGCAACGGCTGGATCGACGACGTCGCCCACGGCGGCAGTCGCTATGCCCCCGTTTCTTCCTCTGGCGAGCGGGCCTGTCGACAGCACGGCGGAATGGCGCACGAGCTACGAGGCGCTCGCGAAAACCATCACGACGAAGAAGGCCGCCGACGGGTCATGGCAGATCGATTGGGGCGAGGCGGCCGACCTCGGCGCGTGGTATGAACGCGAGCGTCAGACGAAATCGCTGGTCATGGCGATTGTTCAGGGCGGCGGCGATCGCATTCGCCTTAACGCGATGATCAAGCATCTTGCGCCGGACTTGGAGCGCGCGGCGAAGCGCCTTGAGGGAGTGACCTGGAGCGGCGTGTTGAAGCATAGTCGCCCGATTCCCGACGCCGGGACTCGATTTGATCTTCCGCCGCTCCCGGAGCCGCTGCGGATGAGTTTTTGGGTGGATCGGGACGATGCGGCGAATTGGACGCAGGTTGAAAAGGGCGATCGCGTGCGATTTACGTGCAACTTCACCATCATGGCCTTGGGCGGCGGCGATCTACCGCAAATCGATGTGCTAATGACGCTCATCGAAGGTTAACAAGCTCTATCTGTTAACCTACGCGGCACGAGTTCGAGATGACGAACCAGGGTTTGGACGATGTTGTCACAGATGCCGTGGGAAAGTGTCAAAGGCGCTGGTGTAGAATCCTTGCAGCCAGTGTTCACGGAGCCCAGCCATGTTCAACCCTTTCGCCGAGATAGCCGAACCCGGCATGTCCGATGATGAACTCGTCGATCAAGCCAAGAACGGCAACCGGGCGGCGCTGGAGAAGCTGGTCCTACGGCATCAGGCGTGGATTTACAACATCGCTGTCCGCATGGTGTTCCACCCACACGATGCCGAAGAGGTGACGCAGGAAGTACTGATCAAGGCCATCACCAAGCTCAGCACGTTTAAGGGAGAGAGCAAGTTTCGCACCTGGCTGTACCGCATTGCCGCCAATCATGTGCTTAACATGAAGCGCCGCAGTGCGGAAACGCAGGTGACGACGTTTGCCGACTACGGAGCGGCCATCGACAGCACACCCGATCTTGAGTTACCCGACCCGCACAGCGTTCCAGTTGCTGTGCCGATCTTGGTCGAGGAAGCCAAGAACAGTTGCACGATGGGTATGTTGCTCTGCTTGGATCGCAAGCAGCGGCTGATCTTCACGCTGGGAGCAATCCTGGGGGTCAGCGACGCCGTGGGCAGCGAAGTCCTCGAGATGACGGCTGACAACTTCCGCCAGTGTCTGGCCCGCGCTCGGCGGGATCTGCATAGCTTCATGAACAACCAATGCGGCCTGGTGAACAAGAGCAATCCCTGCCGATGTCCGAAGAAGACCCGGGGCTTTATCGAGCACGGGCACGTCGATCCCACCCGACTGCTGTTCGTGCCGGAGCATGTTGAGCGGATTCGAGACGTCGCCGAAGAAACGTTTCACGACATCGATGACCTCGTGGAGCGTCAGCACGTCGCTATCTATCGTGATCACCCGTTTCTCCAACCTGCGGACGAAATTCGCTGGCTCCGGTGCATCCTCGAGCGCCCCGATGTCCGTGGCATGCTGCATCTCAACTGAAGGATTTTCGCGCAGAGTCGTCACGGTCCGCGTTGCTGAGTGTCCATGAGATAGACGGAGCAATGGACTCCGAATTTCTCACCGGAGGGACGATCATGACTCTGCAACTGCCACAACCTGTTGTCGCTTATTTCGCTGCAGACAAAGCCGATGGCGAGGCGGTTTCACGCTGTTTCACGGACAATGCCGTGGTGAAGGATGAGGGGCACACCTACTACGGTCGAGCCGCCATCAAGAAGTGGAAGCAGGATGCCTCGGCCAAGTACAAGTACGTGCGACCCGCTGGCGTGCGAGCAGCAGAACGGCAGAGTCGTCGTTACGTGCCGGCTTGCCGGCAACTTTCCGGGCAGCCCGGTTAATCTGCGATTCTTTTTCCAGCTTGAGGGAGACAAGATCGCGTCGCTGGAAGTCATTCCCTGAGTCGTGCTCGCGCCAAATTGAGGACGCCGATGTTTGCAGTCTATGCTACGCACGCTGATCCCGATGAACCGCTAAATCCTAGTTAATCCACCGGCTCTGCCGGTGAGAATTGCCGAGGCTCTGCC
>CAYSFP010000294.1:0-3952 GCA_964430075.1 uncultured Planctomycetaceae bacterium | reverse complement strand
GCTGCGGCACAAGGAGGGCTACTTCCCCTGCCCGCCGGCCGACCAACTGATGGACATCCGCAACGAGATGATGCAGACGATGATCGACTGCGGCATGGACGTCGAAGCGCAGCACCATGAGGTCGCCACCGCCGGCCAGAGCGAGATCGACCTGCGGTTCACCGACCTCGTGTCGATGGCCGACAACATGTGCATGTACAAATACATCATCAAGAACGTCGCCCGCCGGCACGGCAAGACGGTCACGTTCATGCCCAAGCCGCTGTTCAGCGATAACGGCTCGGGCATGCACACGCACATTTCGTTCTGGAAGGAGGGCCGGCCGCTGTTCGCCGGCAACGGCTACGCGGGCCTTAGCGACGAGGCGATTTACGCGATCGGCGGCATTCTGGCCCACGCCCCGGCGATCCTCGCGTTCGCGTGCCCGACGACCAACAGCTACAAGCGGCTCGTCCCCGGCTTCGAGGCGCCGGTGAACCTGGCCTACTCGCAGCGCAACCGCTCGGCCGCCTGCCGCATTCCCATGTACAGCCCCAGCCCCAAGGCGAAGCGCATCGAATTCCGCTGCCCCGACCCCAGCGCAAATCCGTACCTCGCGTTCTCCGCGCTCATGATGGCGGCCCTCGACGGCGTGCAGAACAAAATCCACCCCGGCGACCCGCTGGACAAGGACATCTACGACCTCGAGCCGGAGGAGCTGGCCAAAGTGCCGACCACGCCCGGCTCGCTGGCCGAGGCGCTCGACGCGCTCGCCAAGGACCACGAGTTCCTGCTCCGCGGCGACGTGTTCACGCAGGACGTGATCAACACCTGGATCTGGTACAAGAAGAAGAACGAAGTGCAGGCGCTGGCGCTGCGACCGCATCCGTTTGAGTTTTGTTTGTACTACGACATTTAGTGGGCAGTTGCAGTGGTCAGGCCTCAGCCGCCCGGCCCTGAACCCTATTTGTCCCCGTCCCCGTCCCGCCGTCAGTACACCTTGCACTTTGGCAATTGTGCCTGCAGCCACGAGCGTCCCCTTTCGCTGACACGATCGCCCAGCAAGACACGTCTCAAAGAAATCATGCCGGCAAGGTGCTTGAGGCCTTCGTCCGTTATGGAAGTACGGCGTAGTTGGAGGCTTTCCAAGCGGCGCAGAGATTTGAGATGTCGCAGACCATCATCCGTGATCCGGGTGTTGTTCAGATTCAGCCACTCCAGGTTGGAAAGCTTGCCAATGGACCCCAGTCCAGAATCTGTAAGCGGCGTATTGTCGAGCGTGAGACCCTTCAGATTCTGTAAGTTGGTCAGGCGGCGCAAAAACCTTCCCCTTGCACGTTAGCGCCGTTGAGAGCAAGCACCTCGAGTTTCGACAACCCGCTGATGTAACGTAGGCCATCGTCGGAAATCCTCTTTCGGTTCGCCAGCGTGAGTTGCTTCAGGTCCGAAAATCCCGCCACGGCGATCAGGTCATCGTTCGTCGGGTCGGACCCTTCGTCAAAGTTCACGATCGCAACGGAACGCACGTAGTCTTCGCCAATCAGGTCAATCAACCAAACGGGAGCGGGAAGCCTCGGGTCGTTTCTCCAGTTCATGTTCGCGTCGAATTGGTAATCGAAGGCAACACGCCCCCCCAATTGCTGGACGCGATCCACCGCTCGTTTTTGAGACCGCGCACGGTTCGAAACGACTGTCAGCCAAACGCAGAGTGCAGTTACTACGAGAAGGAGGAGCCTTAGGGAGAACCGCAGCCAGCGAGTTCGCTTCGCCGCGACGATCTGAACCACTTTTAGTGCCACAATCGCCTCCGGCAAGAAAAACGCGAGATCCTGGCAGGCAGTGGGGCAAATGAAAAGCTGGCCGCGATGCTATGCATCGCTGGCAAAGTGCGAACTGACGAGCATCTCAAGAATTCGCGAGCACGAGCAAGTTCGACATCGCGTCGAGCGCCATCGTGCGCTGCCTCTTCCACAGGAAGTATATCAGGAACGGCGGCCAGAGGACGTGGATCATCTGCACGACTTGCACGCTCTGCCAGCGCGCGGCCGGCGAGGGGTGCGGCGCCGCGAAGTACCATAGCCCCGCCGTGATGCCCACGATTGCGCACGGCATCAGCAGGACGACGAACAGCGCCAGCATCCGCTGGAACTTGCGGCGGAGCTTCGCATCGTCGAGCGCCGCGGTGAGCATCGTCTGGCCGCCGGCGCGATGCGCCTCGATCCGCGCGGTGCAGTCGAACTGCGAGACTTCGAACACGTTCTCCGCGGGTCGGGCCAGCTTCGTCTGCCCTACGAGCCGCGCGGCGTTTTCCGCCACGGACTTGATCGCCTCGCCCGGCGATTTGCCGGCCACCGGAGTTTCGATCGTCTCGACGGCTGGCGTCTCCGCCATCCGGCGGTAGAGCTGCAGCGCAACGAGCCACGTCACGACCCCCACCGCCGCGCCGGCGCCGATCACGATTCTGGCAATCTGTTCGTCCACGCCCGTAAATTACCAGCTTCGCCCTGAGACGCAAACCGACAATGCTCGCCCCGCTCCACAGAGAGTCGCACAGCGGCGTAGGAGATTGCAGGACAACGCGCGAGCATTGTTCCGCCTAGCGCGTCGCGGCGCGCCGCACGAGCAGTGCCATCAGTCCGCCTGCCGCACCAGCGTCCATCGCGACGAGAAACCGCCGCAGCAGCGAACCGGCCGAGGCCGCGTCGAGCTGGGCCCCCATGGCGAGGGCGACCAGCGGCACGTAGACGGCGAGCACCAGCAACGAACGCATATGCCGCCGCGGAGGAATCGCCAGCGCCGAGCCCCAGCCGGCCAGCGCCACGCCCGCTGCCATGGGCATAGCGCTCCACAGTTGGGCCAGAATCACAATGCCGACGCCGGTCAGAAGCAGCAGCGGCGCGAGCGTGGGGACGGCGGCACTCGAATCATGCAATCGCATTCCCTCTAGTGTAGTCGTCTCGCTCCGCGAGACGAAATTTCCTCTCGCGGAGCGAGAGGTCTACACTGATCGGGCATGGGCATCACGGTCCGGCCGACCGAGACGCTACAATCAGACGCGTATGCCGCCGATCACGCCAACTTTGCCGGTTAATCCCGTCGTGCGGTTTCGCCTGAGGTCGTTGCTGGCCCTGGTGACCGTGGCGGCGATCGTGCTCGCCATCGCGGGGATCTACTACCGGCGGCAAACGCCGGAGGCGCAGTCGGCGCTCGTCACCTACTGGTTATGCGTCGCCGGATGCTGGGGGATGGGCGTTGCGTACCAATGGACAGCCCCGGGGCGCGTCGCCGCGCAGTCAGGCGACGTCAGGTTCGTCATCACGTCGCCGGCCGTCAATTGGCGGGGCATGCGGTCATCGCGGCTAGGGTACTGGATGCGCTTGGCGTTGATTGTGGCGACCTGGTTCGTCCTCTTGGCGTTCAAATCCGATCAGATTGTGGAACGCGTCGGCCGACAAAACAGCATGAGCTATCGACTCATCCAGGGAATCGCCGACGGCTTGTTGCTGACGCTGTTTTCCTTGAACTTCAGAGTCGTCCCGACATACCTTTGCGAACATGGCGTTTCGACGTACGGCGCACTGGCGGCCTGGAAGCACGTCCGCCATGGCTCTTGGCTACCGGACCGCCCCGCATGGCTGAAGTTGCGGCGCCTCGACGGCGACATATACCTGGAGATTCCCGCCACGGACCGCGCCGCGGTCGAAGCGTTTGTGCGCGAAAAGACAACCTTCAAAGAGGCCGAGGCGCCTGCAGAAAGGGAGCCCGCGGCATCTCCGTTCGCCTTTGGTCAATGACCGGAGGTCAAGGCTGTCAGGTCACGGGCTGCAAGCTCTCGATTGGCCTCCAGCACAAGCTGCACAGCCTCGCGGAGATTGGCCTTGGCCTCGTCGAGCGTCGCCCCCTGCGTGTTACAGGATTTGCATCTGCTATCGACGCACGCGTCTTGGCCCCGGAGGGGCCGCGTCATGTCGCC
>CAYSFP010000293.1:0-4002 GCA_964430075.1 uncultured Planctomycetaceae bacterium | reverse complement strand
CTTCAGCAACGCAATTCCACAATCAACAAAAAGTGACAGCTTCAAAGGGCTGGGGGCAGGGGGCAGGGGTCAGAGGGGGCATCGGAGGGAATTGCGAACTGGACACTTCGGGGCGTTACGAATTCGTCGCTTGGACAGGACAAGTGGATACGTTCATTGGAAATGCAAGCGGGGAAAGGAGTTGGGGGATCGGAGTTCTGCTTGAGTCGTCCACTTTGTCCACTTTTGCTCGTTTCGAGTGCGCCTGGCGGTCAAGGGGAAGCAGGGATGCTAGATGCTGGTGGGGCGGCGGGCGGTGGTTGTCCACGGGCTGAGCCGGCGAGTTTTGTCGCGAAACAACGTTTTTGGCGACATAATTTGCGCGGTGCAGGGAAGGGCGGATTCACCGCTGAGGCGCAGAGGACGCGGAGAAGACTTTTTTTGAACCGCCAATCAACGCTAATCTGCGCTAATCAGGAGGGAGTTTTCCAGATTTCCCGATTAGCGGTCATTCGCGTTGATTAGCGGCTCCTTGTCTTCTCCGACCTCTGCGTCCTCCGCGCTCTCTGCGGTAAGTAGCTTTTCTTCAATAGACAGATGTACCCTATCACAGGGCGCGGCCTAAAATCTAGACGGGAAAATTGTGCGCTTTCCGAAGTCTATGGCGAGCGGTATCCGGGCAGCCGCGCGAGCCAGGCGACGAACGCCACCAGCACTGCGGCGAAGGTCGTCAATGCAAGGAAGTCCAGCAGCGAAAACCGGCAACGCGGCTTTGGCTTCAAATAGAATGCGACGCACAGCGTGAAGCAGAATACGGATGCCACGCTTCGCAGTGTTCGCGTGGAGATCCGGCGACGGACATTACTCGTCAATTTGCGTATTCGTGCGTACTGCATCCCAACGCATCCGGGATAGGACGATAATCCCACCGGCCAGAAGGGCAATCAACGTCATGAACAGTAGGAGATGGAATACGCTGAACCGCCAACGCGGCTTGATTGCTAGGATGGCTAAACCACCAGCCGCTAGGGTCACGCCAACCCAATGCGGCGCTCTCACGAAGACCGATCCATCGGGACCTACAAACAAGTCGAATTTGAACGCCCAATTGGGGAGGAGCCTGGGAGGCTTTGCAACTGGCTTATGGACCTGCCAAGTCCACGGCACTCGCTCATCCAGTTGATGATGGACGTGAACGGAGTAGAATATTCCTCCGCGCCACGACACGAGAAAGCGAGACAGCGTTGGCTTCACTTCAACGAGGGTGTCACGAGTCGAATAGCTCCGCACCCACAGTAACACAAACGCGGCGCAAAGCGTAAGACAGAGGGCGGACACTGTGCCTCGCAGCATTCGTAGCCAAGGCCGGCGGCGTGTCTCGGTCATCGTGTCCTCTAACTCCGCAGCCGCGCGAGCCAAGCGACCAATCCCGCCAGCAACGCGGCAAACGTCGTCAGCGCTAGAAAGTCAAACAGGCTGAAGCGGTATCGCGGCATTGGGTTCAAAACGATGGCGGCCAGGCCGGCGACCGCGGCCATCGTCCAGTGCGGGACTTCGACCTTGAATCCGTTCATTCCCCAACTCCATTTGAACTCAAGCGTTCGACCATTCACGCTGCGTCCATATTTGGCAAACCTCTCAGCGGCGGATTGCGACTGAAGCTTCCACGATGTCGACTCAGAGGAACCAGCGACCGCCTTGTACTCACCCCCTCCCCTCCAGGAAACGAATCCCGTGATTGTATCGGAGTTCCATTTACTCAGTTCATCACGCCACCAATAGCTCCGCCCCCACAGCAGACAGAACGCGACGCAGAGCGTGAAGCAGAATACGGACGTCACGCTCCGCAGCGTTCGCAGAGAGAGGCAGCGGCGGGCGGGCGTCTCGGTCATTGTGCCGCTCAGTTTAGTTGTCCCGGAGGGACGTTCCGAGACTAGCCCAGCGATTTACAGGATGATGCATCTGCCAGCACAGCAGCTCCGGCGACAGCAGCGTAGCGCAAACAATTCTCCGGTCCCCTCCCCTTGATGGGGAGGGTTAGGGAGGGGTGGGGCGGATGGTACACGGCGCCCACAGGGCAGCGCGTGTACGCTTCGCTTCCCCCCTCCCCAGCCCTCCCCGCCGAGGGGAGGGAGCCGGAGGAACAGGTTGAGCGATTGAGCCTCGCCGACCACGGCGCTGTATGCACTTGCATCATCCTGTTTATCGCTGGGGTTTTGAGGCGATGCGCGGGTGAGTCCTGGAGGGACGGTTGAAATGTCTTTGCTTTGCTTCAGTTGTCCCTCCGGGACTTGATTCTCGATTGTACCGCGGCTGACCCAGCAATGAATTGCTGGGCTATTGTCAGGGCGTCCCTTCCGGGACGGGGAGTCATTTCTCCGGGGCAGACTGGCCGCTGAAGCGGCCAGTCCGAAGGAGGAGAAGCGCGGGGGCGGACGATTCTTTGGTTAAGCGTCGAGCGGAATGCGATGCGCATGCAGGGGCGATGTGGATCCCTTGCTTACGCGGCGGGTTGGTTGGGGGACCACGCTAGATCCCTTGCTTACGCGGCGGGTTGGTATTCCGCGCGACTATTCGTGCCGGAGGGCCTCGATGGGGTCCAGGGCCGCTGCCCGGATCGCTGGGTACACCCCGAACACGACGCCCACGAACACCGAGATCGCAAACGCCAGCGGCACCGACCAGGACACCAGGAGCGGTTCGACGGTGCGGACCACCTCGGGCAAGGTCGCCATCTGGTCGGGGAACCACTGGAGCAGGCGGCCGCGGACAAAAATCGACGCCGGACGGCACAGCAGCCCGCCCGCGATTCCCAGCAGACCGCCGACGACCGACAGCACCACGCTTTCGGCCAGGAACTGTTGCGTGATGTCGCGGCGCTTCGCCCCCAGGGCACGGCGAATGCCGATCTCGCGCGTCCGCTCGGTGACCGTGGCCAACATGATGTTCATGATGCCGATGCCGCCCACCACCAGCGACACCGCGGCGATCAGCCCGAGAAAGAGCATGAACATCATCCGCGTGGTCTGGGCCTGCTGCAGCAGTTCCAGCGGCACGGTCACGGCGTAGTCCTGCAGCCGGTGGTAGCGGGCGAGCGTGTCGCGCACCACGTCGACCGTGGGCAGCACCATGTCGCGATCATCGCCTCCGTTGCCGCCGCCGCGACCCTCGCCGTCGCCGCCGCGGCCGCTGCTGCCGACCTGCAGCGTGATTTGCGACAGCTCGTAGATGTCGCGCTGGAATTGCCCCGGCTTGGTGACCACCGACATGTCGCCAATGCGGGTCCGCATGGTGGTGATCGGAATGTACACGTCGCGCGAATAGTCCTCGGCCGCAAACGACCCGCCCACGCCTGCCGAGGGCGCCCGCGGCTTCATCACGCCGACGACGCGGTAGAAGTCCCGGTCGATCATGATCTCCTGGCCGAGGGGGTCCCCGAACGGGAACAGCCGCACGGCGCTCTCCGCGGCGAGCACGCAGTAGTTCCGCTCTTCGGCTAGATCGGCGTCGGTGAGGAAGCGGCCGCGATCGACCGTCAGCCGCGCGATCTCCGCGTAGTCGGACGTCGACCCCACGCAGCGACCTTCGAACTTGCGCGTGCCCTTGCGGAGCTCGCGCGTCACTTCGCGGATGGGCACGGCCCGCTCGATCGTGCCGATCGTGTTGAGCAGGCGCTGGTAATCGTTGCGCGTGAGCCCGTAGGCGCCGTCCTGCACGTCGTCGGACGACGGCTTCATGGTGCGCACGATGATGTTGCGGGCGCCGAGGCCGGCGATTTGTTCTTCGGCGGCCCGGCCGATGCCCTCGCCGATCGAGAGCAGCCAGATGACGCCCGCCACGCCGATGAAGATGCCCAGCACGGTGAGCGCAGACCGCAACGGATGCAAGAGCAAGCTCTTGACGCTCAGCTTCAGGGTGCGCCACCAGCGGGACATGGGGAGGGTTCAGGGTTCGGGGTTCAGGAGGGGAGGGTTCAGGGTTCAGGGTCAGCCCTTTGAAGCTGTCACTTTTTGTTGATTGTGG
>CAYSFP010000292.1:0-4035 GCA_964430075.1 uncultured Planctomycetaceae bacterium | reverse complement strand
CCTAGCGGCGTAGGTCAATCTCCCGCCGCTGTCCGAAAGTCGTGGGCTATCGCAGCCTGTTGATTGGCGCTAAACGTGAGGTCGCCGTCGGTCGTTGTCCAGCTTGCGCCGCTGCTCATGAAGATGTTGCGGCCTGTGACGACCTGAAAGTTCGCGTCGCCCGTGTGTTGGATGGGAGCGCTCACCGTAATCGTGCCGGTATTTTCGTCGCCGATGACGATCGTGCCGGCAGTAATTTGGTTCAACGCGCCGGCGGTCAGGACCAACTGGGCTCCGCCGCTCGCCCCGCCGATGTCGATGGTCGTGCCGCTCGTCTCCGGCCGCAGCGTGACAGTGTTTTCCCCGGCGTCGATGGCGTCGATGGCGTTGATGACCATGGCATTGCCGATGAGCGTCACGTCGGCCGTGCCGGTTGCCTGGATGGCGCTTGAAGACAAGAGCACGATAGCCGTGCTCGACGCCGAGGCGCCCGTGATCTGGATGTCGCCGTCCTTCGAGGCGACCGTCCCGTCGTTGCCGGTCACTACTCCGGCGTCTCCCGAACCGCTGCCGCCGTGCCCCACGATCGCAATGCTGGCCGCGTGGGGCCCTGTTCCTGTCGACGAAACTGTTCCCGAATTCAACCAAACGCCGTAGCTGCCGGTTGCGTTGCCCTCCTGACCTGTGACCTGGATGTCGCCATGCACGGAAGTGATCATCGTGCCTGCGCCGTTAGTCACCACGCTGTCGTTGAAGCTACCCTCGCTGCTGCCGACGCCGTCGATCGTGATCGTACCGGCCAGGGCGTCAGTGGACGTCGACTGGATGCTTCCGCCGATGGCGACGCCGAGTCCAGAGACGCCGCCGCCGCGACCTTGGAGCAGAATGTCGCCTGTGCCATTCGTCGTAATGGTTCCTCCGAGTTCAATGCCATGGAAGGAGCCGCTGGCGGGCGTGGCCTGCTGATTGGCGCTCAGCGTCAGGTCGCCGACGTCCACCGTGAGATCGGTAAAGACGCGGATACTCTGCGGCGCGACCACGCTGATCCCCGCCGTACTGCCGCTGGCATCGACCGGCATGTAGAACGTAACCGTCTCGATGCCGCTGCTCGCCAACCCGCCTGAGAGCGTGTAGGGCGCACCGCCATGGAACGTCACCGAGTGCCCTGGAAAGTCGTCGATGTCTTCCACCACGATGCGGTTGATGGTTTCCGGAGCGAATGTTCCGCCTGCTCCGCCGACGCCAGCCGAGCTTTCTACCCAGAGGCTATCCCCCCAATTCCAGACGGTCAGATCTTCGTTCGCCGCGGTCGTGCGGATCGTCAGTACGCCGTCCGTGAAGATCGTCGTCGCCAGCACGCGGCGGTCTTCGAGCGCCTCCAGGCGCAACGGCCGCGCATACCATGCCGCGAGAACATGCGGCTTGACCGCCACGGCGCCTTTGCAGAAGTAGTCGTATAAGCTTTGCACAATGCGGCTCGAGGAGAACGAGCTCAGCGAAAACCGGCCCCTCGGTCCTCGCCCTCGCCGCGCCGGACGCTGGCCGGGCGACGGGTTCGCCGGGCCGGCCGCGCGGCGGCGCGACGAAAGGCGGTGCGGACGACCGGCAAATTCGACGGACTGAGGGGCCATAGGTCTCGAATCCAGAGGGGGCCTGGGCCGTTCTGACGGGCTTTACATTTCGCGCGGCGACCACGAAGTTGACGAAAGGTACGAAAAGGACCTGGGGAATCAGGGGAACGCCCGGTCGCGCGGCACGGCTCGGGTCGAGTACGGCCGGCGACGTTCGTTGCGAACAGGCCCGAGCGATCGAGCCCATCGAGCGAATTTCGTCCTCTTCGTACCTTTCGTGAAATTCGTGTTTTTCCGGGCTTCTCAAGACGCCAAGGTCGCGTTGCCAGGACGGCCTCGGTGCTTGTCCGATCTTCAGGTCGCCTCGGGGCGGCTTCAAGTCGCCTCTTTGGTGACACGGGCGGACGATGCGACTAGACTGACGGCGTCAGGCGGCCGTGGGTCGACGGCCGCGTGAGGGCGGACGCCGAACGAGGGGCGATCATGGCCGATAAATCGATCCGATTGCGATTTCCGGATTACAGAACGGTTTACCTGCTGCTCGGTGAGTGCTGCGAGCTCGGCGCCGACCCCCTGGCATGGCGGCGACATTTGCTCACGGGGCTGAACCGCGCGTTCGGCGCCGTCGCGTCGGTCGACATCGAGGCTGGCGTCGACCTCGCGCCTGGCAAGCCTCCCAGTCCGCGCGTCGACGCGGCGCTGACGATCGACTCGCTGAGCAATGCCGACCGCGACATCCTTGCGCGCTGTATGCAGCACATGCGCCTCGACGACAACGCCTTGGGCCCCATCCTCTACGAGCAAGGCCGGAAACGGGGCGTCGCCGCCGGGGCGCGGCAAGAGCTCGTCGCCTCGTCGCAATGGGATCGCTGCGCCTTCAAAACGGAGTACCTGACGCCGCTGGGATGGCAGGACTCGATGGTCGCGATCTGCTGCAAGCCGCTCGGGTTTCGCACCTTCGTTTTCGCGACGCAGCGGCGCGATCCCGATTTCACCGCGCGATCGGCCCGCATGCTGGAGCTGGTCGCCCGCGAGCTGACGGAAATCCCGGAGATGCGCCTAGCGCCGCTCGACGGAGGCTCGCTGCTGCGATTGCCGCGGCGGCTCCGCCAGGTCGCCGAGCGGCTGGCACAGGGCGACACGGAAAAACAAGCGGCCCTGTGCCTGGGATCTCGCGAAACACCGTACACGAATACGTGCGGCGCCTGCATGCGCAATTTGGCGCGTCGTCGCGCGGACAACTGCTCACACAACTTGCCCGGCAGCTGCATAGCCTCGAAGCGTCCGGCGCCAGGCAGTCCGCCGACTGCTGGTACTTCCGTCAGGCGGCGTCCTGAATCGCCGCGCGGTCGTCCTCGTCGAGCCCCCAGCTCGCCGCCCCTTTCGATCGGCGGGCGCTCATTGGCACGTCAGCCCTCGTTCGTCCCGCCGCTCTCCCCTCCTCCGTTGGACTTGCTTGGTAAATGCATTGGCGCTGTGGCAGGCGCCGGCGATTCGCCTGCGGCGGCGATGTTCAGCACGTTCTCGACCGCGGAGATGAACTCCAGCGTGGGGGTCCAGTCGTGGCCTGCGTCGGGAATGCCGACAAACCACTTGGGTTCGCCCGCGGCGGCGAACAGCTCCTTGGCCTGCGTGATCGGCACGATGCGATCGCGCGCGCCGTGGGCGACGACCAGCGGGCCGTTGTAGCGGCCGATTTTGGAGATCGAGTCGAAGCGGTTCACCAGCAGCTTGCCCGGCGGCGTGAGCGGGTATTTATAGTCGGCGACGTCGGCGAGCGATGTGAACGCGCTTTCGAGGATCAGGCCGGCGGCGCCGTCGTTCGCGGCCAGGTCGACCACCACGGCGCCGCCCAGCGACTGGCCGTAGAGCACGATCTCGCGCTCGGCCACGCCGGTGCGCTGGGCGAGATAGCGGCGCGCGGCGCGGGCGTCGGCTAGCAGCCCCGGCTCGCTGGGCTTGCCTTCGCTGCGGCCGTAGCCGCGGTACTCGAAGGCGAGCACCGTGACGCCGAGCCGCTTGGTGAGCAGGCGGAGCTTGGCGGCGCGGTCGGCGACCGTGCCGGCGTTGCCGTGAGCGAACAGCACGATGCCGCGGGGGTTCTCGACGGGGCAGTACCAGCCGTGCAGCTTGACGCCGTCCGGCGTTTCGAGCCAGACATCTTCTTTGACCAGGTCGGTGGGCGCCGTGTCTTTCTTGGGCGGGCCCGAGGGGTGGTAGACGAGCTTGTCTTCGAGCGCGGCGGTGAGCACGCCGGGGCCGCAGCCCAGCGCGGCGGGCAGCAGACCCGCGGCCAGAGCGATTCGCGCGACGAGGGACGATGTTCGCATGGAGACGCACCGCGAGCGCGGCGCCGCTGGGGATGGGGGCGGCGGAGCATAGCGGGCGGGGCGGGGAAGGGGAATGTCGAATGGGGAAGGCGGAATGGGGAGGGCGTAAGAACACGTTCGTATTTTATGCAGCGGTGGCAAGCGGCGTTTTTCGG
>CAYSFP010000291.1:0-4182 GCA_964430075.1 uncultured Planctomycetaceae bacterium | reverse complement strand
TATTACTATCCGCCAACTTCTTCGCGCGCCGCGAAGATTTCGTACGGAACGGATTGACCGCAGAGTGCACGGAGGACACAGAGGTCGGAGAAGTGGAGGAAGTCTTTGGAATGAAAGTACGCGAGCCCTCAGCTCGACTTTTGCACTTTCTGAACCACGAAACACACGAAAGACGCGAAAGGAGCTAACGGGACGAAGAATTCTCAATCAAGGCGCGCTCAACCACCCTGGAAAAAACAGGAACGACCACGGAGGCACGGCAAGTCGTCGTCTTGTTTTTCGTGTGTTTCGTGTATTTCGTGGTTATTCAAAAGTGCAAAAATCAAACTCAGCTCATCGCTCCCAAATTTCTACTGCCTCTTCCCCTTCCTCATCTCCGTGTCCTCTGCGCCCTCTGTGGTAAATCTTCTCCCTGCGCCCCGCACCGCGAAGATTCGCACCCTTGTTCGTCGAGCCCTGAGTTTTCACCGCGTGGTTCCGGCCAACGGCCGGGCTGTGTCCTCTGTGGTAGATCTCCTCCCCTGCGCCGTGCAGCGGGGAGAAAATACCCGGGCAGGCTGGCCTTGCACGAATAGACAATTTGTCTACAATCACGAGATCTGCTGTCTATCCGCTCGAGTTTTCGCCATGTCCCGCAAACCCCGCCACGCCACCGACGCCGAACTGGCCGTCCTGAAGCTGCTTTGGGACGCCGCGCCGCAGTCGGCCCGCGCCCTCGCCGAGCAGCTCTACGGCGCCGCCGGCGCCTCGGACATCGCCACCGTCCAGAAGCTCCTCAGCCGCCTGGAAGAGAAAAAGCTGATCGTCCGCGAGCGCAAACCCCCGGCCCACGAGTTCCGGCCCGCCCTCACCGCGGAGGAGTTCGCTGGCGAACAACTCGAAGCGATGGCCGAGAAGCTCACCGGCGGCTCGCTCACGCCGTTTGTCATGCACCTGGTCAACGCCCGCGGCCTCACCGCCCGCGAACGCGCTCAGATTCGCAAGCTCATTCGCGGCGACGCCAAATAGCCTCGACAGGAGCCGCTTGAGATGATCTCCACCGCTTTGACTGCCGGCGCGATCAACGCCGCGCTGGCCACCGCACTCGCCGCGGCCGTGCTGGCCGCCACGTGGGCGTGGCGGAATCCCTTCGTCGCCCGTGGCCTGTGGCTGGCCGTGCTGCTGCGGTTTCTCGCGCCGCCGTTCGTGTTGCTCCCGGTGATCCAAGTCGCACAAACGCCAACGCGGGACAGCGAAATCGCCATGCCGCCGTCCGTATCCTCTCCGGAAGCGCTTCCGCGCGCAGCGGCCGGTCCGGCGCCGTCGCCCGCCGCCACAATCGCCGCCTCGCCCGCCTCGGACGATCCCGCGCCCCTCCCCGCGTTCGTTCGCCCGCCACGCGCCCTCGTCCCCACAAGCTTTGCAATCGAACGCCGCGCGACCGTCACGCCGCAGTGGTGTGCCGCGTTCCTCTGGATCGCCGGCTCGATGGCCCTCACGGGCATCGGCCTGTGGCGCATCGCGCGCTTCCACGCCGCCGTGCGCCGCGCCGCACTGGCTCCTCCAACGTTGCAACGACGCGCCGCTGAGATTGCTGCAGGGCTCACGCTCCGCCGCCCGCCGCAGATTCGACTGACGACCGGGCGCACGCCGCCGCTGGTCTGGCCGCTCGGCCGCAGCGCAACTGTTTTACTTCCGGCCGCGTTGATCAACTCACTCGATGATGATCAACAATCCGCCATCCTCGCCCACGAGCTGACCCACTTGCGCCGCCGCGACGCCTGGACGCGCTGGCTCGAGCTGGCGGTGATCGCCGCCTTCTGGTGGTGCCCGACGGCCTGGCTGGCCCGCCGCCGCCTGCAGGACGCCGAAGAGCGCTGCTGCGACGCCGACGCCCTGGCCGCCTTCCCCCGCTGGCGCCGCGCGTACGCCGACGCCCTGCTCGCCACGATTGAGTTCCTGTCGCCCTCGGCGCCCAGCGGCCTGCTCGCCACCCCCTTGGCCCGCCGCGGCGCTCTCCTTGGGAGATTTCAGATGCTCACGTCCACTCGCTCGCCCGTTCGCCCCTCGCGCGCCATCCGCTGGTTGCTGGCCAGCGTCGCCCTCGCGTTGCTGCTGACCTCGCCGACAGCGGTGGCCGAGTCTGAAGTCGACCCCGACGCCGCGACGGTCGCGCGGTCCGTACTAGACAATGTCGAGACCATGAACCCATCCGACGCTTCGACTCCCGAGGTTGACCAGTCGCCAGACCAAAGCGAAACGTCCGCGCCCGATGATGCCGATTGCACGATCGAACTCGCCGATGGCACGCGCATACAAGGGGCAATCATCGCTCGCGACGGTGATCGAATCGTCATCCTCAGCCGCGCACAGGACGCGATTCGAGAAACGGAAGGAGTTGTCGGCTCCGCCCCGCTGACTTTATCGGATGCCGAACATGTTCGGCTATGGGATTTGGAGCTTTCCGAATGTTTTCTGCTGGCGGCAGTCAACAACCAGGCGATGAAGCAGGGTCGCGTCGCGGTGACGCGAGTTGGCTCGACGCTTGTTTTGGGCCGAAGTGCAACCGACATCGAGATCAACGATTTCCAAAGTTTGGTACATAGCAATGTTCGAGATATCGCCGACACGTATTGGGAACTCTGGTTTGCCGGCCGCGACTTGGACGCCATGAAGGCGGGTCGGGACCATGCACTCAAACTGTGGCGTCGAGTGAAATCGCTGGAGCGAGCAGGTCAAATCGCGGCCAATAGCGAGGCGCAAGCGCGCTCCGAATATTACCGGTGCCGCGCTCTTGTGGAATCCAGCTTGACTTCCTACTTCAGGGTCGAAAACCGGCTGCGGTATCTCCTGGGCCTCTCGTCGTCGGACGGGCGGCTAATTCGCCCTATCGACGAACCCACCAGCGCACTTGTTCAGTTAAATTGGGATGCGGTTCACGACGAGGCATTGGCAAACCGAATCGAACTTCAGCGTCAGAAAGGCGTCATCAAGAAGCGGGAACTCGAACTCCTCACGGCGAAAAAGCAAACGGCATCCCAAACGTCCGCCGCCGATCGCTACAGATGGTTCGGCGCGGAGGGTGATGCCGTTGATTCCGCGAAGACGACCGCTCCGCATTCTGGCGCCGAATCCGACGCACAAGAGGCGCCTGCTGACGGCGACGCACAGGAGTGGGAGCTTGGCCTGCAGTTCACGATGCCGTCGCACGACCGCCTAGCGCTCACCGCCATACGACATCATCAGATGCTGCTGGACCGCGAGAAGCAGATTCTTCGGGACATGGAACTCGAAGTTCGCCATCAACTTGCGGACGCCGTTCGCGACGTGGAATTGAACTTCCAAACCGCCCAAACCAACCGCAACCGCCTGGCGGCCGGAGAAGAGGAAATGGAAGCAGTCAACACGCTCTTCAGCATTGGTCGCACGACTCTGGACCGCGTCATCGACGCCCAAAGCCGCGCCGCCGAAGCCGCCGCGGCCGCCAGCCGATCCCGCGCCGACTACGCCCGCGCCGTCATGCGTCTGCATTTCCGCAAAGGCACGCTGCTGGACTACTACAACATCGAACTCGCCGACCCCGCGGCGAACAACTGACGCGGCGTGCCTCCTCGCGACTCGCCAGGCACTAGAAATCGGCCGCCAAATCGTGTAGTATACGCATGCACCGTAACCCAACGTGGCGCGTGCGCGCGCCGTCCGATGCTTTCCGCAGTTAAGCGTGCCGAGGAGTTTGGACCGCGCGCTGCCAGGGTCCGACAACCACCCAATCCGTGCAATCCGTGGTCCATCCCCGCCCCGAAGCGCGACTACCCCTTGACCGCCGCGCGCACCAGCAACTCGAGAAAGGTGGACAAAATGGACACCCTTCCGAGGGGCCGACAAGTCGTAACCTAGGGCGGCGCCGATGTTTCCGAAATCGCCTATCCCCTGTCCTGTCCAAGTCGCGAAAAACAAACGCCCCGAAGTGTCCACCAACCTCACCCCCTGCCCTCTGAAAGTGTAGTCCTCTCGCTCCGCGAGAGGCATTTTCGTCTCGCGGAGCGAGACGACTACACTGCACCCGCAAGCCGCGCCGCCCGCCTTGACGATTCGCCCCATCTCGTTCCACAATAAGCGATTCCCGCCTCGCCAGCGTAGCTTCAATTGGCAGAGCACCGCATTCGTAATGCGGGGGTTGTCGGTTCGACTCCGACCGCTGGC
>CAYSFP010000290.1:0-4308 GCA_964430075.1 uncultured Planctomycetaceae bacterium | reverse complement strand
TCCTGGCTGCACGACTTGGCCCCTACGGGGCCCGATAGCACTTGCATCATCCTGGTTAGCGCCGGGCAACTCCTCGACGAAGGCGATATAGCCCTCGGGCACTTCCACGTAGACAGCGGTAAGTTCCATCGCGAGCGCCTCGTTTGACCGGCACTACGTCCCCGCCCCGGCATCTTTGTCCTTCGCCGAGTCGTCGGTGATCGTCGTCCGCATGATGGACGGGCGCTTGGGCTCCGCCGACGTGCCGGGCACAATGCGCGCCCCCGGCGACGTTTCTTCGAGAATCCGCTTGAGCTGGTCGGAGTCGATCGTCTCGTGCTCCATCAGCGCCGCGGTCACCGCCTCCAGCGCCTGGCGGCGCTCGCCGAGGATTGTGCGGACCTTTTCAAGATTCTCGTCGATGATCCGCTTCACTTCTTCGTCGATCTCACGGGCCGTCGCTTCGCTGTGATGCTGCGAGCGGCCGAATTCGCCGCCGCTGTACAGGAACGGACTGCGGTTGCTCTCGCGGAAGTTGATGCGGCCCAGGCGGCTCATGCCGAAGTCCATGACCATGCTGCGAGCGATTTCGGTGGCCCGCTCCAGGTCGTTCTGGGCGCCGCTGGAGATTTCCTCGAACACCATTTCCTCGGCCACGGTGCCGGCCAGCAGCACCTGGATGCGGCTCTCCAGTTCGCCGCGCGTCATCAGGTAGCGGTCCTGCTCGGGCCGCTGCATCGTGTAGCCCAGCGCCGCGAGCCCGCGCGGGATGATCGACACCTTGTGAACCGGGTCGGTGTTCGGCAGCGAGTACGCGACCAGGGCGTGGCCGCTCTCGTGGTAGGCCACGCGCAGCTTCTCCTCCTGGTGCATGACGCGGCTTTTCTTTTCGAGGCCGGCGCCGGCACGTTCCACTGCTTCGTTGAGCTCCTCCATCCCGACGGCTTTCTTGCCGTTGCGCGCCGCCAGCAGGGCCGCCTCGTTGACGATGTTCGCCAGGTCGGCGCCGACGAACCCGCTGGTGATCGCGGCCACCTGCTTCACGTTCACGTCCTCGTCCACTTTGATCTTCTGCAGGTGGACTTCGAGGATTTCCTCGCGGCCGGCGACGTCGGGCCGGTCCACGAGCACATGACGGTCGAAACGGCCAGGCCGCAGCAGCGCGGGGTCGAGCGTCTCGGGCCGGTTCGTGGCGGCCATGATGATGATGCCGCTATTGGTGCCGAAGCCGTCCATTTCCACGAGCAATGCGTTGAGCGTCTGCTCGCGTTCGTCGTGGCCGCCGATCTGGCCGCTGCCGCGCGTTTTGCCCAGCGCGTCCAGTTCGTCGATGAACACGATGCACGGGGCGCGCTGCTCGGCCTGCTGGAACATGTCGCGCACGCGGGCGGCGCCCACGCCGACGAACATTTCGACGAAGTCCGAACCGCTCAGGCTGAAGAACGGCACGCCCGCCTCGCCGGCCACGGCCTTGGCCAGCAGCGTCTTGCCCGTTCCGGGCGGGCCCACCAGGAGGACGCCCTTGGGGATGCGCCCGCCCAGGCGGTGGTAACGTTCGGGGCTTTTGAGGAAGTCGACCACCTCGCGCAGCTCGTCGACGGCTTCGTCGATGCCCGCCACGTCCTCGAAGGTGACTTCGATGTCTTCTTGAGCGTACAGCTTGCCGCGGCTGCGGCCGAAGGCCATCGGCGAGCCGGCCCCGCCCATGCGGCGGAGCATCACGATCATCAACAGCACGAACATGCCGGTCAACACGAGCACCGGCAGATAGGCGAAGAACTGGCTCGGCGAGGCATCGTTCTTGTAGTTCTCGATGTTATTCTCGTCGAGCAATTGCAGGGCGAGGACGGCCGCGTCGGGAAACGAATCGACGCGAAACGCCACCCGCCGCGCATCGCCGAAGGACGAGGACGCGGGGCCGCCCGCTTCGCCCGGCAGCGAGCGCTCTTTCATCATGACGAAGCCGGTCACTTCGGTCATGCCGACGCTGATGCTCTCCGGCTCGCTGAGCATCCGCTCGACGGGCTGCTTGGTCGTCCGATCGATGACCGTGATGACCTCGAGCTTGGCCGCGTTGTCCTCGACGTCGCCCTCGGCCGGGCGCTTGTTGGCCCTCACCAGCCGGACGAAATCGCTCCATTCGATGGTGAGCTTGTCCTGCGCGTTCCAGACCGTCATGAGCAGGAGCAAAAGCACGCCCAGACCCAGCATGTACCACAGCAGGTTGTTGGCCTGCGGCGCGGGCTTCTTGTCAGGCGTTTTGGGCTTGGGCGTTTCTTTGGGTTGATCCATGCTTGGTGGTCCGATGCATTCGGGCGGCGGCTGCGGACGGGGTATGCGATGGCGCGACTGTCACTGCCGAGATCCGCCGAAGAATCTTTGCTGCGATCTCCCTGAACTTTCCACCGTTCAGGACGTCGCCGGCCAGACCCTTCGGCAGCCCTCAGCGTGACGATTCACGTCTTGGCAGTTTAAACCGGCCAACTGCCCGCGCGGGCGTGTTCCTTAACCTATGGTAGACTAGCACTTGCGCTGCCTCAACGCGCTCGCTCGACGACAATCATTGCTGCCTTGCTGCTGTCGTCAAGCCTTCGCTAGAATGCGCGGTTCTCCGCCTCGGGCATCGAACCGCAACGAACGCCCGCACGGGGCGTGGCGCTTGGCGATGCCGTCGGCAGCTTTAACTTTACTACGTCCGGATTGTGTCGATCGTGCGGGCGATCCGCTACGAAATACAGATTGTGACGGTCGTATGCCCGCCGCCGCCAAACGCGTCGCAGTCTTCGGTTCCACGGGCAGCATCGGCCGCAGTGCGCTGGAAGTGATTGCCGCGAGCCAGGGGCGACTCGAAGCGGTCGCCCTGTCCGCCCGAACGAAGCTGGCGGAACTCGTCGGGCAGGCTCGCCGCTTTCGTCCCCGCTGGGTGATTGCCAGCGACGCGAAAGCCGCCCGGGCCTTCGACTGGACCGGCCTGCCCAAGCAGTGCGAGGTGGTCACCGGCCCCGACGCCCTCGTGGAAGTCGCCGCGGCCGAGGGCGTCGACGTCGTCCTGGCGGCGATCGTCGGCCGCGCCGGCCTGGAAAGCACCTGGGCCGCGCTGGAAGCCAGGAAAACGGTCGCCTTGGCAAACAAGGAAACGCTGGTCATGGCTGGCGAGTTGGTCACTCAACTGGCCGCCAAAACCGGCGCCCCGCTCCTGCCCGTCGACAGCGAGCACAGCGCGTTGTTCCAAGCCCTCAAATGCGGACGTGCGCGGGACGTCGAGCGCCTGGTGCTCACCGCTAGCGGGGGTCCCTTCAAACACCTGTCCCCTGCCGAACTGCAACAAGTTACGGTCGCCGAGGCCCTGGATCACCCCACGTGGTCGATGGGGCCTAAAATTACGATCGACTCCGCCACGATGATGAACAAGGCCCTCGAGATCATCGAGGCGCGTTGGCTATTCGGCGTGGACGCCAAGCGAATCGGCGTGGTGATCCACCCCCAGTCGATCGTGCACTCGCTGGTAGAATTCGTCGATGGTTCGGTAATCGCCCAGATGAGCCCGCCCGACATGCGGCTGCCGATTCAATACGCGCTGTATTATCCCGAGCGGGCCGCCAGCGTGGCGGAGCGCTTGGATTGGAAAAAGGCGCTGCGCCTCGACTTTGAACCGCCCGACCGCGAGCGGTTCCCGGCGATCGCCCTGGGCGAGGAAACGGCCAAGGCCGGCGGCACCAGCGGCGCGGTGCTCAGCGCCGCGAACGAAGCGGCCGTCGAAGCGTTTCTCGACGGCGAGCTGCACTTTACCGAAATCGTCCCGGCATGCCGCAGCGTGCTGGGCGCTCATCACTTCGAAAAAAGTCCGTCGCTCGAGCGATTGTTGGAACTCGATCGCTGGGCACGGAAGGAGATTTCCCGGTGGGTATGTGCTTGATCGCGGCGACCACGCTGGACATGGCCTGGCTGACGCAATGGACCGTCGTGATCCTCAGCGTGGCCGGCGGTCTCGGCGCCGTCATTTTTGTGCACGAGCTGGGGCACTTCCTGGTCGCCAAGGCGTGCGGCGTGAAGTGCGAGAAGTTCATGATCGGCTTCGACATCGGCGGCTACAAGCTCACCCGCCAGTGGGGCGAAACGGAGTACGGCATCGGCATCCTGCCGCTGGGCGGCTACGTGAAGATGCTGGGCCAGGACGACAACCCCGCGAACATCGCCGAGCAGGTGCGCGAGTCCCAGGTGGCCGGCAACGCGGTCGAAGGCAAAGAGATCATCGGCCCCGACGGCAAGACCTACCTCGTCGACAAGCGCAGCTACCTGGCCATCCGCTGGGGGACGCTCTTGGCCAGG
>CAYSFP010000289.1:0-4411 GCA_964430075.1 uncultured Planctomycetaceae bacterium | reverse complement strand
CGACGAAACGCTGGTCGTGTGGGGCGGCGAATTCGGCCGCACGCCGATGGTCCAGGGTGGCGGCAACGACGGCCGCGACCATCACCCCAACGCGTTCACGATGTGGCTCGCCGGCGGCGGCGTGAAGCCGGGCGTCACGTTGGGCCAGTCCGACGAACTGGGCTTCAACGTCACCGAGGGCGCCGTTCACGTCCGCGACCTGCACGCCACGATCCTGCACCAGCTCGGCCTCGACCACGAGCGGCTCACGTTCAAATTTCAAGGCCTCGAACAAAAACTCACCGGCGTCGAACCGGCGCGCGTGGTGGACGAGATCCTCGCCTGAGCGGGCCGCGCAGTGCAAGACGCGGCGGCTGGAGAGCGACTGCTAAAGTTGTGTGCCACTGGCGCGTCGCCCGTGAGAAGTGGGTACTCGCTTGGCGCCTCAGCACTGGCGACGCGCCAGTGGCACACAGTTCCGCACGCCAAGTTTCAAATCGCTCCAGATTTCTTCTGTTACGGATTTTCCCATGACGCGCCTCCGCCTCGCATTCGCCGTCGTTGCGCTACTGCTGACCGCGCTGGCTTCCCGCCCCGCATCCGCCGCCTCGCCCGACCGCCTGCGGATCCTCACCTACAACATCCACCACGGCGAAGGCGTCGACGGTCGGCTCGACCTGCAGCGAATTGCCAGAGTGATTCTTTTGGCGGAGCCTGACATCGTCGCTTTGCAGGAAGTCGATCAAAACGTCGAGCGCACCGCCCGCGTCGATCAACCCGCCGAGCTGGCCCGCCTCACGGACATGCATGTCATCTTCGGCAAGAACATCGACCTGGAGGGCGGCGGCTACGGCAACGCGGTGCTCAGCAAACGGCCAGCCACGCGGATCGACAACCTCAAGCTGCCCGCGCTGCGAAACGCCGAAGGCGCCGACGACCGCGAGCAGCGCGGCGCCCTGATCGTCGAAGTGTCCACGGAGGCCGGTGGTCCGCTCATGTTCATCGCCACTCATCTCGACCACCGTCGGCCAGACGAGGAACGCCTAGCGTCCGCGGCCGTCATCAACGCCGCCGTCGCGGAGCGCTTCCCCGCGCGCCCTGCAATTTTAGCCGGCGACCTCAACGCCACGCCCACCAGCGCCGTGCTCGCGCGCTTTGCCGAAGCATGGCACATCCCCGCGGGGGAGTTGCCCACCGTGCCGGTCGATGCGCCGCGGCGCCAAATCGACTTCGTCCTGGTGCGACCGGCGGCGCGCTGGCGAACGGTCGACGCCCGCGTGCTGGACGAGCCGATCGCCTCGGACCACCGCCCGCTGCTAGCGGTGCTGGAGCTCCAGTCGGAATCGCGCTAGCATCCCCTCCGAAATCTGCGCCCTCTGAGAGGAACAGGATTATGCATCCGCTATCGACGCACGCGTCTTGGCCCCGGAGGGGCCGCGTCATGTCGCCAGGGCCGCAAGGCCCTGGTCAGCGTGGACGAAACGTTTGATGAGCCCCGGAGGGGCGACATGGCGCGCCCCCGCGTCGCTGATGTCGCCCCTCGCGGGGCTTTGATCTCGTGATCACGCCCGTGACCAGGGGCTGACGCCGCCTGGCGACATGACTTGGCCCCTCCGGGGCTGATAGCAGATGCATAATCCTGGGAAGGCCAGAGTGGGACTTTGCGCCCCCTCGGCCCGGGCGCCTCGTGCCGGCACGCCGCCCGCGGCGACAACTCGGGTTCTTCTTCCGCGGCCCGCGCCGTTAGACTCTGCTGCCACAACTCCAGGGGAGCAGAGGACGCGGCATGTTCGGACGCACAGGATCCAGGCGGGCCCGCGCGATCTCGCTCGCGGTCATCGCGGCGCGGACCAGGCGCGCGCTGGGCCGGCTTGCGACGGCGCTGGCGCTCGCCGGCGCCTGGGGCGGCACGGCGGCCGCCTATGTGCCGGACGAGCGCTGGAGCGCCACCGCCTCGGGCTCCGCCGGCGTCATGGGCGATCCCGTCACGCTCACCTGGAGCTTCGTTCGCGACGGCACGGGCATCCCCAACCGGTCGCCCAGCAACCTGATTTCCTACCTCGACGGCCTGTTTGGCGCCGGCCCCGGCGGCGCGGACTTTGCCCAGCGGCCTTGGTTCCATTTGTTCACCGAATCGTTCGACCGCTGGAGCCAACTGGGCGGGATCACCTTCCGCTACGAGCCGGCCGACAGTCCCGCGCCGCTGTCCAGCGCCGCAGGCCTCCTCGGCGCCCGCGGCGACATCCGCATCGGCGGCGCACCTATCGACGGCCCTCGCGGGACGCTCGCCTACACTTACCTGCCCAACAACGGCGATATGGTGATCGACACCAGCGAGTCCAGTTTCTATTCGTCGGCCGCCAACGATTATCGAAACCTGCGCAACACGATCATGCACGAACTGGGACATGCCTTTGGGCTGCTGCACATCAATTCCTCGAGCGACCAACTGCTCATGGAGCCGTTTATCGACGCGGCGTTCGACGGCCCCCAATTGGATGATATTCGCGGCATCCAGGGCCTCTACGGCGACGTCTTCGAGAAAACTTTTCATGGGCTTGGCAACGACGTCGCGTCGCGGGCGACCGGTCTCGGAACGCTGGCGGCCAGCGGCACGCTGACCGTAGGCGCCGCGGCGCGCGGCGGCCAGGCGGTTGCCGCCAACGAAACGGACTTCGTGAGCATCTCGGGGACGACCGACGTCGACTTCTTTTCCTTCACAACGACGGCTGCGGTCACGCTCCACGCGGCTCTTACGCCCTTGGGCGGCGTGTTCATGCAGGGAGTGGAAGGGGGCGTGCAATCGTCGTTCGACGCCAACGCACGAAACACGCTCACGGTGTCCATTTTCGCGGCGGATGGCACGACGCTGCTCGATTCCGCGGCTGCGTCCGCGGCAGGGCAAGCCGTGTCGATCGTCGACCTCCCCTTGTTGACTCCAGGGAACTATTTGGCCCGCATCGCCGGCGCGGAGGACCGGGTTCAACTCTATGAGCTTGCCCTGAGCGCCTCGTCGCTGGCCGTCCAAGCCACGGGCGACTTTAACGCCGACGGACGCGTGGACGGCGCCGACTTCATGCTCTGGCAAGCGACGATCGGCTCGACCGGCGCGGACCTCGCGGCCGACGGAAATCGTGACGGAGTCGTCGACGCGGGCGACTTGGCCGTGTGGCGAGAGCAATTCGGGTCGGACGGCACGACGACTCTGGCAGTCGTCCCGGAACCTGAGATTCGCGTGCAAACGTTGCTCGTCGTTGCCGTCTTGTTCGCGACGGCCGGCGGTCGCGGTAAATCGCTAAACGAACAATAAACCGAGGCGCGACTGAGGTGCGGATTGGCCCTCGCGTCGTCGCCGCCAAGGGTTATCGGGACGCCGCCCCTTGGGCTATCGCCGGAGGGTCGCTGGCCGGAAACGACTCCCGCGCTGCTTCGTCCACGGCGTCGAACGGGCGCCGCTCGCGCCCTACGCCGTGACCGTGGGAAGGTTCCAGCAGCGCCTCGAGTTCCCGAGCGCCTTGGCTCTCGTGCTCGCACCGCGGGGCAGCCGCGGCAAGGCCCCGGTACACCAGGTACCCTCCGGCGGCCAGCAGCGCCAGATCGAGTACAAGTCGCGTCCGAACCGCGGCGAGCGCAATGGCACTGCCCGCCGCAACGCAGGCGACGCGCCGCAACCCACCTGGCGAGCCGTTGCTTGACGATTCCCAGCGAACATTGTGGTGCGTCATGAAAGTTGATCCTAACGGCCTCGAAACGGACCGCAACACATCAGTTACGCAGCGCCGCCCGAATCGCAGTTTGAAGATTATCGCGCGTCGCGGGCTTCTGGAGACGCCCGGCCAACGGCTCGTTTTCCAGGTTAATACTCTCCAAATCGGGGTGTCCCGAAAGCAAGATCACCGGCACATTCTGCCTCGACAGCTCCTCGGCCGCTTCCAGACCATCGACGCGGGGCATATCGAGATCGGCAATCACCAAGTCGACCGCGCTCGCATCGCATTGCTCCAGCAGTTGGGCCCCGTCGCCGACGGCGCACACCACATCGTGCCCGAGCACGCCCAACAACGCCACCAGGGCCCGCCGCGCGTCGGGATCATCCTCGGCCACGGCAATCCGAATTCTTCTCGGCGGGCCGTGGAAACCGCCCACGTCATAGCGATTGGTCACCTCGATCATCCGTCTCTGGCGTTCATGCTGTGGAGCCCTGGAAGCAGCTTGGGAGGCGCCGCTGGTCGTCGGGCAACCAAACAGGCCGGGCGCACGCCATTAAGTCCTTCGCGATTTTTTGTCGAGGGCGTTTCCAATCGCGATGTGCGGCGAGCGCGGGAGACCGTGTAGCAATTTGCGCGCCAGCCTTGTTCTGACTTTGGACTGGTCGCTTAATACTACAGCGCTGAGTCGGATTGATGCCTGCAATGCCAGCAGCCGACGACGT
>CAYSFP010000288.1:0-4448 GCA_964430075.1 uncultured Planctomycetaceae bacterium | reverse complement strand
GCCGTGGGATTGGTCACACCAAAGGAGACACGGCTATGCGAGCAGCGCCTCGAGACCATCGAACAGCCGCTTGCAGTGAGGACACTTCTGCTTGACGGTGTCTGGAGCTACACGTTTGAGAAGATCGCTGCCGTGCTTGATCTTGTGATAGCGCCCCTTCTTCGTGTTTTTCGTAGCCTTTTCGAGCCCCGCCGTGATCGCTGCTTTGGACACTGATTCTGGTTCGGCGTGCTTCGGTAAAGCCTCGTCATTGAAGTCTTTGCCGTAGTACGCCTTTACGTTCTCCGGGTCTGCAACGAACCAGGTCTCCATGACCTGCGCCATCAGGTGCACGTGCTCTTCCGGTATACCATCGAGATCCCAGCTGTCACGCTCCCGCAGGTGCGCCTTGGGCATTGACCTGACGGCCGTCTCCGCATCGACGAGAAGGATCGAGATGGTATCCGGCTCTTGAGCGCGTGCGTTCAAGAAAGCGCTCCTGGTGCTTCCGCGATCGCCACATGCGATAACCTTCCAGTGCCATCGCCTCTTGCGCGCGCGCTCGCGCAATTCTCGGAGGAACTCACTCATTCCTTGACGAACAGCGGCCTTCGAATCCGCCGTGCCCGGTTCTCCCGTTTGGCCGCCTCCCTCCATGTACACCGCAATTCCGTTCACAGGTTCCCCCCGAGTTCGCCGATTCGCCAGATCTCGCCGAGCCGATACTTGTCCATCCAGAATCGCAGCTTTGAGGATTCCAGTCGGCGGAGAACCGTGCCATCGAGGTGTTCACAGACGAGGACGGACTCTGCTTCTTCGGTGAAGGCAGACACAAGCGCGTCGGAATGTGTCGAAACGATGAGTTGAGTCCGCGTGGACGCCTCGACCATCAAGTCCGCCAGCAATGTCAACGCGTCGGGATGAAGCCCGAGCTCTGGCTCTTCGATGCAGATCAGGGGCGGTGGACTCGGTGACAGCAACAGGGCCAGTAGCGCGATGAAGCGAATCGTGCCATCGGAAAGGCGCGTCGCCGGTACGGGGGCGCGAAGGCCGTCCTCATGCAAGTTGAACTGTACGGTGCCACCCTCGATGCGAGTGCTGACGCGCTTGAACCGCGGCAGGAACGTCGACAAAGCGCGATTCAGCTCGGGACCGACATCACTGTGCTCGAGGTTGTTCAGAACAAGCGCCAGGTTTCTGGAGTCTGGTAACAACGTATCGGTCGGCAAGTCTGCCGGCTGCGGTTGGCGGAGTGCGCCGTACCGACCGAAACTCCATTCGCGGAATGTCTGAATCCGAGCAAACTGTTGTCCGAGCCACGTCAGCTCTGGATAGAGATCTGGGTCCTTGCGTTGCGACAAGACAGACTCATCGGGAGTCAAGCTCTGGCGCTCCAGATGGCGCTCTGTCCATGCGTCGCCTTTCGGCTGCCTCACGTTGATGGCCGGGTGGCCGCCCTGGAACCGGTAGAAGAAGAACACATCCTTCTGGCCACGCTTCGGCTCGGTTCGTTCGATGGCCTCGTCGGTGACCTCGGTCCGTGCCCCAATCGCCCTGAAACCCAGGCGATACCGTATGTCAGGAACCGTATGCCCCGGAAGCTTCCCACTTGTTCCCTGGACAACCGCCTCGATCGTGGCTCCCTTCTTCGACGCGCCCTGCTCTCCTTTCCAGAGCCATTCTGCAGCGCCACCGCCGTCACGAATAGCCGCGGCAAAGGCTGTCGGGGTCGCGTGAAGCAGCTCGACGCCCTCGATGAGATTCGACTTGCCTGAACCGTTCGGCCCGATGAGTACGTTCAGAGGTGTCAAGGCAATCGGATCGCTTCCGGGCCGAAACGAAAGCAACGCGTCCAGGCGAAGTGAATGGAGGAACGGCATCAAGGCCTCTCAGGAACGTTGTGCGCCCGGGTCCGTCGAGTGGTACGACTCCGTTCACCGCTCGTCAGGTCCAGGCGGCCCAGAGGCGACTTGTTCATCGCCTCGCGTCGAAGTGTGGAGTTCGGAAACGACGATCCGTCATCGAGACCCAGGCTCGCCGAGGTCTCTGAGGTCGCTCTCGAGGTCGTGTTCGTCGTACGCAAGATACGCCTGACGGGCCTTCAGAAAGGCCTCTGTGTCCCAGAACGACAGATCGAGCACTCGACCGACCTGCTCCCGGCTGAGCGTGCCATCGCGGTACCCCTCGAGCACAAGGGCTTCGAGCGTGCCGCGCGACACATCGCGCCAGGCCGATTCCAAACGCTTCGCGATGTCCTCTGGCACTTCGACCGCGATTCTCGTCATCGGTCCTATTCTACGCCTGACGAGCACGACGGCGACATCGGGTCAGCAGCCCCTGCCGGTCGACGGCCGTGAGCTTTCGGCAGGCGGGCTGCACGGGCCTGCGGTGGCGCGACCTGCGGCCGCGTGGGCCTTCGGCAGGCGGGCCTCATGGGGCCTCCGGTATCTGACCTCGTAACAATCTGCTACCCTCCGTCACCATCTCCGGAGGAGCTGCCCGTGTCCAACCGCCACAGCCCGTTCCATCCCATCATCTACGTCCGCGGCTACGCCATGACGCGCAGGGAGATCGACGAGACCACCTCGGATCCCTTCTGCGGCTTCAACATCGGCTCCACCGTCTACCGCGCCGTGGCGGACAAGACCAGGCCGGCGCGCAAGTTCATTTTCGAATCACCCGTGCTGCGCCTCGCCTCGGACTTCGACTACCGCGACGTCTACGAGGACGGCTACGACATCGTCGACGGCAACTGGACCGCGGATCCGGACAACAAGCTCGGGCCGCGCTCCATCGTCGTCTATCGTTACTACGACGAGGCCTCAGGCCTCCTCGGCCAGGGAAAGACGCCGGCCATCGAGACGTTTGCGACGGACCTGGGGATGCTCATCATGAAGGTCCGCGAGCTGGTGTGCGGCAACGCCGCCAACGACATCGCGCCAGCGGACTTCCGCTGCTATCTCGTCGCCCACTCCATGGGCGGTCTCGTGTGTCGCGCCTTCCTCCAGAACCCCAGGCTGGACAAACAGAACGCGCGGCGCTACGTGGACAAGTTCTTCACCTACGCCACGCCGCACAACGGCATCGACATCGCGGGCGTCAACATCCCGCAGTGGCTGTCCGCGAACGACATCGACAACTTCAACCGGGACCGGATGGCGAAGTATCTGGACCTGGAGGCGGCGTTCAAGAAGACCAAGCGCGTGGACTGGCTGCCGGAGGACCGGTTCCCCTCCCAGCGGGTCTTCTGCATGGTGGGCACCAACAGGCTGGACTACGAGTCCGCGGCCGGCGCCGCCCGCACGTTCGTCGGGCACGGGAGCGACGGCCTGGTCCGCATCGAGAACGCCACGCTCGTCGCGTTGGACGATGGGGGGCAGCCCGGCGGGGAGTGCGCCAAGGCCTTCGCCTACCGCGCCCACTCCGGCTACTTCGGCATCGTCAACAGCGAGGAGGCCTACCAGAACCTGACGCGGTTCCTCTTCGGCGACGTGCGCGTGGACGTGTGGGTGGACGTGCAGGACATCCGTCTGCCAGCCGAGGTGCAGGAGGCGGCGGACGCGGGGAAGACGATCAACGCCCTCTACCAGATCGAGGCGCTGGCCTCCACGCGCGGCAAGCTGTGGTTCCTCACACGCCGCGTCGCGGAGGAGGACTCCGTCGCGTGCCTGCCCTATCAGGAGTGGAAGAAGGCACCGAAGAAGAACGGCCCGCAGTACGTCTCCACGGTGTTCCTGGCCAACCGGGCGCGCGTCAACAAGCGGCGGCGCTCGCTGGCCTACAGCCTGCAGCTCGGCGTGCGCGTGCCGGACTACGAGGTGGACAACACGCTCTGGTTCGACAAGCACTACGAGGGCGGCTACCTGTTCCGGAACGCACTCGTCGTGGAGCTGACGCCGCCGCGGACGGAAGGCGGCAAGTGGAAAGTGCAGTACGCGTGGCAGGGGCAGGGCTTCAGCCTGGCCACCGAGGAGATTGCGGCCAGCGAGATCGCGGGCGGCAAGGTGGAGGTGGCAATCCCCTTCAGCAGCGAGACGTCGCCGGGGATCAGCGGACAGGTGAGGTTTGTCGTGTCGGCGTGGGAGTGAGCGTGGGCCTGCGGTGGGAGCCGCCTTCGGCGCCGTAGGGTCGCCGCGTCGGCAGACGAGGTGGAACTGGAATCGGGACTGGACACACAGTGGGGCGCTGTATTCCTGACGATGCTAGGATGGATTCATGGCGGTCGAAACCGAGAAGGATCGTGCGCTCGAGGCCATCCGGGCGTTGCCTGACGAGGCGACGATTGACGATGCCATCGAGCGGCTCTGCTTGTTGGCAAAGATCGAGGAAGGCCTTCGACAGTCCGAAGCGGGCGAGGTCATCAGCCACGACGAGGTCAAGAGGCGATTTCTTGCGTGAGCATCGTCCGATGGACCGCGCTCGATAGCGAGACTGGCGGCTTCGAGCCTACGGAGCTGAACGAACGGGGG
>CAYSFP010000287.1:0-4449 GCA_964430075.1 uncultured Planctomycetaceae bacterium | reverse complement strand
ACCGCCCCTAACTGAACACATCACAAAATATCTGAAAAGTGCGACTTGCACCCGCTTCCCGTTGAAAGTCCGGACCCGCCTTGCCGCGAATCGAGTTAACAGATATACGGCTCTCAGAGCTCTTCTCCTCATCGCCCAGTGCATGCTTAATGCGGCGGTCGCGAAACCTACGCGCCGGCTTGCTCATGAATCTTCTACGCCTGCTAGCGCTCATCGCGATCCTCTTCTTTGGTCATGGCCGTCGGGCGGCCGCCGCCCAAGACTCCACAAGCCCGGGGGTACTTCCCCCGCCGAGCGCTTCGGGTACGTCAACCACGACGCCGCCGCTGGTCGTTCCTTCATCCGATTCGCCGTCCGCGGCCCCCGCGCCGCCTGCTGCCGCAGACACGCCTCCGCCCGCCTACGCATCGCCGGCAACCGGCGGCCTCGAATCGCTTTTGCCGCCTATCGTCGAGACTTTGCCCGAATCGGCGCCTGCACTCATGGGCGACTCTTTGTCAGGGGCAATGCCTCCCATTACGCCGACGCCGCATTGGTACCATCCCAACTACTGGTTCGGCGAAGATCCCTGGACCGCGGGGCTGGAACTTGGCATCAACGGCAGCCAGGGCAACAACGACACCTTCAGCATGCGTTCGGGCGGGCATCTCAAGCGCGAGACCGGACGTTGGAAGTTCGATTCGTCGCTCGTCTACAACCGCAACACGGCCAACGACGTCGAGACGCAGAACAACGGCAAGCTCGACGCCCGCTTGGACCGCAACATCGCCGAGTCGCGGTGGACGCTGTTCGCACTGGAAAACATGATCTACGACGAATTCCAGTCGTACGACATTCAGCTCTCGCTGAACTCAGGCGTCGGCTATCGTTGGATCAAGACCGAGACGTTGGACCTCCTGACGCGCGTCGGCGCCGGTACGACGCGAGAGTTCGGCAGCACCGACGAGGAGTGGAAGCCAACCGCGCTGTTCGGGGTCGACTACGAGCATCAGATCTCCAAGATGCAACGTCTCGTGGGCCGCGTCGATTACTTTCCCGAGTGGGAGGAGTTTCGCAACTACCGCGTCGTCACCGACCTGGGTTGGAAGATCGACCTCGACCGGCCTAGGAACTTGAGCTTCAAGGTCTCCGTGATCGATCGCTACGACAGTACGCCCGAGGGCAAGCGGCCCAACAACCTGGACTACGCCGTGCTGCTGATTTGGGGCCTGTAGCCGACGGTTGTATGCCCTTGACGCACGAGAACGTGCGGCAACACGCGCGCCTGGTCATTTCCCGCGACGGCAGCGCGCTTCGGCCGCTGACAGCCGGCGCCCCGTGGGTTAGCATGGCGGCTGATCCCATTTGTGCATCCTGTGCTGCCGCTGCCTGTGGACGACGATCTGACGGAACTCGAGCAGACCCTCCACCGCGAAATGCCGATTTCGGTTGCCATGGGCATGCGCGCGATCTCCTGGCAGGATCGCCGGCTGATCATGCAAATGCCGCTTGGCCCCAACCGTAACCATCAATATTCGGCTTTCGCGGGTAGTCTGAACGCGCTTTGCACGGTCGTCGGTTGGGGCACCGTCTTCTTGCTGGTCCGTGCGGAAGGAAATCGCGGCAACATCGTTATTCGCCGCAGTCAAATTCGATATCTCCGCCCGGTGCGCTCCCCCGAAATCGTTGCCTGCGGACTCCCGCTGGATCCTACGGGTGAGGAGTTTTTCTTCGAGCTGCTCCGCAGTAAGGGCCGGTCGAAGATCGACGTCGCGGCGGAAATCACCGACGCCGAGGGCGCCCTGGTCACGTTTACCGGTTCCTACGTGGTCCAGGATTAGGGCCACCTCCGGCCGCGACGCCATTTTGGCAGTCGCGTCAAAGCAATCGCGAGCCCAAGTGCCAGATTGACTCGCGCCAAATTGGCAGTACACGCGGTGGTACACGCGCCGTCCAAAGCTCAAATCCTTGAGATTTCATAACTTGCGCCGTTACCGCCGCGGCGCCTCCGCGTCCGGCATGGACGTTGCTCCTCTGTCTCGCGTCAACACGCGCGGAATGCCATGGCGGCGGATTCCGGCGTTAAAGGTCCCCATAAACGGTGTTTCATGAGAAGGTTTGGAAGAGGAGGAACGATCATGGGAAATGCATTGTCTCGCAATCGTCTTCGTGAACTGGTTCCGGGCAATTGGGGCGGCGACTTCGATTCGCTCGTTCACCAGGTCTTCGGCGCCGGCCCCGGCATTCAAGCGTTCTACGTTCCGGCGAGCGTGTGGGAGGATCCGAACTCCTACCACGTCGAGTTGGACGTCCCCGGCGTCAGCCGCGACAACGTCGACCTGACGTTCGAGAAGGGCACGCTGCGAATCACCACCGAACGCACCGCTCCCGAAGACCAACGCAAGGGACTGGTCGACGAGCGCCGCTACGGCAAGGTCACCCGCACGGTTACGCTGCCCGAGTCGATCGATCCCGAATCGATCGCCGCGGAGTTGACGAGCGGCGTATTGCACGTCACCGTGGCGAAGAAGCCCGAGGCTCAGCCCAAGCGGATTGAGATCAAGGGTTGATTGTTCTCGCGACAGCTCCGTAAAACGGAGAATCAGATTTCAAAAGCAAGCGGCGTCGAGTGACTTGACTCGACGCCGCTTGTTGATTTTCAGTCCCGGGCTCTGCCCGGGGGTATTTCTGCAGTCCGCGAACTCAGCACGCCTCCGGGCAGAGCCCGGGGCTGAGAGATGGCGCCCGGGCGTTACGCCGGCTGCAGCTCGGCCTTGCGCTCGGCGATGATCTCGGTCTGGATGTTCCCCGGCACCGGGCGGTACTTCGAGAACTCCATCGTGAACGTCCCTTGGCCCTGCGTCATCGACCGCAGGTCGGTCGAGTAGCCGAACGTCTCGGCCAGCGGCACGTCGGCGATGATCTTGGTCGTCTTGCCGACCGTCTCGGTGCTGGTCATGATCCCGCGGCGCGAGGAGATATTTCCCACCACCGAGCCCTGGAACGACTCGGGGCACTCGATTTCCACGAGCATGATCGGCTCGAGCAGCGCCGGTTTCATCTTGCCGAACTGCTCGCGCATCAGCTCCTGGGCGGTGAGCATGAACGCCATGTCCGAGCTGTCGACGTCGTGGTACGAACCGTCCTGCAGTTCGAACTTCAGGTTGACCACGGGGAAGCCGGCGAGCGGACCCTTGGTCATCATGTTCTTCACGCCCTTCTCGACAGCGGGAATATAGTTCTTGGGGATGCGACCCTGGACGACGCTGTCGATAAACAGCAGCTCGCCGCCAGCCTCGGCCCGCTCCTCCTCGGTCATCGGGCCCATGACGCCCTTGATGTGACCGTACTGGCCGGAGCCGCCGGTTTGCTTTTTGCGTTTGTGGTCGAAGGCGGTGGGCACGGTGGGCGCCTCGCGGTAGCTGACCTTGGGGGCGCCGACCTCGACCTCCACACGGTACTCGCGGCGAATGCGCTCGACGTAAATCTCGAGGTGCAGCTCGCCCATGCCGGCGATGACCGTTTCGCTCGTTTCCTCGTCGGTGTACACGTTGAACGTGGGGTCTTCCTTGCGGAACCGCTGCAGGGCCTTCGACAGGCGGTCCATGCCGTCGCGCGACATGGGGTTGATCGACATCTTGATGACCGGCTCGGCGACGTACATGCTCTCCAGCGTGCCGTAGTTGGCCTCGGAGGCGTAGGTGTCGCCGCTGGCGCAGTCGAGGCCCATGATCGCCACGATGTCGCCGGCTTCGGCCGCGTCGATTTCCTCGCGGCGGTCGGCGTGCATCTTCACGATGCGGCTAAAGCGGTCCTTCTTGCCCGTGCGCTGGTTAACGTAGGTCTCGCCTTTCTTCGCCGTGCCCTGATAGACGCGGGTGAAGGTGAGCTGGCCGAACTCGTCGTCGACGATCTTGAACGCCATGCCGACGAACGGCTTGGCGGGATCGCTCGCCAGCGGCACCTTCTCGCCGGAGGCCTTGGGATCGAGCGCCGAGTAGCTGCGGTCGAGCGGGCTGGGCAGGTAGCGCGTGATGGCGTCCATCAGCAACTGGACGCCCTTGTTCTTGTAGGCCGAGCCGAGATACACGGGTGTGAATCCCTGGTTGATCGTCGCTTCGCGGGTGATCTTGTGGATCAGCTTTTCAGGGATCTGTTCCTCGCCCAGCAGCAGCTCCATGAGCTCGTCGCTGTACATCGACAGCGCCTCGAGCATATGCATGCGGGCCTCGTCGGCCTCGTCCTTCAGCTCAGCGGGAATCTCCTCGGTGCGGATCTTCTCGCCGTTGGAGCCGTCGAAGTAGTAGGCCTTCATCGTGACCAGGTCGATGACGCCCTTGAACTCGTCCTCCCGGCCGACGGGAATCTGCATCATCACGGCGTCGGCGCCGAGCTTCTCGCGGACCTGCTTGGTGACGCCCTCGGGGTTGGCGCCGGTGCGGTCCATCTTGTTGATGAAGCAGATGCGCG
>CAYSFP010000286.1:0-4514 GCA_964430075.1 uncultured Planctomycetaceae bacterium | reverse complement strand
ACTACAAAAGACAAACCGCGTAATAGGTTACGAAAATTCAAGTGCCATTCAGGGCGTCCCCTGTCTGAGATCATCAATCTCACATCTTACATCTCACATCGTCTGCCCACCCTACCACGAGACGCGGCTCGATCGCCAGGGCCAGTAGGAGTTGGGCCTCGCGCCCAGGCGGAGCTCCAGGCCGGCGGTGAATGCGAAGTTGTTCATCGTGTCGACGCCGTCGCCGCCGAAGGCGAGGTTGTCGATGATCTCCAGCCGCCAAGCGAGCCAGTGGGTTTGCGGGAACTGCACGCCGATGCCAAAGGGCGTGCTGAGGAGCGTGACTTCCTCGGCGAGGAGGTTCTCCCGCACCGTGTCGACCTGAGTGAGCCCCATGCCAACCAGGAAATAGGGCCGCACCTTGGTGTCGCCCCACGGGTAGTACACGAAGTCGATGTCGCCCACGAGGTACTCGCCGCTGATCTCCTGATCGAGGCCGACGGCGGTGATATTCGGATCGGACCACCCGATACGCGCCTGAAGTCCCCAGTAATAGTCGAAGTCCCACCCCAGCCGGAAACCGCCGAAGATGGCGTTGGATCCCGCGACGCGATTGCTCTCGGGGCCATCGACCAGCAGCGGCCCGACGAACCCGCTGGCGTAGTAGGGCCGGTTGAGCCAGCTTGTGCCCTGCAGGGGAACGCCCTTTTCAAACAGGAAGGGCCCTTCGGTCGACGAGTGATGGAAGCCCCAATGGCGCATCCAATCAAAGGGCCGCAACGGCGGTTTGTCGGGCCCGCCGGACAGAACGGTCGACTCGCGTTCGACGAGCGGCTCCCACTCGCCGAAGTCGGCGGCGTCGGGGTCGAGCACCTCCGATCGATCGTAAGAACGGCCGCGCGCCCGCGAGCTGAGCGGCAGCGCATCCTCGACAGAACGCTGTGGCACGATTGAGGGGAACTCGTCGTCGAACTCATGGGCCCATGCGCTGACGGCGTGAACGAACAGGCAAACGACGAGCAAGCCCTGGGACGAGGATTGCGTCCAGGCCACTGCACGACGAGTCCAGGAATTCGCCATCGCGATCCAGCGCCCAACATCGAGCGCATAACATGAGCCAGGGACGAGCGGCCGCCGGGCCGAAAAGGGGCGGGGATTATGGCGACGGGCGCCAGCGGCGTCAATCGCGAGCCGCCGGAGCGCTGCAAGCATGCAGGCGTTGACGCACGGCAAAGAATTTAGCCGCGTCGCTCGCGACGCGCGATCGAAACCGCGCGTCGCAAGCAACGCGGCTAAATGTAGGAATCTGATTAACGCACTCCGCTCGGCGGCGGTGATAGCACGCGCGGCGGCCGGCGTTTCACGGCGCCGAGACGGTCTGCACCGCATCGTCCGACGTCAAGGCGCCGGTGGCCTCTTCGGCGGCGGGCTTGATGGCGTCGACCACGGGTTTCGCGGCCACAACGGTCGCCGATGCCATCAACGTGGCGCCGCGATTCTCGCCGCGGTCGGTGAGAATTCGGATGGGCGTCTGCAGTTTGCCCGGCTGTTCGCCGGCGCGGAACTTCACCTGGACGAAGTGGATCGCCCGCATGTCTTGATCGGTCGAGAACTCGAAGCAGTCTTCCTCGCCTTCGCCGCACACGACATCCGTAATCTTGAACGGTTCGCGGCCGCGGACGACGATCCGTTTGGTCGTCTCCTTGCCGGGCTCCATCTCGCCGAGCACCAGCAATTCAGGCGTCACGGAGAACTCGGGCCGAATGTGAGCGTTGACGATCAACGGGATGCGGCGGTTCTCCGGCCGGCTGTCGTTGGTCACGACAGTGAGCTGATCCTTGACGTATCCGGCAGGAAGCCCGGCCTTGAGCTTCACGGCCAGCGTGTAGGACACGCGACCTGTCGCGCGGGCGGTCTCGATCAGCTCCACGGCGAAGTTGTCGTTGTCGTTGGTGACGTCGGCGATCTCCCAATCGCCGCGGCCGGCGTACTCGACGGCCACGCGCTGCTCGGCGGCGTCGCCTTCGTTGACCTCGCCGAACTCGACGGCGCCGGGATTGAACACGACGTCGCTACGAATGTTGCCGTGCACGTGCAGTTGCACTTCGGCGAAGTAGGGGGCGCCGAAGGTGACGGTCAGCGTGGCGCCCTTCTGGCCCACGATGCCCGGCGTACGGGTGTTAAATCGAGCCACGATATACGCTTTTTCGTGCGTCTTGATCTTCTCGTTCTCGACCGTCGGCGACGTGCAGCCACAACTGGATCGCACGCCCGTGATGTGCATGTCCTGCTTGTAGAGATTGGTGACCTCGAAACGGTACACGGTGTCGGCGCCGCGGGCGACGGTGCCGAAGTCGTGCTCCAGCTTGTCGAACATCTTCTGGGCCCACTCCTGGCAGTTTGCCGAGTGGGCGACAAACGCCAGGGCCACAGCCAAAGCAAAGCGGGTTATGCGCAACACGGTACCGCCCTTTACGATGTGAATCTCAACGCTGGCAAGCGCACATCCCTTTGCGATGCGACCGGCGAGGTCGCACTGGTGATCTGCCGTTCTCGGCGGCGAACCGTGCCTGGCGCGCCGCTGCTTCGGTATTCTACTGCGTAAACCCCGAGGTGCGTCAAAGTCAAATGGCCTGCCGCAGGAATTTCTCAATCTCTAAGTGGACTTTTGCGAAGCCTTGCCGGCTGGTCCGTCGCGTCCCTTGGCGCCGGTTGTAGCGGCGGCCTGTTGCGGCCCGACGCGCCTCAGGCGGTGAGCGGATGTGCACGGCTCCTCGAAATCCTAGCTTCTGAGTGACTTGCATCGGCGTTTGCGCGAAGAAAATTCGACGAACTCCCCCCGGCCAGCGTGACCCCCATGCACGCGCTGTTCCTTTTGGTAGAATGCTCGCCTCGGCGCCCCCCGCCCTCCCCCGCGAGCCCCGCCCCTGCGCATGCCTGCCAGCCCCCGCGTCGCGATCGTCGGAGTCGGTCTGATCGGCGGCTCGATCGGCCTGGCCCTCCGCGAGCGCGGCCTGGCGGCCGAGGTGGTCGGCGTCGGCCGGCGGGCGGCGAGCCTGGAAATCGCCCGCAGCCGGGGCGCCATTGACCGGGCGACGACCAACCTGGTCGACGGCGTGGCCGAGGCGGATTGGGTGATTGTCGCCACGCCGGTGGGTGCGATCGTCGATTCGGTCCTCGCCGTGGCCGCAGCGGCGCCCCGAGCCACCATCACCGACGCGGGCAGCACCAAGGCGGAGATTTGCCGCACGCTTCGTGCTCATGCAGCGGGGGCCGGCGCGCCCGAGCGGCTGGGGAGCCGGTTCATCGGCAGCCACCCGATCGCCGGCGACCACCGCACCGGGCCGGAACATGCCCGCGGGGACTTACTTGTGGGCCGCACGGTGGCGGTGACCCCCGAGGACGACACGCCGCCGGGCCTCGTGGAGCGGGCCAAGGAGTTTTGGGAGTCGCTGGGGGCCATGGTCGAGCTGCTCAGCCCCGACGAGCACGATCGGGCGCTCGCCGCCACCAGCCACCTGCCCCACCTCGTGGCCTCGGCCCTCGCGGCGGCGACGCCGGAGGAATGGCTCCGCCTGGCCGGCGGCGGCTGGGGCGACGCCACGCGCATCGCCGCGGGGGACGTGACCATGTGGACGCAGATTTTCGAGCAGAACCGCCTGGGCGTGATCGACGCGCTGCGGAGGTTCGAGTATCGACTGGCCGAGCTGGCTGGGGCGCTCGCGGAGGACGATGCGGCGGCGCTGGCCGTGCAGTTGCAGGAGGCCAAACGCATCCGCGATGCGTTCACGACGTGATGGAGGTGGCGAAACTCGAAATCCGAAATCCGAAATCCGAAACAAGCACGAATCGGGAATTTCCCAAACGGACAGAGGTTCTTTCTGAGTTGGGATGTGAAATTTCAAAACTTGAACATTGTTTCGGATTTCGAGTTTCGAGTTTCGAATTTCTGTTTTCGGATTTGTAGGCGAAGCCGTACGCGAGGACCACGATGCTCTGGGAGATTGACCTCCATCCGCGGGAAGGATTGCCCGATCGCGACGCCGCGGGCGCGGCGGCGGACGTCGCGGCGCTTGGGCTAGCGGAGGGCGGGTTGTCGGAGAACGTGCAGGCGGCGTCGGCGCGCGGATTTCTGGTCGAGGCGCCGGCGGTCGACGCGGCAGCGGCCGATCGCCTGGCGCGCGAGCTGTTCGCCGACGTCGTGGTGGAAGACTACGTCGTCGCGCCCGTGGGCGACGCCCGGCTGATCGCCCCGCCGTCGCGGTGGAATGCGGCAGCCGCCGGCGACGTGCAGCTCGTGCAGGTGCTGCTCAAGCCCGGCGTCATGGACCCGGTGGCCCAAAGCGCCGAGGCGGCGGCGCGTGACTTGGGGGTCGATATTTCGGCCGTGCGCACGCTGCGCAAGTACTGGTTCGCGGGCGTGTCGCCGGAGGCGGCGCGGCGCATCGGCGCCGAGGCGCTGGCCAATGATGCGATCGAGCAAGTGGTCGCCGGCCCGCTGCCCTTCGCGCCGCCGGCGTCCAGCCGCGCGAAGG
>CAYSFP010000285.1:0-4517 GCA_964430075.1 uncultured Planctomycetaceae bacterium | reverse complement strand
GAGCCTCGCGAGCTACCTGGCTGCTCCACCCCGCGTCAGGACGAGTCATTTTATCCCTCGACCAGCCGGCCTGCAAGCGAGCATCTTTTGCTCGGCGCCGGCGGCAGGTAAGCTCGGGGCGCTGCTGATTGCGTCCGATCGCCTCCTCTCCACGCGAGTTCGCCGCTGATGCTCCACCAAACCGCACAATCCCTGTTTCCCCGTCTCGCCCTCTCGACCCTGATGACCGTCACTGCCGCCATGACAGCATCTGCCCAAGGCCCGAACCAGGGCGAACCCTTTGCGTTGCAGCCGAAGATCCACCGCGTCGATCCGCAGCTCGACGAGCTCATCGATCCGAACGCCGAAATCGAAGTGCTGGCCGAGGGGATGCTGTGGACCGAAGGCCCCGTGTGGGTTCCCGAGGGAGGCTTTCTGTTGTTCTCGGACATTCCGAACAACGCGGTCATGAAATACCAGGACGGCGAAGGCATGTCGCTGTTCCTCAAGCCCGCGGGCTACACCGGCGAAACGCCCCGCGGCGGCGAGCTGGGGTCCAACGGACTGACGCTCGACGGCGACGGCCGGCTCGTACTCTGCCAGCACGGCGACCGTCGCGTCGCCCGGCTGGACGCGCCGCTCACCAGCGGCCGCCCGGAAGCGAAATTCTCCGTGATCGCCGATCGCTGGGAGGGCAAACGGTTCGACAGTCCCAACGACGTCGTCCGGCACTCCAGCGGCGCGTTTTACTTCACCGATCCGCCCTACGGCCTCGAAAAAGGCGGCGACGTGGCGACGCGCGAGATCGACTTCAGCGGCGTGTACCGCGCCGACCCCGACGGCACGGTGACGCTCGTCACCCGGGCGATGACCAAGCCCAACGGCCTGGCACTCTCGCCCGACGAGAAGATTCTCTACGTCGGCCAGTCCGACGGCGCCGCCCCGCTACTGCGGGCCTTTCCCGTGAACGACGACGGATCGCTCGGCGAGCCCCGCGTGTTCTTCGACGCCACGTCTGAAGCCCGCGCCGGCAAACCCGGGGCGCCCGACGGGTTCAAGGTGGACGTGCACGGCAACGTGTTCACCACCGGCCCCGGCGGCATCCTGGTGATCTCGCCCGAGGGCAAGCACCTGGGCACGATTTCCACGGGCGACCTGATGTCCAACTGCGCCTTCGGCGACGATGGCAGCACCCTGTACATCACGGCCAACACGCGGTTGTGCCGGATCAAAACGAAAACCAAGGGTGTGGGCTTCTGAATCGCCCTTGCCGATCAATCGCGCATGAAAGCCCTCCTACTCAAAGAGTACTCGAAGCTCGAGCTCGTCGACCTGCCGCGGCCCGAGGTCGGCGCCGAGGACGTGCTGGTGCGCGTCGCGGCGTGCGGCATTTGCGGCAGCGACGTGCACGGGTTCGACGGCTCCACGGGGCGCCGCATTCCGCCGCTGGTCATGGGGCACGAGGCGGCAGGCGTCGTCGAGGCAGTGGGCTCTGAGGTGACGCGGTTCAAGCCGGGCGATCGCGTCACGTTCGATTCGACCGTGTACTGCGGCGACTGCGACTACTGCCGCGCGGCGCGCTTCAACCTGTGCGATCGCCGCGAGGTGCTGGGCGTGTCCTGCGGCGACTACCGCCGCTACGGCGCGTTCGCCGAGTTCGTCGCCGTGCCCGAGCGGATCATGTACGCGCTGCCCGACGGCGTGCCGCTGGAGCACGCGGCGCTGATCGAAGCCGTGTCGGTCGCCGTGCACGCCGTGAGCCTTGCGCCGCTCGCCGCCGACGATGACGTCGTGGTCGTTGGCGCCGGGATGATCGGCGTGTTGGTGATTCAGGCCCTCCGCGCCGCGGGTTGCGGGCGGATTCTCGCTGTGGACATCGACGACGATCGGCTCGCGCTCGCCGAGCGGCTCGGCGCTGCGCTCACGTTCAACGCCGCGAAGATCGACGCCGTCGCCGAGATTCTCGCGGCCACCGGCGGTCGCGGCGCCGCGGTCGCGCTCGAAGTCGTTGGCACGACGGCCACGATCGACACAGCGGTCCGCAGCGTGCGGAAGGGCGGCGCCGTGACGCTCGTGGGCAATCTCGCGCCGAAGGCGGAGATTCCGCTGCAGATGGTCGTCAATCGCGAAATCGTGCTCCGCGGCTCGTGTGCTTCCAATGGAGAATATCCGCGCTGCATCGAACTGATGGCCGGCGGCGCGATCGACGTGCGACCGCTGATCACGGCGTGCGCCCCGTTGGACGAGGCGCCGCGATGGTTCGAACGCTTGCACGCGCGCGAGCCCGGACTGATGAAGGTTGTGATTCAACCGTAGGGTGCGTGAAACGCACCAATTTCGATTGCGATACGATGGATTGGTGCGTTTCACGCACCCTACGGGCTACAGGGGCTGGTGCGTTTCACGCACCCTACTATGGCTGCTAACTTCGATCTCACGGGTAAAACGGCCATCGTCACCGGCGCCAGCCGCGGGCTGGGGCAGGTGTTCGGCCGTGCGCTCGCCGCCGCGGGGGCCGACCTGGCCGTCACCAGTCGCACGCTTGAGTCGCTCGGTCCGTTCTGCGACGAGATCGCCGCGCTCGGCCGCCGCATCACGCCGCTGGAGTGCGACGTGCGGAACTACGACAGCATCCAGCGGATGGTCGCCGCCGCCCACGAGGCGCTCGGCCGCATCGACATCCTGGTGAACAACGCCGGCTGCAACATCCGCAAACCGGCCGTCGAGGTCACCTGGGAAGACTGGAGCACGATCGTCGACACGAATCTCCGCGGCACGTTCTTCGTCGCCCAGGCGGTCGCCCGGCACATGATCCCGCGGAAGTACGGCCGGATCATCAACATCGGCTCGGTCACGAGCGTGAACGGCTACGCGGGGCTCGCCCCCTACGGCGCCAGCCGCGGCGGCGTGAAGCAGATGACGATGAGCCTCGCCGACGACTGGGGTCCGCACGGCATCACGGTGAATTGCCTTGCCCCAGGCTGGTTCAAAACGGCCCAGAACCGGGCGCTCTACGAGAACCCCGGCTGGGTCGAGTACCTCACCGACCGCATCCCGCTGAAGCGCCCCGGCAAGCCCGACGATCTCGAAGGCGCCGTGGTGTTCCTGGCGTCCGACGCGAGCGAGTACATCACCGGCCAGACGCTGCTGGTCGACGGGGGAATCACCACGGGCGCGGTGAAGGCGCTGGAAACGAAAAAAATGTAGCCAGCGACCGCCGCGCCCGTTCGGACTGGTCGCTTAAGCGACCAGTCCAAAGCGGCCCACCATCGCGCCCGCCCTACGCCAGCGCCGCGGCGGGGTGCTTCGCCATGAGGCGCAGCACGTCGTCGATCTGCTCCGGCTTCTCGAAGCCGATCGTCATCGCGTCGAGGAACTCGAGATTCTGCGCGAACTTCATGCACTCGTCGCGCTGGTCGGCGAGCTCGCCTTCGCCGAAGATCTTCATGCCGATGATCGCCTTGCCGTTCTTCTTCGCTTCGCGAAGGAGCGCCACCACTTCCTCGCTCGAGGCGTCCATCTTCACGCCCTTGGGGTTCACGCGGGCAAGCATCACGTCGACCCACGGCGAGGCCGCCGCGGTCTTCATCGCCCCGAAGTCGTGGCACGATACGCCCACCGCCTTGATCCGCCCGCGCTCCTTCTCCTTGACCAGCGCCTCCATGTACGGCTCCATCTTGTCCGTCCACTGGGCGTCCATCAGGCAGTGCAGCAGCACGACGTCGATGTAGTCGGTCGTCAGCTCGTGGCAGAACCGCTCGATCGTGCTGGAGAGCACCTGGCTACGGAAGTCGGCCGAGGTGCCGCTCTCCGGCCCGTCGTACCGCCACCACACCTTGGTGAGGATCGCGACTTCCTCGCGCGGGATGGTGCGCAGCGCTTCGCGGAAGTAAAGGTGCGTGCCATAGAGGTCGGCGAGATCGAAAAACCGCAGGCCGCGCTCGTAGGAGTGGTGAAACAGGTCGACGAGCTTTGCAAACCCCATGCGCGACTGGTCCGATTGCCGCTCGCCGCCGTGAACGCCGGTGCCCTGGGCGAGCCGGGTGGTCTTCACGCCGGTGGAGCCGAGCTCGATCATCGGCGGCGGAGGCGGGGTCGGGTCCGCATCGGCGGCGACCGGAATCCTGCCGGCCTCGCCGCGCACAACGGGCTCGCCGCCGCGCACCGATTGAGTTGCCACGCCAGCCGCCGCCGCGCCCACGCCGGCGCCAAGGAAGGATCGTCGATCGAGTCGCGACATGAGGTTCGCCTCCGAATCGGGTTGAGAAGCCGGGGCTCGATTGTACCGCGCCGGCGGGGGACAAGGCAGCCTACGTTGCCCCCCTCAGCCCCGGGATCTGCCCTCGTTGTTACCCACAAGTCTTCGTCCCAGCGGGACGGCGCGACAAGAGCCCAGCACTTCCCGTGCTGGGTCAAGTCAGAGCAAACCCAGCGTTAAACAGGATGATGCAAGTGCTATCGGGCCCCGTAGGGGCCAAGTCGCGTAGCCAGGAGCGCAAGCTCCTGGTGAGCTGGGACGAATCACTCGAAAGCCCCCG
>CAYSFP010000284.1:0-4564 GCA_964430075.1 uncultured Planctomycetaceae bacterium | reverse complement strand
AGCGGCCGCACGCGCTGCGATCTGGTCGCACCCCCACGACGCGAACTGGTTGGCCATGGCGGGCCGCCTGCCGGCCGTCCATCGCCAGCCGCGCCTCGAGCTCGGCAGCGGCGGAGAGTTCACGATCGACTTTTCGGAGCCCGTCGACCCGGCCGACGCCGCACGTTTGCTCCAGTGGCTTCGCGAAGGCACGCCGCGCGACCACCGCCGCCTGCACGCCGACGTGCAGCTCGACGCGTCGAACGCGACGGCCGTGCAGCGCGGCCCGACGCAACTGCACATCGCGGGCTGCAATGGGGCTGCTGTGGACGATTACTGGTGGCTGCACGTGCTCTACCACGCGGGCTTTTTCGTCGAGACCATGCTAGAATTCTCCACTGGCACGCCGTGGGAACTCCGCCGCCAGGTGGTCGAAGCGTTCCGCGCTCATTTTAGCGACGAGGAAGACGACCGCTCGTCGACCACCGTGCAGGAACTGGCGGCCGCGGACGCCGACGACTCGCTGGCCACGTGGATGCACGTCGTCCGTCGCGGCAAGACGCAGCCGCCCTGCGTCGAGCTTGCCGAGCACGTCGCCAGGTTCGCGACGACGAATCGGGATTTCGTACGACTTCCGGCAGGCCGTCCGACGGTGATGGTCGAGTGCGGCCTGTGGCCCACGCGCGTGCCGCGCGACGCCGTCGACCTGGCGGTCGACACCCGGCCGGCCCGCGAATGGGAGTGAACCCACGGAGACATATTTCGCCATGCGCTCCCATGCGCTGTGCCCCAGCAATGCGTCGCATTGCGGCTACATCCCACGTTCACCTGCAACCTCGTCCCTCCGCATTCCCCCCTCTCCATGTACATGTCCAGCCATTCCATCGACGTGAAGGTAGTCGACGCGGCCGGCACGATCATCATCAACCGGCCCGACCACGGCAACGCCCTCACGCGCTCGATGGTCCAACAGTTGCTCGAAGCGATTGACGACCTGTATCTGGAGAAACGGGTGCGGGCGATTATCCTCACCGGCGCCGGCGATTCGTTTTGCGTCGGCGCTGATGTTGCGGAGATGCGAGCTAGCAAGGAACTCGACGACCCCGAGAGCCAATGGGGCGCCGACGCGGCCGATTTTCGCGACCTGCTGGTCCGCATGCTGGAGGTCACCAAGCCGATCATCGCGGCCGTGCACGGCCCCTCACTTGCCGCCGGCGCCGCCCTGGTGGCGGCTTGCGATCTCGTGGTTGCGAGCCATGCCGCCCAGTTCGGCTTGCCCGACCCCCGTCATGGCATGGTTGCCGGCTGCGCGGCGCCGCTGGTGCACTTTCGCGTCGGCGCCGGGCCCGCGGCGCGGCTGCTGCTTACCGGCGAAACGATCGACGCGCAGGAAGCGCTACGGCTGGGCCTCTTCCACGAGCTCACCCAACCGGAAACCGTGTGGGCTCGCGCCATGGAGGTGGCCAAGTCGTGCGCCGCCGGCGCCCCCGAGGCGATCCAACTCACCAAGCGCCTGCTCAACGAGACCCTCGGCGAAAACCTCGCCACGCAGCTCTCCAGCGGCGCCGTCATGGCAGCGACCGCCCGCACCACCGAAGCGGCGGAGGAAGGGTTGGCAGCGCTCGCCGAGGGGCGCAGGCCGCAGTGGAAGTAGGGCGGCTGCGCAAAAAAACCTCCGGTCCCCTCCCCTCGACGGGGAGGGTTAGGGAGAGGTGAAGGCGGGAGGTACACGCGCTGCCTTTGGTTGCGCGTGTACCCACTGCATCCCCCTTCCCCAGCCCTCCCCGCCGAGGGGAGGGAGCCGGAGGGAAATGATCGTCTTGCGAAAACCCGCCCTCCGAATTTGACTCGCCCCGAATCGCGACCTAGGTTTCAGTTGTCGCCGACGTCCCTCGCGACGCGTCGACCCCGCCGACTGCATCAGCCCACGTCTGCTTGTGCCGCGGCGAGGCTCGCCTTTTCCTCCTTCCTTGTCCTGCCTTGTGTTGAGCCGCGTGCGCCATGGTGCGCCGCATCGCTCGGTTCTCGCACCCCTGTTTGTCTGGCCGTCGGCGCGTGCGCGTGTCGCCCCTTACTCGCACGCCGCAGGCGCCGACGGCCGTCGCGTGGAGGCTCGTGGCCTTGCCGCCAATTGTTTCCGACCCGTCCGCCGTAGATCAGCGACTGGCGCCACCCGTCGCGATCGACGGACTCCTGAGGCTCGCGGTGCGAGGCCCGAGGCGTCACCCCGCCTTGGGCCTCGCGCCCAGCTTCGGCTCCTCCTCCCGCTCCCAGGGGGCTTTGCCTAGAAAATCCGAAACTCGAATCACGAAGCACGAAACAAACACCAAGCGGGAATTTTCCAAAGGGATCTCAACTGGTTCATTTGGACTTGGAAATTTCAAGCCTTGATCCTTGTTTCGGATTTCGAGTTTCGGATTTCGAGTTTCGGATTTCGAATTTCCGGGCAAAGCCCCAGGGGGAGAGCGTAATTCGCTGCCTCACGGCGCCCGACCGACAAACGGCTCGCCGTAGATCGGCATGTACCGGTAGTACACCTCCAGCGACATGATCGCCATCGTCGTCGTGTACAGCCGGCCGCCGGCCGAGCTGTGCGACTCGGCGAAATACCAACTGCCCGCTTCGTGCCCTTCCACAGCCTGCGTCTCGATGAGGTACTCGCGCATGCGCGGATTCCACTTTTGCCAACGCGCGCCGCCCAAGTGATGCAACACCTGCGAGGCGTAGTAGATGAAATACACGTTGTTCTGCATCGGCTTTTGCTCGCCCAGCAGCGCCGCCCCGCGCTGCAGCGGCCGCGAGTCCTTCGGCCAGCCGCCGATCATCCGACACAACAGCCCGATCGCCGCTGTGGCCGCCGTGCCCCGTTCGTTGGCCAGATACGTGTAGCGGGCCCCGCGATCGGCGGCCAACGTGTCGATGAACGCGCTGGCCCGCGTCCACACGTCGTAGGGCACGTCGATGCCCGCGAGCACCGCGCTCTTGAGCGCCGCAAGCTGCCAGCCGGTGACCGTCATGTCGCCGCGGGCGTTGTTTTCAAAGCCCGGGTTGTAGCGCCAGCCGCCGTCGTCGTACTGGGCGCTGACGATGAACTTCACCGCCTGCGTGGCCGGCTGCCGCAGCATCTCGTCGCGCGTCATCGCGTAGGCTTCGGTCAGCGCCAACGTGGCGATGCCGTGCGAGTACATGGTGTCCTCGCGCATGCGGGCCCGCGCGGCGCCGCGCGAGAATCCCAATCCGAGGCCGGCGCCCACGGCGAATCCATGGTCGCGCAAGTCGCCGCCGTAAGTGGTCGACTCGAGCCGCTCATTGAGGTAGTACAGCCCGCGCGAAACGACTTCGGCGTACTTGCCCTCCTGTTGCGTGTAGCCCGCGCCGAGAAAGCTCAACAACGCCAACCCCGTCGACGCGGTGGTGGACTGATAGTTGCCCGAGTCGCCGCAGTACCCCGCGCACCGCGGATGACTTTCGAGGTCGAACCGCCACGAGCCGTCGTCGAACTGATGCTCCGCGAGCCAGGCCAACCCCCGCTCGACAGCCGCTTCGCTCTCCCGCGTGCCGCCCTGGGCCAGCGCCGCGGCCAGGCGGTTCTCGAATTTGCGCCCCTCGAGACCCCCGCCGCGCACCGCCAAAGGATTGGTCAGCACGTCGAGGCCGGTGCCAAAGTCGTCGCCGCCGAATTCGCCGAAGACGCCCACCGGCGCCACGTCGCGATCGCTCGCCGCCAGGCCGGCGACGCTCCCCGCATTGGTCGGGCCAGTCCGCACATTGCCGACGGTCCCGGTCATCGGCCCCGGCAGCTCGATGCCTTCGCCGGTTGCAATCGGCCCCAGCGACGCTTCCCCCGGCTCGCCGGGGACCGGAATGTCGTCGTAAACCAGCTCTTCGAGATTCATGTCCTCTAGCGGCGGGCTGTCGCCCGGGTCTGTGGCCAGCCACATCAGCTTTTCCGCCGGCGGCCCGAAAATCGCCAGCGAGAGAACGATGAGCAGGCTGCCGTGCACGAGCCCGCTGGTGAGCCACGCCGCCCAGGGGAAACCGGCGATCCACGCGGCGAGCCGCTCGCGAAATGCTCCCGCGGCCCCGTTGCTCGGGGTTTCAACGGGCGCATCGTGAACCGCGTGGCTGGCCATAGGAACAAAGGCGGAGTTCCGCGAAGAAGCGCAAAGGCGCCGTCGCTTGTGACAGGAATTATACCGGCGGCGCCAGCGTGAGCCGTCCTGCGAGACGCGGGCTGCCGAAAGTGCGGGGTCGATCCCGCGCCGGCGGGGTGTGGCAATTATTGTCCCAACGATGGGTTAAAACCCTCGCCTTCAGGCGAATCCTTTAGGTTGTCAGTATTCTTTGGACTTGGATTTCTGAGAAAGGATTGCCTTTGACGCCTTTCTGCTTACGTTCGCCATTACGTCACAGCGTCGAGTTTTGGCTGGAGTAACTTCTTCGTGAGCGGAGGACTTCAGTCCGTAGCTCACGAAATTTCCTCCAACCTACCGGCTTCTAGCCGGTAGTAGTTCAGTTCTGGCAGTTCGCCACCAGCGCACTTTCCGGCGATATTAGCCACAGGCGTTTACGCCGGGGGGCGAGC
>CAYSFP010000283.1:0-4799 GCA_964430075.1 uncultured Planctomycetaceae bacterium | reverse complement strand
CGACTCCCGAAGGCAGGCGTGCTAGCTGTTAACAAACACCTTCTAAGGGGCGAACGATCGAGAAAACAATAGGGCGTTCGTGGCAATCGGCGCCGCGACGGCCTATAATGCCCGACGGCGTGAACGGCGTAGTGTAGGGTGATTGCACGCCGCTGCTGTCGCAGCCATGTCGGCGTGATGCGGGCAGTGGTCAAATTGCGCACAGTAAATCCGCCGCCTCCGCCAAATGCCATCCGTTCCCGGAAGTACTTGTCGGTTGGGCATTCAGCCGTCTGTGATTCCGCTTCATCTTGATCGTCTTGATCTTGGCGCCCCCGCAAGAACTGTGAGGTGTGAAATGTCGTTTGGTTGTGCAGATCACGCAAACCCGCCCTGGAACCGGCGCGCTGTTCCTTTGCTCGATCTATGGAATGGCTTGCGCTGGCTGACGCTTCCTGTCTTGCTCGGCCTCGTGATGGCGCCGACCCCCATTGCCGCACAGGACAACGTGCGAATCGAGCGCGACTTACTGGGGCCCAAGGAAGTTCCGCGCGACGCCTACTACGGCGTTCAGACTGCGCGAGCGCTCGAGAATTTCCAGATTTCAGGCGTGCGCATGAATCACTACCCAGGCTTTGTAGAAGCTTGGGCCATCGTCAAACTGGCGGCAGCCAAGGCAAACGCGGAAGTGGGAGCCATGCAGCCGGAGACATTGGCCGCGATCGAAAAGGCCTGCCAAGCCGTGCTCGACGGCAAATACCACGATCAGTTTATCGTCGATTGGTACCAGGGCGGGGCCGGGACTTCGACCAATATGAACGCCAACGAAGTCTTGGCCAACATCGCGCTCGAACTTTCTGGGCACGCCAAAGGCCAGTACGACATCGTCGACCCGCACGATCATCTCAACATGTCGCAGTCGACGAACGACTCCTATCCGACCGCCGTCAAGGTCGCCTTTCTGCTGCGCAACGACAAGCTGATCGAAGAGCTGGAGCAGCTGGTCGAATCATTTCGAGCCAAGGGCGACGCCTACCTGGAACTCGTGAAGATGGGGCGCACCGAAATGCAGGACGCCGTGCCGATGACGGTGGGCCAGGAGTTTCACGCCTATGCCGCGGCGCTAGAAAGCGAAATCCAGTTGCTGCGCGAATCCGAACACTGGCTGTATTCGGTCAACATGGGCGCCACCGCGATCGGCACGGGACTCAATGCCCCGGCCGATTATGCGGAAGCGTGCGCAGCCCAGTTAGCCAGGCTCACCGGCAAGCCGATCGTGCCGGCCAAGGATATGCTGGCCGCGACGTGGGACCAGCAGGGCTTCGTCGTGTATTCGGCGGCGCTTAAGAGCTTGGCCGTAAAGCTGTCGAAAATCTCCAGTGACCTGATTCTGCTGGCCTCGGGCCCACGCGCCGGTTTGTTCGAAATCAACTTGCCTCCGCTGCAACCCGGATCATCAATCATGCCGGGCAAGGTCAATCCGGTAATGCCCGAATTGATGAACGTCGTCGCCTTCCGTGTGATCGGCAACGACTATTCGGTCGCCTTGGCAGCACACAGCGGGCAATTGCAACTCAACGCCTATGAACCCCTTGTCGGACTAGCGGTCCTTGAGTCGCAGAGCCTGCTCTTTAACGCCTCAAAGGCGTTCCGCGAAAAGTGCGTGGACGGCATCACGGTGAATGAAAAGACGCTTGAGCGTTATCTCGAAACGACCGTCGGCATCGTCACCGCGCTCAATCCCGTCCTCGGCTACGAAGTGGCGACCGAGCTTGCCGGCGAAGCCTACCGCACAGGCAAGGGGATCCTCGAGATCATTCGCGAAAGAAAGATCCTCAGCGAAGAGCAAATCCACGACCTGTTCGACCCGGAAAAACTGACTGGCTTGGATAAGAGCAAGTACCCGCCTCGGCAGAACCCGAAGTGAGCGAGATTCCGGAAACACACGGCCTCGAACCATGGACTTCGATTATGAATCAGCGCCTTCGCACCCAAACTCTGCTTAGCTTCTGTTGTCTAGCGATTTTCAGTTGCTGCCCCGCACTGGCCCGCAGCCAAACCCTTCCAAATGTGGCCATCCTGGCCACCGGCGGCACCATCGCCGGGGCCGCCGAAAGCGGAACGCAGGCGGGTTATAAGTCCGGCGCCGTAACCATCGACGCGATGCTGACCGCCGTGCCGGGCATCGAAAAACTCGCCCGCATCAAAGGCGAACAAATCTCGAACGTCGGTTCGCAGGACATGAGCTTTGAGATCATGATCGCGCTCGCCAAGCGGATCAACGAATTGTTAGCCCAACCTGAAGTTGATGGCATTGTGGTCACCCACGGTACGGACACCATGGAGGAAACCGCGTTCTTCCTCAACCTGGTCGTCAAGAGCGACAAACCGGTGGTACTGGTCGGCTCGATGCGGCCGTCGACCGCGGTCAGCGCCGATGGTCCGCTCAACCTCTACAACGCAGTGGGGGTCGCCGCCGATCCGGCAGCCAAAGGCCGGGGCGTCCTGGTGATGATGAACGACTGGATCCACGCCGCTCACTCGCTGACCAAGACCAGTACAACCGCCATTCAGACTTTCATGTCGCCTCTCCGCGGACTCGTCGGCGTTGCCAACTACGGCAAGAACGACTTCTTCAGCAGCCCGCCCTGGACGCACACCGCGAAAAGTGAGTTTTCGGTTGAGGGGGTGACGAAGCTGCCGCGAGTCGACATTCTTTTTGCCTACGCCGACATGGCGCCGGACTTAATCGACGCGTCGGTCGCCAACGGAGCCAAGGGGATCGTTATCGCCGGAGTCGGCAACGGCAATATGAACAATGCGTCGCTCGAAGCCGCAGCGCGAGCCGCAAAGAACGGCGTCGTGGTCGTGCGAAGCAGCCGAGTCGCAACCGGCTCGGTCGGCCGCAACGTCGAAGTCAATGACGATGACTTGGGATTCATCGCCTCGGATGAACTCAACCCGCAAAAATCACGAATTCTGCTGGCATTGGCTCTCCTGAAAACGCGCCCGCTGGAGGAAATCCAAAAGCTATTCGTGACTTACTAATCGCACTGATCGCGGCGCCCCTCATGATTTGGATCGAACTCCTTATTCTCTTAGCGTGCATCTTCGTCGGCGCCCGCCTAGGCGGAATTGCGCTCGGAGCTATCGCGGGCATCGGGTTGTTTGTCTTCGTGTTTGGCTTTGGGCTTCCGCCGGGGGGCCCACCGGGCGTGGTCATTGGCATGATCATCGCCGTGATCACCGCTTTGGCTGCGATGCAGGCCGCCGGGGGACTTGATTGGCTGGTGGCGGTGGCGGAAACGGTTCTACGCCGCAAACCACAGTACGTCACCTTTGTCGCCCCGGTAGTTACCTATCTGCTCGTCTTTGCGTCGGGCACGGCACACGTCATTTACGCTTTGCTGCCTGTTATCGCCGAGGTCGCTCGCAAGGCAGGAGTTCGCCCCGAGCGGCCGTTGTCGATTAGCGTCATTGCCGGACTACAAGGAGTGTTGGCCTCACCGATCTCCGCGGCTACCGTAGCGATGATCGGCTGTTTCTCCGAGCGCCACGTCACCCTGCCCGCGCTTCTGGCGATCACCGTTCCCTCCACGTTCATCGGAGTCCTCATCGGTGCGCTGGTCGTGGCCCGACGTGGTCTACCGTTGAACGAGGATCCCGAATATCAACTACGCCTGGCCAGCGGAACGGCTAAGCCGCCGGCGGAGTCACACCCGCTCGAAGGCCGGGCCCTCTTCAATGCTCGCGGTTCCACCCTGCTATTTTTGGCCGGGATCGCCGCGGTGGTCGCGATCGGCATGTTCCCCGACTTGAGGCCAACCTATGAAGTTGAGTCCTCAGGAGTGGTCGACACCGACCAAGTCGGTATGGGCGCGGCGATCATGATCGTGATGTTCGCCGTCGCCGGTTTGATCATGTTACTGTTTCAAGCCTCACCGGAAGCAGCGATGAAGGGGGCGATCATGCGGAGCGGCATCACCGCCGTAATTTGCATTGTCGGCGTGTCGTGGCTAGGTTCTTCCTTTTTCGAGGGGAATCGCGATTTCATCGTCTCTGGTATCGCCGGCCTGATCGAGAATCACCCCTGGACGTTTGCCCTCGGGTTGTTCGTGCTCTCAAGCCTGCTGTTTAGCGCCGCCGCGACGGTCGTGATCCTGATGCCGATTGGCGTGGCTTTGGGAATGTCAACCGCGACGTTGATCGCTTTCTACCCGGCGGCCAATGCGGTCTTCTTCCTACCCACCTATGGAACCGTGTTAGCGGCGGTTTCGTTTGACCAAACCGGCACGACGAAAATCGGCAAATACTTGCTTAATCACAGCTTCATGCTGCCGGGCCTTGTGTCGACAATTGCTGCAATACTCGTGAGCCTCATGCTCTGCGCCCTCTTTCCAGGTTTGTTCGCCTGAATTTGTCAGGCGCCGGATCAGCCGCTCGCCAGGTATTGGCTTGGCCTCAGCGTAGCAGCCAGCAGGTGGGCTCGCCGCTGGCGATCGCGCTCGAATGCAACGACGTTGACGCTACCGCCCTTCGGGATGCGCTTCGTCGCTGGGAAGGGTCGCCATTAGCGCGAAACCCTTGCGCTGACGATCCGTCAGCGACGGCCAACCGGCGATGAATTCGGCAAGTTCAGCGCTCACTTCGATGCGAGTGCAACGATAGGTGCAACAGCCTGACGACGGTTTCTCTAAGCGCTGCGGCGGCCAGGTGTTAGCGAATTGGGCCCGCAGAATCATAATCCGCGTGTCGGGGGTTCGAGTCCCTCCTCCGCTACTTGTGACAGACAGTGAATAGAGGTGACTGACGCTGAAAAA
>CAYSFP010000282.1:0-4803 GCA_964430075.1 uncultured Planctomycetaceae bacterium | reverse complement strand
CGTCGAGGTCCTCGCCCACGCCGATGAACTGGATCGGCACGCCGGTGACCAAGCTCGACGGCGACGCCCGCGGCGGCGCGGCCCTCTCGGTCAAGCACGTCACCGGCGTGCCGATCAAGTTCATCGGCGTGGGCGAGCACCTCGACGCGCTCGAGGAGTTTCACCCCGACCGCATGGCGGGGCGCATCCTGGGGCAGGGCGACATCCTCACGCTGGTCGAGAAGGCCCAGCGCGAGTTCGACCAGGACGAGATGCAGCGACAGGAAGAGCGGCTTGCCAAGGGCGAGTTCACGCTGGATGACTTCCGCAAGCAGATGGGCCAGATCGGCCGGCTGGGCCCGCTGCAGAAAGTGATGGCGATGATCCCCGGTATGAGCGGCCTCATGGGACAGCTCGGCGACGTCGACGCCGAAGGGGATATCCGCCGGTTGATGGGCATCATCGACTCGATGACCGCGGCCGAGAAACGCAACCCGACCAAGACGATCGACCCCAGCCGGCGGCGGAGGATCGCGGCCGGCGCCGGCGTCGAGCCGCACGAGGTGAACGACCTGGTGAAGCAGTTCGACGCGATGGCCCAGGTGATGACCTCGATGGCCGGCAAGGGCATGCGCGAGCGGATGAAGATGGTGCAGGCCCTGCAGAACGGGGCGATGTCCGATCCGTCGGGGTCGCTCAGCCGCAAGAAAGTCGGTACTGGCAAGCGGCTGACGCCGCAGGAGCGGGCCCGGGCGAAGAAGGAGCGCGACCGGGAGTTGCGGAAGCGGAAACGCGAGGGGCGCGGCGATCGGAACAACCCGCGGGGGTGAGGCGGGGGCGCGACGCGGCCGGCCTGTATCGATTGTCGCAGTGTATAATCAGGCATATTCAAGACTTGTGCGGATCCACTCCATGGTTGCCTTAAGAGCTCAATTCGATGGCGAGAAGATCGTCCTTCCTGACGAGCTTCGCGGGCGGCCGCCGCAGGAAGTGATCGTGATGTTCGATCCTGCATCGGAATTCGCTGATAGCGAAGCCTGGATGAAGGCCCAAGAACAGTCGTTCACGAAAGCGTGGGACAACGACGAGGACGCGGCGTATGACGACCTTTGAGGCAGGCCAGGTCGTTCTCGTGCACTACCCGTTCACGGATTTGCTATCGACCAAGAAGCGTCCGGCGGTGATCGTCAGCCCGAACCCGTACGCAGAGCAGCATGGCGACATTGTGGCGATTGCGCTGACCGGCCAGCGCCAGCCTCGCGCCGACCTGGCGATTTCCGACTGGAAGGCGGCCGGGCTCATCAAACCGACATGGGTCAAGCCGATCATCGGCACGCTGTCGACGTCGCTCATTGAGCGCGTCCTGGGCCGCGTACAAGATGTCGACGGGAAGGCGATTCGCGCCGCAATCGAGCAACTGCTTGATGCACGGTGGCTGGTCCAATAAGTGGGCAACCAAGGGATAGAGAGACCCCTCCATGGGACGCACGCAAGCAGTCGAGGAAACAATCCTGCAGCGCGCCAAAGCGAACCCCCAGTTCCGAGCCGCGCTGATTGGGGAGGCGCTCGAATCGATCGCCGAGAACGACGTGCCAACTACCAAGTCGCTCATTCGCGACTACGTGCTGGCGTCGATTGGATTCGAGGCCCTCGCCAAAGACGTCGGCAAGAAGCCCGAGAGCATCAAGCGAATGCTGAGCGTCAAGGGCAACCCGACGATCAACAATCTGGCGGCTCTCCTCTCCTCACTGAAGCGGCATGAGGGCATCCAACTCCACGTGGAAACCACCCGCTAAGGGCCTCATGACGCGCGCTCATAGGCTGCCGTGCGCTCGTGAGGGTTGCCGCCGTTTCCGTGGCAATCAATTCCTCACTGCCCACTTCCCACGGCCCCCCACCCACTCCCCCCATTCGTCGTTCTGATTTTCAGTCATTCCCACCTCCCCTGCCACGCCCCCAAAACCCCCGTAAAAAGCGGGCGCTTCCCACTTGCCAATCCCCCCCGCCATCGGCCAAGATGGTGGATTCGCGGTCCCGCAATGGACCGCGGCAAGCAGCCATACGCCATCGATTCCCCGGTCCTGTAGGAGCCAGTCGTGTCGGTAGTCATTCGCATGAAGAAGATGGGAAAGGCGCACCGGGCGTTTTTCCGCATTTGTGCCGCGGACAAGCGCGCTCCCCGCGACGGTCGCGTGCTGGAGGAGCTCGGCACCTACGATCCGTTCGTGCCGGAGACCGACGCCCGGGCGCGGCTGAACGCCGAGCGCGTGGCGTACTGGCTCGGCGTCGGCGCCCAGCCGAGCGAGAAGGTGGCGGTGCTGATCAAGAAGTACGGCCCGAACGGCACGCACCTGGACGCGCAGCAGAAGGCGCTCGAGAAGTTGACCGCCCCAAAGGCGGTTCCTCAGGCAGGCCCCGCCGTGGTGAAGCCCAAGAAGGTCCGCGAGGAAGAGGCCGCGAAGCAGGCGGCCGAGGAAGCCGCCGCGAAGGCCGCCGCTGATGCGGCCGCCGCTGCCGAGGCTGCTGCCGTTGCCCCCGCGGCCGAGGCCGAGGCCGCGGCAGCGCCTGCGGAGGAAGCGGCTGCTCCGGCCGAGAGCTAATTGCGAGATTTTGCCCCAAAAACCCTCTCCCTCCGGGAGAGGGAGTAGCGCATGCGGTTTGATGTTTTGACTTTGTTTCCGGAGATCTTCAGCGGATACCTGACGCAGAGCCTGCTGAAGCTCGCGATTGACGCCGGCCTGGTTCGCATCGAGCTGCACAACATCCGCGACTGGACGCACGACAAGCATCACTGCGTGGACGATCGCCCGTTTGGCGGCGGCCCGGGGATGGTGATCAAGCCCGAGCCGGCGGTCGAGGCGGTCGAGGCGGTCGAGCAACTTGACGAGACGCCGGGCCAGTTAGTCCTGCTCTCGCCGCAGGGCCGGCCGCTTAATCAGCGGCTGGTCGAGGAGCTGGCAGCGTTCCCGCGGCTGCTGCTGTTGTGCGGACGGTACGAAGGTTTCGATCAGCGGGTGACCGACATTTTGAACCCGCTGGAGGTTTCGATCGGCGATTTCATCATCAACGGCGGCGAAGTGGCCGCCATGGCGGTGATCGACGCGACGATCCGCCTCGTCCCCGGCGTGCTGGGCGACGAGGACAGCGGCCGGTACGATTCGTTCTCCACGGGCAACCGCCTGCTGGAGTTCGCCCAATACACCCGCCCGCGGGAGTACCGCGGGCACGAAGTTCCGGAGGTATTGCTCAGCGGCGACCACGGCGCGATCGCCAGGTGGCGCGAGCAAAGCAGCTTCGAGCGGACGAAAGCCAAACGACCGGATTTATTCACCACAGAGGACGCAGAGGTCACAGAGAAAGACGGGAAGTAAGGCCAGGACGGCTCAGATCTCCTCCTCCGCATTTCTTCTTCTCTGTGTCCTCTGTGGTAAACGCATTTCCCTAATAGCGTGATACTGACATGAGCCAACAAATCCTCGCCAGCGTTGAAAAGTCGAGCCTCAAGCCCGCCGATCAGCTCGTGCCGTTCGAGATCGGCGACACGATCGACGTGCACACGAAGATCATGGAAGGCGACAAGGAACGCATCCAGGTCTTCACCGGCGTGGTGATTGCCCGCAGCGGCTCCGGCGCCGCCGAGATGTTCACCGTGCGGCGGATCGTCGCCGGGCAGGGCGTCGAGCGGAAGTTTCCGCTCCATTCACCGCGGATCGCCAAGCTGGAGGTGAAGCGCAGCGGCCGGGTCCGCCGGGCCAAGCTGTACTATATGCGCCAGCGCAGCGGCAAGGCGACGCGGCTCCGCGAGCGGCGGACCGATCATAAGGCGGCCGCGGCGGAGTAGGGCGCCCAACTCCTCTGCTCCCCTCTCCTTGACGGAGAGGGGCTGGGGGAGAGGTGAGGCGCCGGGTACTCGCTCTGATTACACTGGGCTCGCGCTCGAGCTCGATCGAGGCCCGCTCGCGGGCGGCGACGCGCCGGGTACTCGCTCTGATTACACTGGGCTCGCGTGGACCCGCTTCATCCCCTCTCCTCTGCCCTCCCCGCCCGCCAGGGGGAGGGAGCCGGAGGATCGTGTGTCGATCCGCTCTTGGTTCGCAGAGCGATTTCGTGCGCCGACTCTCGGCGAACTTGGCGAGCGTGCCGCCGCGCGGCATCTGCGCCGCAAGCGATACAAGATCGTCGCCCGTCGCCACGCTTCGCGCTACGGCGAGTTCGATCTCATCGCCGTCGACGGCAAGACCGTTGTCTTCGTCGAAGTGAAGACGCGCCGCGGCGAAAAGATCGGCACGCCGGCCGAGGCGGTCGACCGCCAGCGCCGCCAGCGGATGACCCGCGCCGCGACGGCGTATCTCAAGTCCCACGCGCTGCTCGAGTACCCGAGCCGGTTCGATATCGTCGAGGTCGTGTGGCCCGCGGGAGTGCGGCGCCCGACGATCCGGCACCACCAGGGCGCGTTTGAAGCCGAAGGGCGCGGGCAGTTCTTTCGGTGAGCGGATACGGGAATTGACAGGATAACAGGATCAAAGGGATCGACAGGATCGGGGCCAACGCAAACGCGTGATCCAACCGGCTTCGCTGCCAATCCCTCATGGCTCATCCTGTCCATCCTGCCAATCCTGTGATCCTGTCAATTCATCTCCCCACCGCCGTGGGGCCCGCGAATCCCGCCCTCCGCGCCCTGGGCTTAGCCGGTTAGAATGCTAGCAAAGCGCGCCGTGGACGGTTTGCCGCCGGCACGTTTCCCGCCCCGCCCTCAGCCAGGAAGGTACTCCCATGACCAAACACATCTTCGTCACCGGCGGCGTCGTCAGTTCGCTCGGCAAG
>CAYSFP010000281.1:0-4823 GCA_964430075.1 uncultured Planctomycetaceae bacterium | reverse complement strand
GGAGAGGGGAGGCCCCTGCGTTGGCGCACCACCTCTCCCCCAACCCCTCCCCGTCGAGGGGAGGGGAGCGGAGGACCTTTCATGGGCGCCACACGCTGACCCACCCCATCTCCACGTCCTCTGCCGCTCGCTCGACCAACTCCACGCCGTGCTCGACGCCGGCGTCGCGCACGTCTCCGCCGACTTCCACGACCTCCGCGACTATCGCGGCGCCGTCGCCGCCGCCCGTGCCGCCGGCGCCGCGATCCACCTCGCGTCGCTCCGCATCCACAAACCGGGCGAAGACGGCCTGTTCGTCGCGCTGGCCAAGCACGCCGCCGACGGCTGGCTCGTGCGCAACCTCGCTGCGCTGGCCGCCGCCCGCGAGCGCGGCATCCCGGCGATCGCCGACTTCTCGCTGAACGCCGCGAACCCGCTCACGGTCGAGTGGCTACGCTGCCAAGGCGCCGGGCGCGTCACCGCGTCCTACGATCTCAACCGCGACCAACTGCTGGAGCTCGTCGACGCCGTGATGGGCGCCACTGGCGTGTCGCCAGTGAGAGGCGCCGAGCGAGTACCCGCTTCTGCACTGGCGGGACGCCAGTGGCACGCGACGCAGTGCCACTCGCCGCTGGAGGTCGTCATCCACCAGCACATGCCCATGTTCCACATGGAGCACTGCGTGTTCTGCGCCGTGATCTCGCCCGGCCGCAACAAAACCGACTGCGGCCGCCCCTGCGACCGCCACGCCGTGCAGCTCCGCGACCGCGTGGGCGCGAAGCACGTGCTGCACGCCGACATCGGCTGCCGCAACACGCTGTACAACGCCGCGGCGCAAAGCGGCGCCGAGGCCGTGGCGCCGCTGCTCGCCCGCGGCGTGCGCCACTTCCGCATCGAGCTGTTGGCCGACGCCCCGCGCCGCGAAACGCACCGGCTGGTGAGCCTCTACCGCGACCTGCTCGCCGGCCGCATCGAGGGCGCCGAGGTGTGGCGCGCACTCCGCGCCGAAAGCCGCGTGGGCGTCACCCGCGGCACGCTGGAACATCCGCGCAACCCGCTGGCGATTTTGTAATTCGCGGGAGGGCTGCCCGCTGAAACCTCCGACTCCCTCTCCCTGGAGGAGACAGGATTATGCAAAGGCTAGCAGGCGAACCCGGAGGGTTCACAGCCATTAGACCAATCACCGGCGGCGTCGCTTCGCTCAGCCGCCGGCTAATGGCTTCGATCCCTGCGGGATCAAAAATCGCTACCACCCGCGTTGCTAGCGTTTGCATAATCCTGGAGAGGGCTGGGAAGAGGGGATGAACCCTGCCCACGCGCGATTGGAGACCACGTACCCAGGCCATCACCTCTCCCCCAGCCCCTCTCCGTCAAGGAGAGGGGAGCGGAGGATATCCATCTCAGCGCCGCGCATCCGACCAGCATCCGCTGGGCGCCACTGGCGTGTCGCCAGTGAGACGTGCCGAGAGACTGTGCATCGGGGCCGCCGATCCGTCTGGCCATCCGTGGACCCAGCTCAGCACTGGCGGGACGCCAGTGGCGCCCGCCTTCAGGGGGTTAGTTCGCTTGGAGAGCAAACGACGCAGAAGTCCCGGTGCGAGATGTGGGGTCAACATTGGCGCCCAGTTCCGTGGCGCTGTTGTACCGAGTCGGGATCGCCACCTCCGCGTGCGTGATCTCAACGTGGTAGAGGCCCGGATAAAGCAGCGGCGCCCCTTGGAGTTTCTCGGGAATGTGTTCATCGCCGATCGTTGGACGCGCCATGCCTTGGTCGTCCGTCGTGCCCTGGGCAGGCAGCAGCGAATCGGCAAGAAATTCGACTGGCCGGAGCGTTACGGTCGCGCCGATGAGGGACCGACCCCCGGACGTCACGGTGCAGTCAAAGTTGGCGAGCGCAACGCCGCTTTGATAGAGCGCGGTCAACCGCTGCTCAATTTCCGCCTCAGACAGAGCCCCGTCGCTGCTGGAGTCGTAACTTGCAAGGGCCCCCTTGAGCGGCGGGCATGCTTCAATTTCAGTGGCATCGAGCGATCCGTCGCCGTTCTTATCGAGTTGTTCTATCGCTGCTGCCGCCGCCGTCGCGGGATCGACCGAGGCCTCCGTGATCTTCGCTGCCCCGCCGGAGCACCCCGCCATTGCGGTGAGCGCGAGGAAAAGAGAGAGCCCGCAATTGAGGCATGCGGTGCGGCCGTCGAGTGGCCGGTAGATCGGCATATCGCGATTCCAAACCTCGGAGGATCGATTGCCCGCCGCCGCGACAGTCCACGACGGCCCTTTGTCAAGCGGCGATGCAAAGGGCGGCGACGAGGGTCATCGCAGCGGCGCGCCAAATGGCCGACCGCCATCCGAACGATTCGCGTTGCCTCGATGCACGAACCGGTCGATGTCGTACGACTGGTAGTCGACATGCCCGTCGCACCAGGACATGAACCAGCCCGTGGGATGCGCGCTGCCAAAGCGATTCTGAGCCTGCAAACCCGGCGTGTCCACCAGGGGAACGTCGAATCCAGTGCGGAAGTTGTCGTTGTTGAATCCCGTGCACCATGTTTCGTTGTCGCCGGAATCCTGCCCGGTTTCGTAATTGACTGGGTTGAGATACTTTTCACCGATCAAATACGTCATCGAAGTCCCGTCCTCGATGTGCTGAACGCCAACTTCACTTCGCACAAAGCTTACGCCAGTGAGCTTGTTATTGAGGTCATTCGGATTCGCGGCCAAATCGCCCTGGGACGTAAACCGCCAGACTGTTCGGTCGGCGGTCGTATAGTCTCGTGAGGCGTCGGGGCCTGCACCATCCTCGGTCAAGTCTCGGTCTCCGCAATTGATTGCATAGTCGCTGCGTCCGGCGACTGCCTCCGCTGCACTGGATGCGTTCGAGCAATTCCGTGCATAGTAGGCGCCATCAACGGGCTTGGGGTGCACATTACCGTGCCGCCGCGAAGGACAACGGATTAAGTCGAGCGGCGACTGAATCAAACGCAGGGCGCCGTCCCTCTGTTGCGTGGTAATCTCGGCCGGATTGCCGTCGCCCGCCAAGGCGTGCATTTGATTCAGCTCAACGAACGGCAGCACGTTGAAGACCCAGCCGCCGGGCTGATTCCTGCTGCTGCCTCGGTTGGCGTCGCCGACCCAGAACCAGCCCCATCCTCCCGTGAGGAAATGGTTGTTGATGTCGTGGCAGTTGATAGCGCCCAGCGCGAGGTTCTTGAGATTGTTCGCGCACTGCTGCCGCCGGGCCGCCTCGCGGGCCGCCTGAATCGCGGGCAACAGCAGCGCAACCAAGACGCCAATGATGGCAATCACCACCAACAATTCCACGAGCGTGAAGGCCCGTTGTCGCAAATGGGGCATCGTCTCAGACCAATTTTGAAGAAAGAGATTGAAGAGAAGGGGGAACCGCCTGGTCACGGGTCGCCCATCGATTGTGCACTTTACCGGGCAACTTGTCACGCACGATTCGCATGGGGAATGGTGGCTGGAACCGTCGCAGCCGCGGACCTCGCCTGGCTTCGTTGGCGTATTCCACAGCCTCGCCCTGGCGCCGGCCCACGTTTTTCGTCCGCGGCGCCGCCCGCCGGCGCCAATTTGGCAGGTCGCCCTCGCGGCGGCTTGCCCACGGACTCAATAGGTATCTCCCGATTTCCCTGGTTTCGTGGCGATATTCCTCGCGAAACGCGGCAAACAACCTGGTGCGGCACGAGCCTTGCGTTTATGCCCCGCACGCGACGCTCCGCCTGCCAATTTGCGCCGCGGACGGCGAGCCATGAGCTGTTAACTCATAGCTCTTAGCCAGAGGAGAGGCGGTAAAAGTACCCAGCCTCCCGTTCCCCCGTCTCGGCGACCGGACATTTGCCCCATTAAACTCCGGCTCCATCTCGCATATAAACGGTTACCCATTCGCAACTTAACCACTTAACCACGGTCGTCAGCGGTCCTCAGCGATGTCTCGCATAAACCCGCGCGCCCTTCCCTTCTGGCTAATAGCCAACAGCTAATAGCTAACAGCTCACAAAACCACAGGAGGTTTCTCTCGTGCCCAAGCAAATGGTGTTTGAAGACGACGCTCGCAAGCCGCTCGCGGCCGGCGTCGAAAAGCTCGCCCGCGCCGTCCGCAGCACCCTCGGCCCCCGCGGCCGCAACGCGGTGCTCGACAAGGGGTGGGGCTCGCCCAAGATCACCAAGGACGGCGTAACCGTCGCCGAGGACATCGAGCTGGAGGATCCCTACGAGAACCTGGGCGCCCAGCTCGTCAAGGAAGCGGCCAGCAAGACCAACGACATCGCCGGCGACGGCACCACCACGGCCACGGTGCTGGCCGAGGGCATCTTCCGCGAGGGCATGAAAATGCTGGCCGCGGGCGCCGACGCGATGGCTCTCAGCCGCGGCATTCACAAGGCCGTCGCCGCCGTCACGACCGCCATCGAGAAGATGGCCGAGCCGGTCGACGTGAAAGACAAGAAGGCCCTGCAGCAGGTGGCCACGATCGCCGGCAACAACGACCCCACGATCGGCGCGGTCCTGTCCGACGCGTTCGCTAAGGTCGGCAAGAACGGCGTCATCACCGTCGAGGAAGGCCGCGGCAACGAAACCACCGTCGAGGTGGTCGAAGGCATGCAGTTCGACCGCGGCTACCTGTCGCCGCACTTCGTGAACAACGAAGAGGACATGAGCTGCGAGCTCGAAAACTGCGCCGTCCTCGTGTACGAGGAGAAGATCTCCAACGCCAAGGCCCTCGTGCCGATTCTCGAGGCCGTTTCCAAGGCCGGCCGCCCGCTGTTGATCATCGCCGAAGACGTCGAAGGCGAGGCCCTGGCCACGCTGGTGGTCAACAAGCTCCGCGGCAT
>CAYSFP010000280.1:0-4841 GCA_964430075.1 uncultured Planctomycetaceae bacterium | reverse complement strand
GGCAGAGCCTCGGCAATTCTCACCGGCAGAGCCGGTGGATTAACTAGGATTTAGAGCGGGGCGTTGACGACTCGATCGTTGCTGGCAGTGCGGCAGTTCGGAGATCATAGGCCTGGCGTTCACGCCGGGTTTTGAAGCGTTCCCTGCGGGCACGGCCGCGCGAATGTCGGTCAGTTCAATCGGCGGCTGATCGCGGCCAAATCACGCCGCGGATGTTTCGGCCTCGGTCGGCCGCGGGCGGAATGACGATCGTTCGCTCGGCCGAGTCGGGGCTCGATTCCGCGGAACCCGGCGTCAACGCCGGGCCTGCTACTCCTGGCCAGCGCGCTGACAGCAACTGGCTGCATCGATCTCGCTCACCGGGCTGACCTATGTCGCAAGCGACGCTGGCCCAAATCCCTCGGGCAGCAATTGATCGAGCGTGGTCGTGCGGATATTCGATGCGTCGTCTGCGTCGACCAGAATCACCTGCATGCTCGGCCCGAACTCGGCAAGGACCTGCCGGCAAGCCCCGCATGGGGCATGGCCGCCTTTGCTCACGACGGCGACGGCGATGATCTCGCGTTGCCCCGCGCTCACCGCGGCGGACACGGCGGCGCGTTCGGCGCACATGGTGAGCCCATAAGACGCATTTTCGACGTTGCCGCCGGGGAACACTGCGCCGGACGGCGTCAGAACTGCAGCGCCCACGCGAAATCGCGAATAGGGCGCGTAGACCCGATTTCGTGCTTCCAGAGCGGCGGCGACGAGCGGCTGGGCGTCGTGAGGTGTCACGAGCCTCATTCTACCTTCACCAGGCGCGTGCGGCGAAGGAGTTTTCCTGCGAGCCGAATGTCGCCTTCGAAAACGGTCGGGGACACGCGCTGGAGTTCGAAATTGCCGACCTCGCCGTCGCCCCAATTCGAGTTGTACGACCAGTGGGCGCCATCGTAGGCCACGTCGAAGACGCCGAGCGAGGTTTGAAATCGGTCGCCCTCGACTTGCGTGCGCGGGCTGATGACGTAGCCCTCGTCGCCTGCCGCGACGACGAACGTGCTCATGTAAACGACGCCTTCGTCTTCGGTAAGAACGTACTGTTTCCAGGCGCCTTCGATGCCGGGAGCGGTTTGCGCGCGGTGCGTGGACGTGTTCTTGTGCGAATCGGCGGCGCCGGCTGCCGCCGAGCGTGTTTTCGCCGGTCGTTCGGCAAACAGGGTGTCGCAAATCGGCTTGGCGAAGGCGGCCACGATGGCCGAACCGGCGCCGATGCATGCTATCAAAACCGATCGGTCGCGAACGACGCCCATGGCTGCTCCCTCCAACTCCTCTGCTGGTGCTTCGTATCATGCATCGGCGAAATCGCGGCAAAGCATTCACAATCAACGGCGCCAATGTTGCCTACCGACGTTCCCTGGGTGAAAATCTGCTGCATTGCCAGCATCGCCGAGCAAGTGAAATCCGGGCGCGAGGTCGCTACACTAACCGCGACGCCTGCCGTTTCGCTTTTCGTAGCAGGATTTCTTCCATGTATGATCGCACCGCGCTGCCGTTGTTCCGACCGGAGTCGCTCGTGGCAGCGTTTGTTGCCTTGTGGGCGATTCCCCTGGTCTCGCTGGCCCAGAGCAGCGGTCGCGTGGATTGGTCTGACGCACTGGACCAGGACCACGTGTGGTACAGCAGCGACGAGGCGAAACGCATCGCGGACAACGTGCTGCTGTACCAGGACGCCAGCGGCGGCTGGTTGAAGAACACGGACATGTCTCGGGAGCTCTCGGCCGACCAGCGCGCGCGGCTGAAGCGCGGCGAGACGGGCGGCCGGCCGACGATCGACAACGGCGCCACGGTCACGCAGATCCGTTTTCTCGCTCGGGTCGCGACGACAACGGGCGAGCCGCGCTACGCGGCGGCGTGCCGGCGGGGCGTCGAGTATTTGCTAAAGGCCCAGTATCCGGGCGGCGGGTGGCCCCAGATTTTTCCGCTCGACGAGGATTATTCGCGGCACATCACGTTTAACGACGGGGCCATGATCGGCGTGATGAACGTCCTGGATGACATCGCCGACGGCGAGGAGTCGTACAAGTTTCTCGACGACGCAACGCGGAAGCGGGCGAGGACGGCGATCGACCAGGGCGTCGAGGCCATCTTGAAATGCCAGGTCGTCGTCGACGGCATACGAACCGTCTGGTGCGCACAGCACGATGAGCGGACGCTGGCGCCGGCGCAGGCGCGGGCGTATGAGCTGCCCTCGCTGAGCGGTAGCGAGAGCGTGGGGATCGTGAGATTCCTGATGAGCCTCGATAAGCCCTCGCCGGAGGTTCGCGAAGCCGTGCGTGACGCCGTCGCGTGGTTCGAAACGGCGAAGATCGAAGGCCGGCGCGTCGAGCGGATTCGTGCGCCCGAGCTTGATCCGCCCCGCGACGTCGTGGTGATCGACGATCCGGGCGCCGGCCCGCTGTGGGCGCGGTTCTATGACATCGGCACGAACAAGCCGATGTTCGTGGGGCGCGACGGCGTGGTGCACGACAATCTGGCGGACATCGAACACGAACGGCGCATCGGTTATGCCTACCTCGGCGACTGGCCGCGACGGCTGCTCGAGCGCGACTACCCTGCGTGGAAGCAGAAGTGGGGCGAAGACTAACGCAACTCGCCGCGAAACTCGCCGAATGATGTGGGAATGCGGAGCGCGCCTTCGAGGCGTTTCAAATACTCGCGCCGCGAAATCTCGATGACGCCGAGGCGGCCGGTATGCGGCGTCCACTGCTGGACGTCGAGGAGTTCGTAACCGCGGCTGCGCAGGTGACTCACCAGGCAGGCCAGGGCGACCTTCGAGGCGTCGCGCTCTCGATAGAACATACTTTCGGCCGAGAAAAACCCGCCGATGGCGACGCCGTACACGCCGCCGACCAGGCGATCGTCAAGCCAGCATTCCACGCTGTGCGCGTGCCCGAGCCGGTGGAGCTGTGTGTAGGCGGCGATCATGTCCGGCGTGAGCCAGGTGCCGCCTTCGCGACCAGGGCCGGTGGCGCACCCTTCCAGCACAGCGGTGAACGCGGTATTGGCGCGCACCGTGAATTTGCCGCTGTGGAGCGTTCGCTCCAGCCGCCGCGAGATGTACATGCCGTCGAGCGGCAGAATGGCCCGCGGGTCGGGCGACCACCACAGCATGGGCTCGCCCGCGTAAGCCGGCCAGGGGAAGATGCCGTGGGCGTAACCGTCGAGCAGGCGTTCGACCGTGAGTCGTCCGCCGACAAAGACCAGCCCTTCGGGCGCCGCGAGCGTGGCCGGAGGAAAAAAGCGGCTGGGCATACGACGAGGAAAATGCGGGCCATCCTGAAGCGCTGCCGGCGAGACTGCGAGCCAGTATAATGGCCGACAGTTGGCCGCGATGCCAGGAAGTGGTCGCCGTTGGCGGCCGGGGCATCGGACGCTCCGGAAACTCCCTGCACAGGAAGCGCCCCCCAAGCTCTTCGCAGACCGCCCGAGGACACGGTCGCCATGGACCACGCTGACCCGCCGCCTTCTTCGCTCTGGATGAGCCCGTCTGGCGGGTCGAACTCCGGCGGCGATTCGATCGCTCGACGCCCGGCGTTCCACCAAGAACCCGAGGAACGCTGGTCGCCGCGGCCGCCAGCGGGGGACGACAACGGTCGGCTCGGGCGCCTGTTGTGGATTTTTGCCCTGCTGACGATTGTGCTCGTCACGCCGTCGATCATTGGGCGCATCGAGTACTCGCTGACGGCGGCCCGCGAGCGCGCGCGGTTGGACGTGGCCCGCGAGAATCTGAAGGATTTTAATCTCGAGCAAATCTCGGCCGCTTATCGCATGATCGCCCAGATCGTGTCGCCCAGCGTCGTGAACATCCGCACCGAGCGAGGACGAGCCGAGGGGCAGGGTTCGGGCGTCATCGTCGACGACGCGGGATTCATCGTGACGAACAATCACGTGGTCGACGGCGTGCGCACCGCGGAGATTCAACTCAGCGACGGTCGCCGTGGGGCTGCGACCGTCGTGGGCGTCGATCCGCTCACCGATATCGCCGTGCTCAAGACGGAAATGAGCAACCTCGTCGCCGCGGAGTGGGGCGATAGCAACGGCATGGAAGTTGGCGACCTGGTGTGGGCCGTCGGCAGCCCGTTCGGACTGCAGAAGAGCATCACCTCGGGGATCATCAGTGCGAAGGAGCGGCGCGGGTTTGCACCGGATATGGTGGGGCCTGGATCGCGTGTGATCCAGGAGTTCTTGCAAACCGACGCCGCGGTGAATCCCGGCAATAGCGGCGGCCCATTGGTCGACATTCATGGCCGCGTCATCGGGATCAATACGGCGATCATCGGCACGGCCTACCAAGGCATCAGCTTTGCCGTGCCCAGCGAGCTGGCGCAGGCGAGTTATGAACAGCTTCGCGACCATGGGTATGTGTTGCGCGGATTTCTCGGCGTGCGGCCCGAGATTGTTCCGGACGAACTCGCGCGCGAGCTGGAGCTGGAGCAGGGCACGGGCGTCTGGGTGGTGCAGGTCACGGCCGGCACGCCCGCGGCTGAAGCGGGCGTGCGGGCCAATGACGTGATCCTGAGCTGGAATGGCGAGGAGTTTTCGGACCCCACGCTGCTCAGCCGCGCGATTGCCGGCACGCCGATTGGCTCGGAAGTGCCGATGACGCTTGTGCGCGCCACGATGGCCGGACCGCGGGTGAGGGAACTCAAAGTGAAAGTGACCGCGCGGCCGCCGGACGAATAGATCGCAGCCCGACCGTTGGCCGGAACCACGCGGTGGAAGCTCAGGGCTCGACGAACAACGGTGCGAATCTTCGCGGCGCGCGGCGCAGGGAGAAGATTTACCACAGAGGACACAGAGGACAC
>CAYSFP010000279.1:0-4868 GCA_964430075.1 uncultured Planctomycetaceae bacterium | reverse complement strand
TGTGCCGATTTTTTTTCAACCACTCGACCTCCATCTTCAGGCGGCCGATCTGCTCGTACAGCTCCTGCTCCTCCGCCCTCGATTCGTCGGGGCGTTTCCCCCGACGGTCCTCAAACAAGCTCGCCGCCTCGGCCAAGAGCTGCTTCTTCCAGGCCGTCACCTGGCCGGCATGCACCTCGTATTCCGAAGCCAATTGGGCGGTCGTCTTGTCGCCCCGGCAGGCCGCCAAGGCCACCTTGGCCTTAAACGCCGCCCCAAAACTACGTCGCTTCCTCGGCACCGGTCGGACCTCCTGAAAGGCAACCCCAGGGTGGGTTTTACTACCTTATCAAGCTGTCCAGGTTTTGGGGTCCACCTCAGCCCGTTGAATAGCGGAGTTCTGCAGACTGCTCCCCGTAGTAGTCATTTGCTTACCGAAATCCGAAGAATCGTAAGTGAATTGCCCGAGAGAGTGCGCGCGAACTTGGGGCCGGGGATCTGGACTGATTCTGACTTTGGCGAGACTTTGGTTGGATTCTCTAGCGAGTTCTCGTCGGCCTGGTTGTCGGACGAGAGCACGATAGCTTGCGCGTCGCCCGCAAGCTTGCCCACGCCGTTGAGATTGATTGCCGTCTCGGTCGGCGTCGACGACGTCTTCACGACCTTCACGATCATGTCGCCGCTCTTTTCGTCGCGCGTGGCGCTGGCGTAGAGGCCGCTGATGGCGGTGAGCGTATTCTTGACGTCGCGACCAGCTTGCCGTCGAGGTAGCATTTGACACTGGGGCCGCGGAATCGCTGCCGCTTGGCACCGCGCATGGGTATCGTTAGACGCGAAAAAAAGCCGTGGAATCTTTCATCAGACGACGCGAGCAATCGCTTCCCCGAGAATGCGGGGCGCCAGCTTTTTCGCAGAAAATTTTAGAAATTGCGAACTCGGCGGGCCGGCGAAGGTGCGCTCGGCCTGTCAGGTTGCGAACGGGTTCACAATCTTGACGCCCGCATAGCGGTAGTCGGCGACATTGCGCGTGGCGACGGTCAGGTCGTGCTGACGGGCAGTAGCGGCGATGAGGCTGTCTTTCACGGGCATGGCGCGTCCCTTGCGCCGCAGCTCGGCAACCAACGCCGCCCAGATTTCCGCCGTTTCGGCGTTGATGTCAAGCACGTCGAGGGCACGGATGGCGTCGTCGAACCAATCCTCAAGGAGTCGGCGGCGCCGGCTCGCAGGCAACGTAAGAATGCCGATCTGAATTTCCGCAAGAATGATCGGATTGACCGCACACTCAAGCTCATGCCGGTGCAGCCATGCCAGAGCGCGCCGGTCCGGCTGTTGGCGAGTTGGTTCACTGGCGACGTTGGCGTCGACGAGAAACCTCACAGCGTATCGGTGCTTTCGGATTCCAGGGGCACAAACCAATCCTTCTCAGGACAAGCCAGCAACCATTCCATCATGCTCAGTTTTTTGGGCGGAAGTTTTTTGAAGAGATATTCACCCGCTTTGACGCGCTCAATTTCGAATTGTTGGCCAGGCGCGATGCGATCCTGCTCGCGGAGCTCCGCGGGGATGACGACCTGGCCCTTGCTGGAAACGGTGGTTCGCATGCATGTAAGATAGCGTCTTACCTCCGAAAGTCAAGGTTGAGGCCGCCTACGCCGACTTCTCCAGCGGCCCCGTCTGGTTCAACTTGTTGTACAGCGTTTTCAGGCTGATCCCCAACTGGTCCGCTGCCTTGGGCTTGTTGCCGCCGGTGCGCTCCAGCGCGTCATGGATCGCCTCCATTTCTAGCTCCCGCAGCGTCATCACGCCGGGCCGCTGCCGCGCCGGGCCGATAAGCTGCCGGCTGTCGAAGCGCTGGGGCAAGTGCTCCCGCCGGATGGGACCGCTGTCGCACAGGATCGTCGCATGCTCGACCACGTTGGCCAGCTCGCGGACGTTACCTGGCCAGACGTGAGCCCGCAGCGCGGCCAGCGCGTCCTCGGCGATCAGGTCGTCCGTCGGCGTCGCCAAACGACGATGCCGCGCCAGCAGAAATCGCGCCAGCTCCGGCACGTCGTCGATCCGCTCGCGCAGCGCCGGCAAGTGAATCTCGAACGTGTTGATCCGGTACATCAGGTCTTCGCGGAAGTCATCCGCGGCGACCATCTCCGGCAGATTGCGGTGCGTCGCGCACACCACGCGCACGTCGACGATCACCGGCTTGTTCTCGCCCACGCGACGAATCTCGCCGCTCTCCAGCACGCGCAAGAGCTTCGGCTGCATGCTCTTGGGCAGCTCGCCGATCTCGTCGAGAAAGATCGTGCCGCCGTGGGCCACTTCGAACAGGCCGACGCGATGTTCGTCGGCGCCCGTAAAGGCGCCCTTGCGATGGCCGAACAACTCGCTCTCGATGAGCGTCTCGGGCAAGCCGCCGCAATTGACGGCAACAAACGGCGCGTCGGCCCGTGTGCTGTGATCGTGCAGCGACCGCGCCACGAGTTCCTTGCCCGTGCCGGTTTCTCCAAGCACGAGCACCGTCGACCCCGTCGGCGCGACCTTTTCGATCAAGAGCCGCACCTTGTGCATGGCCGGCGTGCTGCCGATAAGCTTCGGCGAGCCTTCGAGCCGCCGCACCTGATGCTCCAGCGCCCGGTTCTTTTGCTCGAGTCGCTTCTTGTCGGCCACGCGTTTCAGCAGCGCCTCGATCTCGATGAGCCGACAGGGCTTGGTCAAGTAGTCGAACGCGCCGTGGCGCAGTGCCGCAATCGCCGTATCGAGCGTGCCCTTGCCCGTCAGCACCACGCACTCGGTCTGCGGCGACTGCTCCTTGCAGCGTGCAATGACGCCGATGCCGTCCAGCCCGGGCATGTCCAGGTCGACGATGATGCAGTCGTAGGTGTTCCGTTCGAGCGCGGCGACGGCCGTCACGCCGTCGGGGCAGACCGTGGCGCGATGGCCCAGCCGGGGAAGCTCGAGATTCATCAGCTCCTGGAGCGAGGGTTCGTCGTCGGCAAACAGCAGGGTCAGGCCCTGCGCATTAGGCGGCTTGGTGGCGATGATGGATCTCCTTGTCCGTAACCAGTGCGGGAAGCGACACGACGAACCGCGACCCCTTGCCGGGACCATCGCTGGTTGCGTCGATCTGGCCGCGATGTTCGACCACGATGCGGTGCGTGATGGAAAGGCCCAGCCCGGTGCCCTGCCCCGAGCGGCGCCGCGTAAAAAACGGCTCGAACAGATGCTTGCGCACGTCGTCGGTCATCCCGCAGCCGTTGTCGACGACGACGATCCGGGCGCGATCGCCCGCGCGCTCGATGGCGACGGTGACGCGCCCCCCGGCGTCGAGGCTTTCCAGGGCGTTGGTCACCAGGTTGAGCACAACCTGTTTCATCTCTTGCGGATTCACGGCGGCGATCGCTGGCGGCCCGGAAAGCAGCGTAAGCTGTTTGTCTTGGTACTGCCCCAGGTGCTGCACCATGTCCAGCACGCCCTCGGCCAGCTCGCGCAGGTCGGTGGCGTGCCGCTGCGAGTCGCCGCGGCGGGCAAAGTCCAGCAGCTTCTCGGTGATCTGCTTGCAGCGAAATGCCTCGCGCTGAATCATCTGCAGGTAGTTTCGCACGACCCGCACGTCATCGGCCCGATCGGCCGGCGACTCCTCGAGCAAGTCCTGCAGCCGCCCTTCCAGCGACTCGCTGCACAGAGCGATCGACGCCAGCGGATTGTTGATCTCGTGCGACACGCCGGCGGCGAGAAAGCCGACGCTGGCCAGTTGTTCGCTGCGCACCACCTGGTTGGTCCGCTCTTGGACCTGTCGATCGAGGTCGTCGCGAATGTCGCGAAACCCGTCGGTCATGGCGTTCATGGCGTCCGCCAGCTCGCCCAACTCGTCGCGCGCGTCCAGCCGGATGCGATGGTTGAAGTTGCCGGACGCCACCTGCCGCGATCCAGCGACGAGCACCTGCAGCGGATCGGCAAACCACTTGTAAAACGCCCGCGTCGACCCGCCGATGACGATCACAGCCACGATGGCGTTAACCCATGCCGTAACGATCGCCGTGCGATACTGCGCGCGCACCTCGTCGGCCAGTTCTGCCAGGCGATCGTGCAGGTGGCTTGGCAAGTCGGTCGCCAGCTTTTGAAGCTTCTCAACCTTGGCGCGCATGCCGTAGAGGTGCGAATCGTGCCCAATCACGGCGTCCAGCTCGGACCGCTTGAGCTCGGCAACGATCGCGATAATGGTCTTTAGCGTGCGCCGCTCGCCGCCATCGTCGGCCAGTTGCGACGCCGCGTCGACCGTGGTGTCATCGAGTTCACGGCTGTAACGCGCGATGGCATCTTCGAGCGCGCTGAGCTGCACGCGATAGTCGCTGACCAGACTACTTAACAGCGGATCATTGCTCGCGGCGTCAGCGTCGACATTTGTTGCATCGGGAAGCATTCCCTGACTGACGAATCGCGATTCCTCACGTTCAATGGCCTGGCTCAGCGTGACGCGAAGATCGCTTACGGCCTGCAACACATCGCTGGCCAGCGGCAGCTCGGCCGACCGCGCCGACAGGCTCCGTACGAGCTCCCGATACGCATACAGCCCGTAATACGCGCTGCCGAATAGCGCAAGCACCGTGACCAGCAGCAGGCCAAGGCCAAGCTTCAGCTTCGTGCGAATAGGCCAATCGAGCAACACGCGGCGACCTCCTTGTCGCGAACGTAGCTCTGCGGGGCGTGCCGGACACCGGTCGGGACGGCAAGCTTGACGTGCGAGGCTGCCTCCCATCCTGAAGAGCGCCTGCGATACGGGGATGCGAAGTGTACACGCCCGGAGGAATTCCGGGCAAGGACATTCGCCGTGCAGCACGCCGGTGGGCGTAAGAAGGCATTCGTAGTCTTGCTGGGTGCTGGTAAGCTGGGGTTCG
>CAYSFP010000278.1:0-4933 GCA_964430075.1 uncultured Planctomycetaceae bacterium | reverse complement strand
TTGGCCCCTACGGGGCCCGATAGCACTTGCATCATCCTGTTGCGCCGGGGGCTATCTCCCGCCTGAACCCTGAACCCTCCGACCTCCAGCCTACCGTCTCCAGCCTTATTCCATCCCCGCGTGCATCACCTGCGGCCAGTACTCCTGGAAATCAAAGTCCGGACTGTTGTCGAGGTCGTGGCACAGCATGCAGTTTTTCACCACGTTACCGTACACCTGCCCGTCCTTGTTCCCCTCGTAGGGAACCACCTCCATGTGCAGCGCCGCCCGCAGTGCGTCGCGCTGCTCGTCGGTGACGGCCACCGCGCCGCTCTCGGCGGCCACGTGGTCGGCGCCGGGGCCGTGGCAGTTTTCGCAGCCGTTCTGCTTCAATTGCGGCGTCGCCTCGAGGCCGACATAACCGGATGCATAGGGAAAATATTCCTGAGGATTCCAGCCGGTGACGTGGCACGACAGGCACTCGGGATCGAAGTGCCGGGGCGGGTCGAGCTCCACCAGCGTGTCGGTCGCGTGATAGTGGGGCGTCGACTCGAACACCTCCCAGGCCGCCGTGTGGCAATCGGCGCAGGCCTCGGAACCGACGAATTCGCCGTCGGGATGGGCCACGCCGTCGAGCCCCAGCCCGGGAAGCGTCATCGTCTCGAGCTCTTTCTGGTAGCTCGCGAGCTTGGCCTGCATCTCGGGCGACTCGCCGAAGCGGGAGTCGAGCGGCACGCGCTGGTAGCGATTTCGTCTTTTCGGATCAGGATCGTCGAAAAAGGCCAGCACCGTGACGTACATGCCCTTGTGCCCCGTTTCCATGAGCACGGCGCCGCTGCCGGCAACGACGGTCGGCTGCCGCGGCGGCTCGTCCGCTCCGCCTGCGGTCGCCACGATCTGGAACTGCGGAAACGCCTTCGACAGCTCCGCGGCCTCGGCCGGCGCGCCGTGCACCAGCAGCACCTGCACGTCGCACCGCTCGGTCGCCAGTTGCCTCGCGACCTCGGGCAGCGTCTCGGCCGCCGGCGCGTAGGCCAGCTCCGGCACGCTCGCCGCGGTGGAGGCGAACTTGGCCCCCAGGACCGCGGTCACGCCGATCCGCTTGCCGCCCGCCTCGATCACGCGATACCGCCGCGTGAGCCCCAGCTCGACGGACTCTTGGAGACCATAAACTCCGAGATTCGCCGAGACGACGGGGTTCTTCGCGGGATCGAGATTGCCGATCGCGTAGGCCAGCGCGTCGACGCCCAGCCGCAGGTCGTTCGGCCCCAGGCCCACCGCGGCGTAGCCGATGTCCGCCAGAGACTCCAGCGCATAGCGAAACTTGATCTCGGTCTGCACGTCCTTGCGTTTTACGAGCCCGCCGAGATCGAGCTTCACCAGCGGCCAGCCCGCGGCTTCGAGCTCTTTGAGGAAGGTATGCCGCCGCTTGAGCCCGCCAAGTTGGTTTTCGAGCCCCGCGCAACCGCACGGTTCGAGATACCCATCGAGCTCGCCAGAGAACACGATCGCCAGTTGCGGCTTGGGCCAGTCGACGAAGACGGGGCCGTTGGCTTCGACCGGATCGACGGTCGCGCCGCCGGGCCCCGCCGCGCCGGCCCGCGGCAGATCAGCCCAGAAGAATTGGCTGACGGCAACGAGCGCCAGCGTCGCGCCGGCCAACAGAAAAGTAAAAGCAAACGGCGGCGTACGAAGAATTCGCTTCATCGGTGGCGTCGCAACGGCGAAAGGAGTGGCCCGCTCGGCAGGCGGCAATCCCGCAATCCTACCGACTCCCGACGCCTGCGACCACTGCGCAATTCGCCGCGAAACGATGCACAGCAACTCGACATGACCGCACGACCGGCGCCCAGCCAAGTTGACTTCTGACTTCTGACTCCTGACTTCTGATTCCTGATCCCCAACCCGACGTCACAACAGGATGCCCGAGGCAACTTGCGCGGCGACTCAAGGCAACACCGTAAAATGTACCTCCAACCGCACCTGCTTCGTCTCGGGATGCGTGCTCGCCAGCACGATCTCGCCGGCGCCGCCCTGGTCGTCGCCGACCATCGCCATCGGCCGCGTGCCCCGAGGAATGGCAACCGTCAGCGGCACGCGGATCAACCCATCGCGAATTTTCTGCGGCTCGCCGAGCGTCACTTGCAGGTCGCTGGGTTCAACGCGCTCGACGCTGAGCTGCGTGTCCGCGGCGTGCTCTCCGCGAACGTTGACGAACAGCGGGGTCTCGCGGCCTTCGCCGCTTTTCACAGGCGCAATTCGCAAGAGTCCTTTGGCCAGCGGTCCGCCCGGGCCGTAGATCGAGATATCTCCTTTGACCTCGCCGGTGACGGGCACTTCGAAGCTCTCCGCGTTCTCGAGCGTGGTTTTCAGTCGCAACGCTCCCACAAAGGGCCCAACAGTTCCGCCGGGATCAAACGTGGCGACCACCTTGACGCCCGCCTTGGCCTGCGGGTTGGGCAATTCGCCGCCCGCGACGGGCACAAACGCAACCTGCATGCGGTCGACGATCTGCTCGCCCAGGACCTCATGCTCGGTGATCTCCACTTCGGAATCCAGAAACGCCATGACCGTCATTTCCGCCTTGCCCGGTTGACCGGTGTGCAGCGAGCCGAACATGAGCATGGGCGGCTCGAGCGTGGTGCTTTCGACGATTTCGCCCTCGACCGTGATCTCCAACCGGGCGAGCTGCGGGTCGTTCGTCGTGAACGTGGCGCCGTGCCGGAACGGCCCCGGCGGCTGCTTGGCCGCCCACTCGAGCAGGACCGCGTCGCTGCCGCCCGGCGGCACGGTGATCCCCGCGCCGGGCTCGACCAGCTCGCCGCTCAGACGCACTTCGGTGCATTTGCAGGTGTGCGAGACGAACTTGACGGTCAGCGGCGCGCCGCCGCCGTTCTTGATCGGAAACGTGTGCCGTTGCGTGGCGCCGCTTTCCATATTGCCGAACTTGAAGATGGTCTCGGGCACGACCGCGCGGGCGGCGCCATCGACGCCTTCGTCCTCAGAATGATCGTCTGCATGCACCGTGCCATCGGCGTGGACGTGCGTGCGTTGGCTGACCGCCATGTCGGTCTTGCCCGACCAGGGCCGGGCCTCCCAGTAACCAACGGCCACGCCGCCGGCGACGCCGACAAACAAGGCCGCGAGATAAAACGGCAGCGATTTGCTCATGAGAGAACTGCGCTTGCGAAGGACGAGGAGAGATCGAAGGCCGGCACTACGATCGATTCTAGGTCGACGCACTTCGGGTCGTCAATTTTGCCGCGAGGCCGTTCGCAGCAACTCGCGGCAGCGCGTGAAGAAGGCGTGGAAATCCGCCCGGCGATAGTCGGGATACGTCCAGTCGAGCGGCTGCCAAGCCCCGCCGCGATATGCGAGGGTGACCTCGGCGTAAATGCCGTCGGCCAGGTAGATGCGATGGGCGTGGTCCTTGGTCGAGGCGAGCACCAGCTTGGCGAGCGTGAGGTAGCCGGGGTCGAGATTCAGCGGCCGCGGCTCGGGGTGCAGGCGCAAGCCGGCGTACTCGGCTTCCCAGGCGTTGGTCGCGAGCTTGATCGCCGCCAGGCGGCCGGGGTCGATCGGCGCGGCAAAGGCCCAGAACTGCTTTTTGAGATCGCCGCCCATCTCGGCGGCGTAGTAATCCGTTTCGGTGAAGGCGAACGCGTCGCTGACCGCGGCGGCAGGGCCAAACTCCGCCTCGGCGCGAGGGAGTCCCCACGCGAGCGCGTCGTCGTAGCGGCTGCTCGCGGCGATCAGCAAGAGTACGGACGCGGGCCGTCGAATTTCGCCCATCGTATCGCTCGACTAATACGCCTTGGCGAACACGCCGCGGCGTTTGCTCGACTGGCCGGTGAAGAGGCACTTGCCTGGCTCGTCGTCGCCTTCCACGGGAATGCAGCGCACCGTCACCTTCAGCTCTTTGAGCTTCTCGTCCATGGTCGGCGAATCGACGAAGTGGCAGTACGCCAGCCCGCCGTGGATTTCCGGGTTGTCGGCGTTCTTGGGCGTGAAGAACTTTTCGAATTCCGCGAGGGAGTCGATTTTTACCGACGCGGCCTTGCGGGCTGCCGCCGCGCGGTCGAACAGGCTCGCCTGGATTTCGCCGAGCAGCTTCGCGGCGCCGGCGACGAACGTGTCGCGCGACACCTTCTCCGGTTTCGCCGTCGAGTCCCGGCGGGCAGGCATCAGCGTGCCGCCCTCGATGTCGCGCATGCCGATCTCCAGCCGCAGGGGCACGCCGCGCTTCACCCACTGCCATTTTTTGTCGCCGCCGCGCACGTCGCGATCGTCCAGCCGGACGCGGATCGGCTCGCCTTCGTACTGCTGCGCGGAAAGCTCCGCCCGCAGCGCCTCGCAGTAGGGCAGCACGGTCGCGCGCTCCTCGTCGCTACGGTAGATCGGCAAGATGACGATGTGCGCCGGCGCGAGCTTCGGCGGCAGTACCAGGCCGTCGTCATCGGAGTGCGCCATGATCAGCCCGCCGACGAGCCGCGTCGACACGCCCCAGCTCGTGGTCCAGGCGTAGGCCAGCTCGCCCGCTTCGTTCTGGAACTTGATCTCCTGCGCCTTGGCAAAGTTTTGGCCGAGGAAGTGGCTCGTGCCGGCCTGCAGGGCTTTGCGGTCCTGCATCATCGCTTCGATGCTGTAGGTGTCGACGGCGCCGGGGAATCGCTCGCCGGCCGTCTTCTCGCCCTTGATGACCGGCATGGCCATCGTGCCTTCGGCAAACTCGGCGTACAGGTCGAGAATCTTGAGCGTCTCCTCGCGGGCCTGCTCAGCGGTGGCGTGAACCGTGTGCCCCTCCTGCCACAGGAACTCGGCGGTGCGGAGGAACATCCGCGTACGCAGCTCCCAGCGGACGACGTTGGCCCATTGGTTGATGAGGATCGGCAGGTCGCGGTACGACTGCACCCAGCGGGCGAACGTGGCGCCGATGATCGTCTCGCTCGTGGGC
>CAYSFP010000277.1:0-5059 GCA_964430075.1 uncultured Planctomycetaceae bacterium | reverse complement strand
GGTGGCCACTTTGTCCACTTTTGGCGGATTTGGTTGCGCATGGCGGTCAAGGGGGGGTGGGAGTCGGGGGGGGCAGGGGGCAGGGTTCAGGATTAGGGCGAACGGCTGTCCGTCGCCGTACTGCCCACCGCCCACTATCTTTCCGTACACTACACGAGGGCGCGGCCTACTTTCAAGCTACTTTCCCGGGAGAACGGCAGAAAACCCGCCAGAGGCTGCCGTCAGCTCACGACGTTGAAGTCGACGCCCGTCATGTCCCGCAACTCCTAGGGGCGAGGGCCATGTCGAGGTCATCCATGATCACTTTGCGTCCGAGCGGCGGATCATCGACCTTCGGGACGTCGTCGGAACTCTCGATGTCAGGAGGGTTGCGTTCGGCGCCGGGGCCGATCTTACGTCACCCACGTCAGCATCAAGCCTAATTGGGTCTGCCAGAGGACGAAGTCGTTGCCATTGACGGACCCGTCGTGATTGGCGTCCCCTTCGGAGTGCTCGTCGCCCGTACCCGCGTTTGCCGTCCAAATCGCCAAGTCCGTACTGTCGACGACGCCATCCTGATTGAAATCGGCGAAAATCAAAATCTTGAAGTTCTTGAAGGCGTTCGCAGCCAGGAGGTCGTGGTCGTCGCTGGTGACCGTGCCTTCGCCCGTGAAGTCGCCCTGTTGGAACGTCCGCATCGAGGTGCCGAAGTACGCCGCCAGGATCGTAAAGTCGTCGCCGTCGACGAGGTTCGACAGGTCGGCGTCGCCGGGCAGCAGCGTGATGGCGAAGTTGAAATCACCGCCCGCGGTCCCGTTCCCCGTGGGAAACTCGCTCACGAGCACGTTGGCGGTCGCCACGCTGAAGGGATTCGTCCACTCGCCGTCCAGGTTGTTCCCGACGCCGGCGTCGAGCACGTCGCTGATGGAGATGAGGTACTGATCGGCCGACGGAACCCCTCCCCCCGGCTTGGTGAACCGCCAGGAGGCCGTGTTGGTCCCGGACGTGACGTGTACTGGGCCACGACGAGCGTCGTTCCGGTCGTCAAACCGTGCATCGTGATGGCCGTCTGGCCGGCTGTCCCCTCGTTGGCGACGGCCGTGCTGAACTTCACTTCCACGGTGTCGGCCGCGGCGACCGGAACGGTCCTGAGTTGCTGGCCCGACCCGGCGACCGTGCTGAAGTTGTACGGCGGATGATGCGTCTGGTTGGCGGTCGAGCTCAGCACTGTAACTTCCGTGATATACAGCGGCGCATCGCCTGTTTCGAAGGCGCCGATGTCGACGTAGCCGTCCGCCCCGTTTGCAACGCCCGTGATGTCGATGGCACGCGAGAATCCCGTCCCGCGCTGGTCTGTCGACAGCGCGGCGGCAATCGTCGCGGAGCCCTTGTCGATCGCCGGGCTGCCCGGCATCAGCCGATGCGTGGGCGTGGGGCCTCCGAAGAGGCCGAGTTCGCTCAGCAGCGGATTGTCGCTGGTGATATTTGTCGCGTCCGGGGTAAAGCCGACGCCATCCTCGTTGAGAAACGATGAACCTGTGCCCACGAGGTTGTGCTTAAAGACTTCGTCGACGACGCGGCCGACGAGATTGTTTGGCGACGTCCCGGCATGGTTGAAATTCTCCGAGATGATCGAATTCCCAATTTGCACGTCGAGCTTATCGACATCGATCACCCTGAGGCCGCCGCCAGTGGCGCTCTTGTTCTTGGTGATGGTGACGTTTCGCAGGTCCGCCTCGACTGTGTTGTAATAGCTTTCGCGGGCGATCTGGATGCCGCCGCCCTGTCCGCTCGTCGAATCAAGCGTCTGATTGCCCGAGATCGTCGAGTTCGTCACCACGAAGTTGCTGCCGTGTTTTCCGCAAAGGAACACGCCGCCGCCTTCCATTCCAGCGCGATTGTTATCAACTGTCGAGCGCGTGAGCGTAAACCGGCCATTGCTCCACTCCGGATCGCCGTTCCGTGTGACGTAGGCGTACAATCCGCCGCCCTTGAGGCTGGCTTCGTTGTCCGTCACGCGCGTATCCTCGACGTGGATCCGAGACGCGCCAATCGCTTTGAGATACATCCCGCCGCCGGTAAATCCGGCGGCGTTGCCCGACACGACCGACCGCTCAACGGTGATCATTTGCTGCGTCGAGTTCTGGTCGGTCGCATTGGCGACGGCGAATACGCCTCCGCCATGAACGTCGGCCGTGTTGTCGGAAACCGTGGCATCCGTCAGGGAGAAGGTTGAGGTCCCGGTCAGATAAGCTCGGATGCCGCCGCCGTTGCCAAGGGCCGAATTGCCGGAGATCGTTGACGCAATGACTTGCAATGCGGCGTTGCCATTTCCATTGAAGTGCACGCCGCCACCCGTACTTTGAGAGGCGTTACCAGTGATGACGCACTCCTGGAGCGTCAAGCTGGCAACTGACTGAATGGCGCCTCCTGCTCCGGCGACGTCGCCGCCGGTGAGCGTCAAGCCTTTCAGCGTGACGGACGTGGACCCGGACGGGTTGGTGATGTTGAAGATGCGGATGCCGTCGCCGTTGTTCTGCGTCGGCGTCGGGTCGGCGCTCGACGCGTCGATCGTGATGCCGCGGGAGAGATTGCTGGCGTCGATGATGAGATTCTTGTCAAAGGCAATTTCCCCCAGGTTCGAGAGTAAATTGATTGTGGCGCCGTTCAGTGATGATGCGAAAACTACGGTGTCCCCGTCTTGGGCTTCGAGAATAGCATCTCGTAGCGATATGTCGTCTCCGCCGGTAATTGTAAAATCCCGCTCGTCGAAAGGTGTGTCTACCTGGATGATAGCTAACACTCGACGGTCCTCGAGATGCTCCATTCGCAATGCTCTTGAATGACGTTTCTTGTGCGTACGTTTGCAGGGTGTCGCGGATTGGGATGAGAATGGACTCTTCCATCCATTCAAGAACTTGAGCATCATGTTCTCCTAAAGATTTTGTTATCTAATTATTGAAATAAGGAGATGGTGCGTCACACTGGTTAGCGAATCGGAGGTGATTGTGTGAACGGCGTGCATGCCGACTGGCGCCGAGGCAAACCAAGCCACAGATGAAGGCAATGAAGCCGGAACTTGGTTCGGGAATATGAACAATCCGAAAGCCGCCGTGCTCAGTTTCAAGCAATGGCGGCGTGCCAATTCCACGATTTGACGCGGCCAACACGCTAAATGTACTTGTCCATCCCCCGCCCCGTAGGCCTCGTTGGGCATTTGCGCTGTTATTGAGCCGATCGAAAGACGTCTCCTCCCATTCGAACACATTGCCTCCCTGCCCCGCCGTGCCGTACGGGCTCAGCACGCCGACATTGGTAATCTCATGGGGTCCTAGATTATCGCCGCCGTCATTGAACACGGCGTCGAACACGGTGTCGCCGGGAAAGTCGATCCCGTCAGGAACGTCGTCGCTGCCCGTGGGGTAGTCGTAATACACGCCGGCGACGGGATCGTAGTAGGCCGCCTTGTGCCATTCGTCGAGCGTCGGCAGAAAATACCTCGCGAGGTTGTTGCGGAAGAGATTGTTCGCGTTGTAGCCCGGATCGGTCGGCAGCCAGAGTTGGAAGTCGCTTGTCGCGTCGAACTTGTACGCGGGCGGGCTGCCCGTGCTCTCGTTGAGCCAATTGACGAACTTCGCCGCCTCGAACCAGGAAATGCTCGTCGCCGGAAAATCCGGTCCGCGCGTATCCTTCGTGATGCCCAAGCCGCCCAGCGCATTCGCTGCGTCGATCATCTGCTCCGGGACTTCGTACTTGCCGATGCGGTAGACGTAGGGGACGGCCCCGTCCGTCACCGGCCGGTCGGTCGTATCCGGCGGATTGCCGGGATCCCCGATGGTGACAAACTCGATGTCAAACGAATTCGCCCCGCTGCCGAACGTGTCAGCCGCGGCGGGGAACGGGAAGGTTGCTGCCACTGCGGTAAGGAACACCGAAAGGACGTACGCTGTACGATTCATGAGAACGCCTCCTCGCGACCGCGGAGAACTCGGTCGGAACGGCAGATGCCCGCAACCAAGCCCGATGGGGGCGGCGCGGAGCCTGCGCAGAATGTGGGGGACGGCCGGGCAAGCCGTCGACAAGTAAGTTTCCATGCCACAGTTGTCCTGACCGCCGAACATCCCCCCACGGTATGCCGGCGGCGCTGCTGTTCAGCCTAACGACTTCCTTGAGTCGTTGCCAACATTTTTTCGCCCGTCGCTCCGCTTTCGCCGCGGGGCGCAGTGCTCGACGTGCGTTTCAGCACGCTGCTCGCTGCGCGAGGCGAAGTCGGATGAGGCGGGGCAAGCTGTGGTGGAAAAGAAGGTGAGAATATCACCAATGCACGGACTCACGCCGCCTGACGCCGACGCACGTAAATAATAGCGCGGACCCGTTCGCGGTTCGGCTTTGCAGAAGAAAGCCAGGTAGCGGCCTAGCACGTGCGGGGCGTGAGCTCCGCGGCGCCTAGGCCGCCCCGCGCGGACGGGTGGTGGTGGTCCGCGCGGACCCTGGTATGACGAGACTTAACGGGCACGAATCAGATTAAGAGATCTTTCCTATTCGAGGGAAAGGCGGAGGAAGGGGCAAATTGCTCGAGCCAGGAATCCCCTTTCCTCATCCTACATCGCTCAGTTGAAACCACGGATTTCACGGATGACACGGATTTCTTCATTGCGGACGCCCTCCGTTGCGGGGCGGGATCGCCGTCACAAGGACATCTCCCGCCGCGCCTCTTCCCATCCGTGAAATCCGTGGTTCTGGTCGGTGCGACTTAGCGCTGTCGTGCTAACCCCTTCCTTTCGCGGGATGGAAACTTGAAAACAAGTGCTGGCCCGCCATTTGGGCGATTGAGCCCAAATGGCGGAGCCAGCGCACTCGTCAACCAAGCATGCTTTCAAAGTCGCACGTTAGCGGCGACGGCGAGCCGCCGCCGCGGCGAGGCCGGCCACCAGCGCGAGACCCAGAGCGGAGGGCTCGGGCACGGCGCCGACGTTGGCCGTCGCGCCGCCGGCCTGACCGAAATTGGCCTTCCAGGTCGCGAGATCGGACGCGCTAAGCGGGTCCGGCGAGCCGCCTTGCTGCCAGACGAGGAAGTCGG
>CAYSFP010000276.1:4975-5155 GCA_964430075.1 uncultured Planctomycetaceae bacterium | reverse complement strand
TGTCCATATCATTTCAACAGCGAACGAGTTAGACAAAGTTCAAGTGCCATTCGTCTTATCGCCCTTTTTCGGAGGAGACACGATCTTCGACCCGTACAACATCACCGTGACGCCCGAACCCGCAAGTCTCGACTCCGCCGGCCTGGGCGCGCTCGGCCTGGCCGGCATCCGCCGGCGGTG
>CAYSFP010000276.1:0-4965 GCA_964430075.1 uncultured Planctomycetaceae bacterium | reverse complement strand
CAAGTCTCGACTCCGCCGGCGGATGCCGGCCAGGCCGAGCAAGGCCGCCGGGCCCTGCGGAATGCTAACGGGGAGGGTTCCTTACCGGCCCGCGGCCGGAGCCGGGGGCGAGGACGCTACGGCTCGCGGCCCATTTTCCCGAGAGCTCCCGGTAACTTTTCTGTTTTCGCGGTCGACGCCAGCGTGGACTGCACTGGCCTGGGCTTGTTCGAACGCTGATCGTTCCCCCGTTTGCGCAATCGCCTTGATTGGAGACTCCGCTGATGACCCGTCGAATGAAGAATCAATCCTGTCGGCACTCCGTTCCGCAATTGGCCCAAGGGCCGCGGCGCAGCAAGCTGCTCAAGTCCGCGTGCGCCGGCCTGCTGGGCATGGGACTCGGCGACGCCGACGCCCGGCTCGGCTGAGTTTCAATTGGCGACCAAGGCGCTGAACAACCTGCAGCGGCTTGTGATCGACGCCTAGGGCATTTTTCAATTTGCCGTGTGGACTGTCACCCTGAGGTCCGCCGAAGGGGCTGGCCGGCAACAGTGACTGCAGGCAAGATTCTTCGGCGGACCTCCTACGAAAATAGCCGTCCCCATTTTCATCCGTCCGGGTGACGCCCGGTCATGTCAGCTCAGAATGACAAGCTCCGGATCCAGGGGGCGAGCGACGCTCGACCCCGGCTAAGGGCTGCCATCCCTCCCGGGATGGGGTGGCATGGGGTGGCGCCGATGGACTGGTCGCTTAAGCGACCAGTCCGAAGCAGAGAAGAGCGTCAATCGAGGGCGGCGAGGCGCCGCCTCGCCTCACGCGATCTCGCGCTGGCCATTTTTCTGCAGGCGTTCGACGCGAACGCGGTCGATGCGGCGGCGGGTGGCCTCAAGGACGCTGATCCGCACCTTTTCCTGCCAGACGAGCGATTCGCCGGCTTGCGGCACCCGGCCTAGCTCGGAGAACACCAGCCCGCCGATGGTGTCGTAGTCGCCGTCTTCGGGCAGCTCGAGATGCATCGCCGCGTTGATTTCGTCGATGTGCGCGCGGCCCAGCGCCTCGCACGTGTCGTCGTCAATAAGGTCGATTTCGGCAACCGACTCGGAGTCGTACTCGTCGTCGATCTCGCCGACGATCTCCTCGAGCACGTCCTCGATCGTGACCAGCCCGGAGACGCCGCCGTATTCGTCGAGTACGACGGCGATGTGCATGCGCAACTGCTGGAACATGGCCAGCAGATCGTCCACCGCTTTGGTTTCCGGTACGAACAACGGCTTGCGGATGATCTCGCGTAGCGGCGTGCGAGAATTGCGATCGCCGGTCGCGAGCTCCGGCAGCAGGTCCTTGCTGTAGAGCATGCCCACGATGTCGTCGCGCGTGCGGTCGTACACGGGAATCCGTGTGTGGCCGGACTCGATCACCTCCGCCAGCATTTGATCCCACGGTGCGTCCACGTGGATCATGTGCATATCGGTTCGCGGCGTCATGATCTGCGAGACGTAGGCGTCGCCGAGATCGATGACGCCCTCGATCATCTCGCGGGCGTCGTCCTCGAGCAGCCCCTCGCGATGGCCTTCGCCGACGATCGTGCGGATTTCTTCTTCGATGGCCTGCTCGTCGAGCTCCTCGCGCTTGCGGCCGACGATGCGGTGCATCAGTGCGTCGAGCAGGCGGGCGCCGACGGAGAGCGGAAACGTCAGGGCGCCGACCGCGCGCCACAGCGGCCACGAGCGGTAGAGGAATCCCTCGGCGAACAGCCGCGCCCCGGCCCAAGGCGCCCAGGTGCGGAGGATGACCAGCACCAGTCCTAGGGCCAGAGCGGTAAGGGTCGCCGTGGCGAGCGACGCATGAATCGAAAAATCCCACTGCGCGCCGACCCATGCGGCGCCAGTGATCAGGCCGAGGGCGGCGGCGAGATTGCCGACGATTTCGACCCCCAACGCCACGTCGTCGTGCTGCTGCAGAATCTCGCCGAACCGCTCCGGTTTGCCGCGACGTCGACAAATCTCTTCCAGGTCGCGGCGCGAAAATTCGCGCAGAGCGCGGTAGCCGAGGCTGATCAAGCCCGTGGTCACGAGGGCGGCGCAACTGATCCAGAAAAGCGGTAGCGCGTTCATGACCGAGGCGCCTCCCGAGGGGGCTCTGCGGCCGGCTCGGCGAGCCAGCGCGGGTCGTGCGGCGAAACGCTGATCCCCACGTCCGCCAGCGCGGCGCGTTCGGCGGCGCGCATGTCGGCGGCGTCGGCGGGGTCCTCGTCGAGGTAGCCCACCAGGTGCAATATGCCGTGCGCCGCGTACAACGCCAACTCGTCGTCAGTCGACCAGCCGACGGCCGCCGCCTCGCGTTGCGCCGTGTCGACGCTGGCGATAATCTCGCCCTCCAGGTCGGGCGGCTCGGCGAGCGTGAAGCTCAGCACGTCGGTGGCATAGTCGTGCTCCAGAAACTGCCGGTTGAGGCGATGAATCGTCGCGTCATCGACGATCGCGATGCTGACGGCGGCCGAACGGCAGTCGGCGCGGGCGAGTACGTGGCGGACGATCGCGGTCAGGCGATCCGCGTCGACCGCCGCGTCGGTTTCGTTGGCGATCTCGACGCGAAACGGGGAATGCGGAGGTTCTGCCGCGTCGTCGGCAGGGGGCTCAGTTTTCAGTCGGGCAGGGGGCATTTCGATCGGCGTCGCGACTTTCCACACGAGAAAGGCTATGCCGTCACTTGATCCGGGTATTTCACCCGACCGTGATACACGGCGGTCAGGGATTTTACCAAGCTTTCACCGATTTTTCGCAATTCCTCGAGCGTCAGTCCGCTTTCGTCGAACTGGCCGTCCAGGAGTCGTTTCATCGAGATTTCCTCGACCAGATTCTCGATGCGCGAGGGCGTGGGTTCCTTGAGCACACGGCTGGCGCTTTCGACCGCGTCGGCCAGCATCAGCACGCCCGCCTCGCGAGTCTGCGGTTTCGGGCCGGGGTAGCGGAACGACGATTCGTCGAGCGCCCCGCCCTGCGGGTCTTCCTGCACCTTCTTCTGGTTCGCCTGCCGGTAGAAGAACTCGACCAACGTCGTGCCGTGATGCTGCTGGATGAAGTCGACGACCGCCTCGGGCAGCCGGTTCTGGCGCGCCAGGTCGGCGCCGTCCTTCACGTGGGCGATGATCACCAACGTGCTCATCGCGGGGACGAGCGTGTCGTGGCGGTTGTCGCCCTTGGACTGATTCTCGACAAAATACTGCGGTTTGAGCATTTTGCCGATGTCGTGGAAGTACGCGCCCACGCGCACGAGCAAGCCGCGGGCGCCGATCGATTCGGCCGCGGCCTCGGCCAGCGAGGCCACGGTAATGGAGTGATTGTACGTGCCCGGGGCGCGGCGGATGAGCTCCTGCAAGAGCGGGTGCGCCGGGTCGCCCAGCTCGATGAGGCTGAGGTCGGTTTGAATGTTGAAGACTTTCTCGACCGTGGGCAGCAGCACCGTCATCAGCGAACCGGCGATGACCGACCATAGCGCGACGGTGAAGCCGCTTGCCAGCAGGTCGGTGAATTCGCGTCCGTAAAGCGTGCCGACGCCAAGCGTCGTTAAGAAGCCCACCGCGGCGGCGGTGAATCCGACCAGCAGGAGCTTGCTCCGCGTGCGGACCTGGCGGAGCACCAGGATGGCGCCGCAGACGGTCGCGCTCCACACGAGCGCCTGGGCCAGCCCATGGCCCAGCGTGACGACGACCACCAGCGTCACGCAGGCCCCCAGCAGCAGCGCCATCTCCTGCGTGTACGCCACGGCCACGACCATCGCGAAGAGCAGCAGCGGAATGACGTCGGCGCCCCAAGCGTACCAGTTGACCACCTCGGCCAAGGCGACGGTGAGCATGAACAGCCCAAGCAGCGACAGCAGACGCAGCAGCTCTTCCAGCACGCGGCGGTCGCGCAGGTACAGGTAGAATCCCGAGAGCGTATAAAGCGCGACGAACATCCCCAGCACGGCGGCCGAACGGCCGATGCGCTCGGCGACAGTCCGCCCGGCGATCTCCGCTTCGTATTCCAGCCGCAAGAGTGCGAGCTTTTCGGGGTTAATCGTCTCGCCGGCCTTGGCGATGACGTACACGTCCTTTTCGCGGGGAATCACCGCGTCTTCGACTTCCGCGGCGGCTTCGTCCTGGGCTTTCTTCGTGGCGGTGATGTTCAGCGTGAGCGTCGAGGGCAACTGCGGTCGCAGCCACGCGAAGGCGAGCGCCGCGAGTTCGGCGTTGGTGATTTCCTTGTTGAGGGCCGTTTGCAGCCGTCCCGCGGCTTCGTCGGTGATCAACACATCGGCGATGTTGACGAGCACCTGGGCGCCCACGGTCGCTCCATTCTTCGAGCGAACCCAAATCTTCTGGCGGTTGGCGTCATGCTCCGGCGGCAGAGCCTTGATGAGGCCCTGCTGTTCCAGCGGCGCCATTGCTGCGGCGACTTGCGAGGCAAACGATTCGAGCGCATTGTCTGCCGTCGCAAAAGCTTCGCGGAACCGCTGGAACTGGGCTTCGCGTTCCTCCGCTGTGCGATCGGGAGTCCCCGGCGCCGGCGTCGGCAGGAATTTTTGCCAGGCGGCGGGATCGACGTCCTTGAGCGTCTCGGCCGCGAGCAGCTTGCCGATTTCGGTACGCAGCTTGGCGCGAAGCTGAACGAGCGGTTCGGGGTCTTGGTCATACTCGGCGACCGTTTCCTGCCGGGCCTGACGCCGATTGCGCTCGGTGGTGTCCGGGTCGGGCTGCTCGAAGTCGACGCGCGCGACGAGGCTGCGGCGCACGGTTTCGTCGAGTCGGTAGCTGAAGGGCGGATCCCACCCGCGGGTGAAGGCCCAGAGAAAGACCGCGGCGGCGGCACACAGGGCCAGTCGCAGCAGCACCCCGCCCCGCTGGAGCTGGGTCCACAACGTCTTCCAGAATCCGGGCGGCAGCTCGACCGAGGCGACGCGCTGCTGGCGGGTTCGTTTTTGGAGGGTGGAAGACATGGAGTGGGC
>CAYSFP010000275.1:0-5161 GCA_964430075.1 uncultured Planctomycetaceae bacterium | reverse complement strand
ACACGCTGTTCGGCGCAACCTACATGGTGATCGCCCCGGAGCACCCGTTCGTCGAACGGCTGACGACGCCCGAGCAGGCGGCGGCTGTGAAGGCGTATTGCGAGCAGGCGGCGGCGAAGAGCGATCTTGATCGCACGGAGTTGGCGAAGGAAAAGACAGGCGTGTTCACGGGGGCGTTTGCGATCAACCCCGTGAACGAAGAGCGGATCCCCATCTGGATCGCCGACTACGTGCTGGCCAGCTACGGTACCGGGGCGATCATGGCCGTGCCGGGGCACGATGATCGCGATTTCGAGTTTGCCAAGAAGTTCGAGTTGCCGATTCACGCGGTGGTCGACCCGGGCGTGGCGGTCGACGCGGTCGAGCGCGACCATGTGCTGACCGGCGGCGCGGTGTTCACCAGCGACGGCATCGCCGTGAACTCCGGCGAGTTCAACGGGTTGACGACCGCCGAGTTCAAGCAGCGGATGACCGCGTGGCTCGCCCACAACGGCGTGGGCCGCGAGGCGATCAACTATAAGCTCCGCGATTGGTTGTTCAGCCGGCAGCGGTTTTGGGGCGAGCCGTTTCCGATTTTGCACGAGCTAGACGCCGACGGAAACCTCACCGGGCGCGTGCGGGCCGTGCCGGAGGATCAACTGCCCGTCGACCTGCCGCACCTGGAGGACTTCAAACCGCACGGCCGGCCGGAGCCGCCGCTGGACAAGGCGCCCGACCAGTGGCTGTACCCGGTGATCGACGGCGTGCGCTACAAGCGCGAAACCAACACGATGCCTCAGTGGGCGGGGAGCTGCTGGTACTACTTGCGGTTTCTCGATCCCAAGAACGCGCAGGCGGCCGTCGATCCGGACATCGAAAAGGCGTGGATGCCCATCGATCTCTACGTCGGCGGCGCCGAGCACGCGGTGCTGCACCTGTTGTACTCGCGGTTCTGGCACAAGGTGCTGTACGACCGCGGGGTGGTGAGCACGCCGGAGCCGTTCCAGAAGCTCGTCAACCAGGGCATGATCCTGGGCGAGAACAACGAGAAGATGTCCAAGAGCCGGGGCAACGTGATCAACCCCGACGAGGTGGTGAAGGAGTATGGCGCCGACGCCCTGCGGCTGTACGAGATGTTCATGGGCCCGCTCGAGGCCACGAAGCCCTGGAGCATGGAGGGCGTCAACGGCGTCTACAACTTCCTGGGCCGGGCGTGGCGGATGATCATCGACGATCACGCGGAGGAGGTCGCGCTCAACGCAGCCGTCGTCGACGAGGCGCCGAGCGAAGAAGCACAGCGCGTGCTCCACCGCACAGTGAAGGCGGTGACCAAGGATATCGCGTCGCTGTCGTTCAACACGGCGATCGCCCGGATGATGGAGTTTGTGAACTACTTCACCAAGCAGGATCGGCGGCCGCGGGCGGCGATGGAATCGTTTGTGCTCTTGCTCGCGCCGTTCGCGCCGCACTTGGGCGAGGAGCTGTGGTCGGCGCTCGGCCACGGCGATTCGCTGGCGTACGCGCCCTGGCCCACCTATGACGAAGCGGTGCTGGTCAAGCAAAGTATCGAGCTTCCCGTGCAAATCAACGGCAAGGTGCGCGGCAAGATCACCGTGCCTGCCGACGCCGACGAGGCCGCCGTGCTGGCAGCGGCGAAAGCCGACCCGCGAATTGCGGAGCAACTTGCGGGCAAGACGATCGCCCAGGAGAAATATGTGGTCGGACGGCTGGTGACCTTTGCGGTACGGTGAGGACTTCGGATTGAACCGCCAAGAGCGCCAAGAGCGCCAAGGTCGGAGTAAGAGAACCACCGGGGCACGACGACCCGAAGCTGGCAATTTGAAAACGATACGGTAGAAGTTCTATTGAGGTCTGCGTAGTTAATGCCCCCTGCCGGCACGGTTCTTGGCCATCGGCCAGAAGGCACACGTGGTCTTCGTCTGGCGGATAGCCGAGAGCCGGCAGCCGATAGCCCCCGAGGCCCATGTGTTGCGCAGGGATCAATAGAAACCGCGAATCACACGAATAGGCGCGAATCGGCGGAAACCACGAAAACGACGAAAGGAACGAAAAAGGCCATGGAGGTGCGATCGGTATAGATCAATCAACGATGCTGCGGAGCGAAATGTTCCAACCGACTCTTTTTTGTGTCTTTCGTCGTTTTCGTGGTTTCCCTGATTCCTCCATTCGCGCCGATTTGCGTGATTCGCGGTTAGTATTCTCTCCTTCGACCTTGGCGCTCTTGGCGGTTCAACTCTTCTTCTCTTTCTTAAATGTCAGGACTTGCATCGATGAAAAACTGCGTTGCCGTCGTACTGGGCGGAGGACAGGGCACCCGCCTGCGACCGCTGACCAACATGCGGTCGAAGCCGGCCGTGCCGCTGGCCGCCAAGTACCGGCTGATCGACATCCCGATTTCCAACTGCCTCAACAGCGGGCTGAATCGCATCTATGTGCTGACGCAGTTCCTGTCGGTGAGCTTGCACCGCCACATCCGCGGCGCCTATCGATTCGACAACTTCAGCGGCGGATACGTCGAAATCCTCGCGGCCCAGCAGACGATCCAGGAGGGCGCCGCCTATTGGTATCAGGGCACGGCCGACGCGGTGCGCAAGAACCTGCGGTACTTCACGCAGCACGGCGTGGAGCATGTGGTGATCCTCTCGGGCGACCAACTGTACCGCATGGACTTCGCCGCCATGCTGGAGACGCATTTGCAGTCGCGGGCCGACGTGACGATCGCCGCCAAGCCGGTCTACAGTCACGAAACGTCTGCGTTGGGCATCATGCACGTGGATGCCTCGGGCCAGGTCGATGGCTTCGTCGAGAAACCTAAGACGGAAGAGGCCCTGGCGCCCGCCCGCATGGACCCGGGGTGGATCGACGCCCACGGCGTGGCCAGCGGCGGCCGCGATTGTCTGGCGAGCATGGGCATCTACGTGTTCAAAGCGCGCACGCTCGCCGAGCTGCTGGCGAACGAGGCGCACCAGGATTTCGGCCGCGAGGTGTTCCCCGCGGCCGTGGCGTCGCGCAAGGTGCAAGTGCATCTGTTCGACGGCTACTGGGAAGACATCGGCACGATCGGCTCGTTCTACGAGGCCAACCTGCAGCTTGCCCGGCCGAATCCTCCGTTCGACCTCCACGACGCCAACGCGCCGATTTACTCGCGCGCTCGCTTCTTGCCGCCCTCGCGGATCGACGGCGCCCGCGTGGAGAGCAGTCTGATCGCCGACGGGTGCATCATCGAACCCGGCGCCACGATCGAGAACAGCGTCATCGGCCTGCGCTGCCGGATCGGCCGCGACGTGACGATTCGTAATTCCGTGATCATGGGCAACGATTTCTACGAAACGCCCGAGGACAAGGCGGCAAGCGACTTCGCCGAGTTGCCGGCGATCGGCATTGGCGATGGCAGCGTCGTGGACGGGGCGATCGTCGACAAGAACTGTCGCATCGGTCCGGGCGCCCAGATTATCAATCACCAGGGCGTCGAGGACGGCCAGGCGGGCGAGTTCTGCGAGATTCGCGACGGGATCTTGGTGGTTGCCAAGGGGTCGACGCTGCCGAACAATTGGCGGATATAACGCTCGATTCACCAGTTCCGCCGTTGCGGACCCGTCCGCTCCAGGCGTTCGGATCGCGACAATCGGCGCCAGGTGCGCTGCACGTCGGCGGTCGACGCTGGTTTAGGCCCGCAAGTCGATTGGCTTGTCCGGCGTCCTTTGTGATACTGGAATGAAACGCCTGGCAGGCGTCGAAAGCCTGTCGACGTGAGATGCCTGCTTATTTCGCGCTGGGAGTTTGGCCGTTCCATGAGAATTGCGACTTGCATGTTTGTACCGCGCGTCGTCCTCGCGGCGGCGTTGATGTTAACGCTGGGATCGACCGGTCGCGTGGCGTTGGGCCAGCAGACCGGCGATGAAGAGCCGATCTATCTCGACGAACCGGAGCCGGTCCCGCCGCCAGTGGTGGTGAGCTCCGGCAGGATCGGCGAGAAGTACGAGAGCGGCGAGCTCCGCATCGAGCGCGAAGTGCTCAAGATGTCGGACGATGAGCTTGTCAATCACGGAAAGTTTACGGAGTACTATCCCGACGGCACGAAGTTCGCCGAGGGCACGTACGAGAACGGCGTGCACAACGGCACGTGGAGCTTCTGGCACAAAAACGGCCAGCTCTGCAAGACGGTGAACTTCAGCCACGGCCGCGCCGATGGGACCTGGCAGGTGTTCCGCGACGACGGGACGCTGCTGGGCGAGAAAACCTACAGGAACCACCTCCGCTCGGGACTGTGGAAGACGTATTACGAAGACGGGAAGACGATCAAGGCCGAAGAGAATTTTGTCAATGGCTTGCGCGAGGGTTTGGGCCGGGCGTACTTTGCCAACGGCCGGCCGCAGCGCGAGGTGCATTTCAAGGCCGGCCAGCTCGACGGACTGACGACCGAATGGGACGAATCGGGCCGCAAGATCGGAGAGGTGAATTTCAAGGAAGGCAAGCGTCACGGGCGGTTCGTCCTCTATCGGGCCGATGGGACGCAAATCGAGCAGACTTATGACATGGGTCGGATGATCTCGAACAACTAAATCCGGTTTCAAAACCCCTCTCCCCTGAGGGGAGAGGTTGGGAGAGGGGCGCATTGTTCGAGCAAATTCAATCCCTCCCCTAGCCCCTCCCTTCGAGGGAGACTTCGTTACGTTTTTGAAGATCGCTTCTCTTTCAGGCAGGGCGCCATGGCAGCCGGGCTCGCGCATCTTGTATTCTTTACGCTCAAGGATCGCTCGCCCGAGGCGCGGGACGCGCTCGTGGCGGCCTGCCGGACGTACTTGAGCGATCATCCGGGCACGGTCCACTTCAGCGCCGGCTTGCGGGGCGAGGCATACGCCCGCCCGGTGAACGATCAGGAATTCGACGTGGCGCTGGTCGTGGTCTTCGATAGCGAAGCGGCCCACGACGCGTACCAGGCGGCGCCCCGTCACAAGCAGTTTATCGACGAGCAATCGGCGAATTGGGCCAAGGTGCGGGTGTTCGACGCGGTGGTGTGACGCGGCGCGGAGAGTGTGTGGCATCGTTTCTGATAGTTCGTTAACAGGCGCGCCTTCCGGCGATATTAGTTAGCCCCGGCGTTTACAGGATGATGCCTCTGCTATCGACGCACGCGTCTTGGCCCCGGAGGGGCCGCGTC
>CAYSFP010000274.1:0-5177 GCA_964430075.1 uncultured Planctomycetaceae bacterium | reverse complement strand
GAGGTCGTTGAGCGTGAAGCCGTCGTGGCACGTGATGAAATTGATGCTCGCGTTGGGGCGGCGGCCGCTCCATTCGTACAAATCGCTAGAGCCGCAGATGCGGGTGGCGAACTCGTTGGCCACGCCGCCGTCGCCCTTCCAGAAGCGGCGCACGCAGTCGCGGTACTTGCCGTTCCACTCCGACCACAACACGGGAAAGTTGCCCACCTGGTAGCCGCCGGCGCCGAGGTCCCACGGCTCGGCGATGAGCTTGACCGACGAGATGACGGGGTCCTGATGCACGATGTCGAAGAACGCGCCCAGCTTGTCCACTTCATGCAGCTCGCGGGCGAGCGTGCTGGCCAGATCGAAGCGGAACCCGTCCACGTGCATGTCCGTCACCCAATATCGCAGGCTGTCCATGATGAACTGCAGCACGCGGGGGTTGCGCATGTTGAACGTGTTGCCGCAGCCCGTGAAGTCCATGTAGTACCGCGGGTCTTCGGGCGACAGGCGGTAATACGCCGCGTTGTCGATGCCGCGGAACGACACGGTTGGCCCCATCTGGTGCCCCTCGAACGTGTGGTTGTAAACCACGTCGAGGATCACCTCGATGCCCGCGTCGTGCAGGTTGCGGACCATCGTCTTGAACTCGCGAATGCACTCCTCGGGCGACGCGCTGGCGGCCGCGTACCGCGGATCGGGCGCGAAAAAGCCCATCGTGTTGTAGCCCCAGTAGTTGACCAGGGACTTGTCCAGCAGAAACCGATCGTCGTAATGCACGTGCACCGGCAGCAGCTCGACGGCGGTGACGCCCAGCTCCTTGAGGTAGCGAATGGCCGGCTCCGAACCCATGCCCGCATACGTCCCGCGGTCCTGCTCGCGAATCTCTTTGTTGAGCTTGGTGAAGCCCTTGACGTGAACTTCGTAGATCACCGATTGGTGCAGCGGCGTATTGGGCCGCCGGTCGTCGCCCCAGGTGAACGCCTCGTCGATCACGGCCGCCAGCGGGGCGTCGCCCGCGCTATCGGTGGGATCGAACGAGAGATCGGCTTGCTTGTCCTTCAGCAGATAGCCGGACAGCGAATCCGCGGGCTTCGGCAGGCGAGCAATCGCTTTGGCGTAAGGGTCGAGCAGCAGCTTGTTGGAATTAAAGCGATGCCCCTCGGCCGGCTTGTACGGACCGTGGCAGCGGTAGCCGTAGACCTGGCCCGGCCGCACTTCGGGCAGGTACGCGTGCCAGATCATGTTCGTGTGCTCGGTGAGCACGATCCGCAACGATTCCTTCGCATCGTCGGCCGAATCGAACAGACACAGCTCGACCTTGTCGGCGTTCTCGCTGTAGAGCGCGAAGTTCACTCCCCGCCCGTCCCATGTGGCGCCTAAGGGGTACGGGCGCCCTGGCCAGATGCGCATACTCTCACTCCTCCACTCCTCGAAACTCTTAACCGCCCACGACGCGGTCCGGACGATTACCCGCTCCCGCCGCCGTCGATCGACGTCAACAGCGCCGCCGGCAGCGGCCTCAGTAGCTCTCTCACGTGGACGAGGCCGCGCGTGTCCAACTCCTGGCCGGTCAGCGCGTGGCGCCAGCGGCGTCCTTGCGGCGGCAGCTCGCCCTGGGCGTCGCCCCAATCGATGCGTCCCGCGGCGTCGCGCAGGCATTCTATCTGCCGCGGGACGATTGCCGCTATCCATGATCCATCGCCCCGCAAAATGCCGGGCAAACGCCAACACGTGCTGCGAGTGTGCGCCCTCGACGCGCGGCGCCGGATCGTCGCCCTGGGCAAGCGTCATCGCGAGCTCGCGCCGTGCTTCCAATCCCCGCCACGCAACGAATCGGCGAAGGGGCTGCGCACGCACCTGCTCACCTCGCCGGGACGGTTCGGCGCGCTCACGGCTGAATCTGGGGTGCGACTTTTCATGGCGCCCCGTGGCCGAGCCGCTCATGCCGCCGCAGGCGCTCATCGTTTCGACGGCGTGGCCGAATTGTAATTCTCCACGCGATTGCTGCTGCAGTATTCGTGCAGTGCGCCGGCAATCCCGGCTACCTGGTGGCCGCAATCGTGAATCATGGGCGAGCAATCCGCGGCGTCTCCGCCCGCCGCGCATTGCTCCAGCCGATACGCGGCATTAGCGCCCTCGCGGGCGCTGAGCGTCGCCATCATGCCTTTCAGGCTGTGCGCTGCCCGCCGGAGCTGACTCAGATCCCCCCCGGCGAGAGCTTCACGGGCGGCGTGCACCAGGCCGGGCGCATCTTCGAGGAAGATCAGGATGATTTGATCCATCAACTCCACGTCCCCGCCCAATCGCTCGAGCGTACTTTCCACGTCCATCACGGATGACAGGGACTTAAAATTCCTCTCGCTCGACATGACAGTCAGTCCTGATTCGCACGGTCGACCATTTGCACTGCTATCTACCAAATTGCTCGCGCGCCGTGACGATTTCGCAGGGAACGAATTTACCGCAGAGGCACGGAGGACACAGAGGTCGGATAAGTAAGAAAGAAGTCATACAGAGACTCGCGAGCCCTCAGGCTCTCGCCTCCAGGTTCCCGCTGCCTACGTCCCTTCTTCGTCTCCAGCTCCGTGCTCTCCGCGCCTCTGTGGTAAATCTGTCTTCACAGCGGGGCATTAAAACCGCAAACATCGTGCCGCACAGCCGATGCCATGCCCGCGGCGGCCGCGCCGCTCGCACTCAACGGAAATGAACTCCGTTGGTTGGGCATCGTCCAGCGCGGTCGGCTTGTCGCCATCCCCAGGTGAACATCGGCAGTTCGCATTCCACACGTCAAGTTTCGGCGCCAACGGTCCCTGCGGCAACGCAGGAATCGGTTTTTTTCGAGCGAAATGGCGGTCGTGCCGCTCTGCGTCGAGAACAGGTACGCCGTTTGCGACCTCCGTCTCCGTGGCCGTCCATGGCGGCGACTGCAAATTTTCCGCGTGAAGCAATCGTGAGTTCGACAGCGCCTCCTAACGAGGCGCACGCGAGTCTCGCGATGTTGCCCCCTCGCACTCCGATAACTACAGGAACACAAGGTGACAAGCATGTCGACAAAAATCTTCAAGCACGTTGCGCTCGTCGCACTGCCCGTTTTCGCCCTCGGCTGCACCGAGAGCACGACCAGCGAGGACGTCGCCGACGCTCAGCAGGATGTGCAGGAAAAGCAGCAAGACGTCGAGGAGCTGCGCCACGAAGCCATGAGGCCGCAAATCGACGAAGACCTCTCCGAGGAGATCCAGGAAGAACAGCAAGACGTGGCGGAAGCCCAAGCGAACCTGCGTGAAACAGAGCAGGAGTTTGCCGCGACGCAGGCGCGCGACTCGTTCATTAACGAGGCGCAAGCCACGGTTGCGGCCGCGAATCGCCGCATCGATGAGCTGGAAACGACGGAGGACCGTCAGGAAGGCGCGGCGGCCGAAGCGACTCAACGACGCATGGATGATCTCGCGGCGGCCCGCGACCGTCTGGAAGACGCGATCAGCGCGATGCAAAGCGCGGATCTCATGCAATGGCAGACCTATACGTCCGCCGTTGAGAAGGCCCACCAAGACCTGGTGGACAGGCTCAACGCGACCAGGGCGAACGATCGCATTGACGCCTTCGACGACATCGACGTGGACATCGACGTGAACGACGAAGCGTCGCAGCCAACGGGCGCCCCTGGCTAACCTATTGCGGCTTGTCAAGAGTCGGTGCGAGGCGGCTCGAGTGCGCGTCCCACTTACCGAGACGCGGCTCGGGCCGCCGAACCGGTAAAGCAAGTCGATCCGACGAGGAGCCCGCGAGATTCTGTGCGTCTCGCGGGCCTTTTTGCGTTCACGGGCCCCGGGTGCGCCGCCGTCGATCCGAACGCCGACGCGCCCCCTCGCGGCGGACAGTTCCGCCGGTGTACAATCGACGCCGCTCGTCCTGGTCAACATCACGTTCCCTTATTCCTTCGGAGAGATTGGCCGCTATGATTCCGACCCCTCGCAATCGCCAACTGCTCGCTCTCACGATGCTGGTTCTCGCCGTCCCGACCGCTCACTGCCTCGCCGCCGACGCGCCGGAACCGGACGACGAGGGCTTTTACTCGCTGTTCGACGGCAAGAGCCTCGACGGTTGGAAAGTCGGCGACAATGCCGGCTCGTTCAAGGTCGAAGACGGCGTGATCGTCGTCAAAGGCCCCGTCGGCCACCTGTTTTACGAGGGGCCGGTTGAGGATCACGACTTCAAGAACTTCGTGCTCAAGCTGCAGGTCATGACCAAGCCCGGCGCCAATTCGGGCGTCTACGTCCACACCGAGTTCCAGGAAGAAGGCTGGCCGGCCAAGGGCTACGAGTGCCAGGTGAACAACAGCCAGGGCGACTGGCGCCGCACGGGTTCGCTCTACGCGATCAAGGACGTCCGCGAAACCAAGGCCAAGGACAACGAGTGGTTCGATTACACGATCACCGTCGAAGGCAAGAAGATTACGCTGGACGTGAACGGCGAAACGACCGTTGAGTTTGAAGAGCCGGCGGGTCACAAGCCGCCGCAAGGCATGGAAGGCCGGTTCTTCTCCAGCGGCACCGTGGCGCTACAGGCCCACGACCCCGGCAGCGAAGTGCACTATCGCAACATCCGCATCAAGCCGCTGCCGTAGCACGGCGGCAGTGCAGAGCACGTCGTGTTCAAATTCCCTCCAGCGGCAAGGTTTGCTCCGGCAGGCCTTGCCGCTTTTTTTGACGCCGTCGGCCAACGCACAACCTTCCTGCTTGGCCGTAGGCCTTATCCCATCGTAGCCTGGGGCATCGCCCTCGTTGTTACGCACAAGTCTTCGTCCCAGCGGGACGGCGCGACAAGAGCCCAGCACTTCCCGTGCTGGGTCAAGTCAGGCCGTCGGTCCGGAGCCCCGGCGGGGCGATTGAAACGAGCCCGACAGTCGCCCCGCCGGGGCTGACCATCATCGCGCCCGCGAGCAAACCCAGCATTGAACAGGATGATGCATCTGCCGGCGCAGCAACTCCGCGACAGCAGCGTAGCGCAAACCATTCTCCGGCCCCCTCCCCTTGATGGGGAGGGTTAGGGAGGGGTGAGGCGGCGGGTACACGGCGCCCCCAGGGCAGCGCGTGTACGCTGCGCTTCCCCCCCTCCCCGAGCGCTTCGCAACCGGTAGCACCTGCGCTCGGGCGACTTCGGGTCGCCCGTGCTCGGTGCTCCCTCCCCGCCGA
>CAYSFP010000273.1:0-5202 GCA_964430075.1 uncultured Planctomycetaceae bacterium | reverse complement strand
TGAACCCTGAACCCTGAACCCTGAACCCTGAACCCTGAACCCTGAACCCTGAACCTTTCGCCCGCTTACGCGTGCGTCGCCGCCCACTCGCGCAAGTCGTGCGGCGTGTCGTCCTCGCTGCGCATCGTGGGCAAAATGCGGTGCAACAGGCCCGTGCGCTCTTCCAAATCCGCGACCGAATCAATCACCAAGTCCGGCTGGTACGCATACTTCGCCAAATCCTCGCGCCGCGTGCCGCCGCTCAGCACTAGGATCGTGCGGTAGCCCATCTGCACGCCGCCCAGGATGTCGGTCTCCATCGTGTCGCCGATCATGATCGTTTCGCTGGTGGCCATGCCCAGCTCTTTGCGGGCCTGGCGCATCATGACGGGGCTCGGCTTGCCCACGCTGAACGCCTTGATGCCGGTCGCCTCCTCGATGAGCGACACGATCGCCCCGCAGCCCGGCCGCGTGCCGGAGCGCGTCGGGCAATTCGGATCAAGGTTCGTCGCGATCAGCTTGGCGCCGTCGATCACCATCTGCACGGCTTGCTCGAGCATCTCGAACGACAGCGTGCGGCCCTCGCCGACCACGACGTAGTCGGGATCGCGGTCGACGATCGCGTAGCCGTTGGAGTGCAGCGCGTTGAGCAGCCCGCCCTCGCCGATGACGAACGCCGTGCCGTGCGGCTTCTGGCTGGCCAGAAAGCGGGCCGTGGCCATCGCACAGGTGAAGATGTGCCGGTCCTCCACGGGAATGCCCATCCGCGTCAGCTTCATCGCTACGTCGCGGCGGGTGCGCTGGCTGTTGTTGGTCAGGAACATGAACGGAATGCGCGACCGCTTGAGGTTCTCGATGAACCCCGCGGCGCCGGCGATCAGCTCGCTGCTGCGGTAGATGACGCCGTCCATGTCGATCAGAAATCCTTTGCGCGTACCAAGACTCATGGCAGGTGCTCCGAGAGCGTGGGGCATCGCGCCGCCGAGGGCACGCGCGGAGGAAGCGCCAAGGCGGCTCCGCGATGCACGCGCGATGCAGGTGGGATGGCGCCTGCGCACACGTGTTGCGCGAGCGCCAGGGGTGGAAAGGACGCTGCCGGCGGTGGGTCACTTGCCGCGAGCGCCTTTCGGTGGGTGTTACTCTTCTCTCCGGCCAACTCCGCATCGACGGTCGGGGCCAGAATATGTTCCTTCCCGTCGCAACGGGTGTGCCAAATCACGCACGACGCGCGTATTGTACTCGAATCGCCTCGCCGGGCGACGCGTTTCACCAAGATTTCACACGTCGCCGCCGGTTCGCGCCGCTAGCAGCCGCCAACATTGCCGCTTCGCAACTCGGCGCTTGCCCAATGTTTGGGCAGCGAGAATGGGAAACGGCAGCGCCGCCGATTCCGTTGCTTCTGAACGTGGCGGCGCCGCATTGCTCCACCGCGATTGCGCCCGCTTCGTTCACCGCCGGCGAATCACTCCGAGGAGGGCGACTGCCAGCATCGCCAGCGCGGAGCTGCCCGGCTCCGGCACGGCCCGCGCCGCGGCGACGCTGGCCGTGCTGCCCAGTTGCCGCTGCCACAGCAGAAAATCGTTGCCGTCCGTGTCGTTGTCCCCGTCGGCGTCGCCGAGTTGATTCAAGTCGAACGCGCCTTTCCAGATCGCCAGGTCGGTCGCGTCCACGTCCCCATCGTCGTCGAAGTCGGCCGACAGAAGCGGCTTGTTGACGACCTGCAGTTGCACCGCGTTCGGCAAATACGCGATGTGAAACGCCAGGCCCGCCGGCACGCCCGAAACGTCGAAGAAGTCGAACTCGCCCGTCACCGTGTTGGCCGTGATGATGTTGAACGTGTTGCCCAGGGCGGGCACAAAACCGCCGTCGATGTCGATATTCAGATAGCCGTCGACGATCGCGTCGCCGGACGCCACCACGCGGTCGAACGCGTTCAGGCTGGTCCCCGTAAGCTCGACGAACAGTTCGCTGGTGGGCGAGAGCTGAAAGTCTTGAACCTCGACGCGGCCGATGCCGTCGAAACCGCCGGGCCGGAACGTGCCCTGCATGTCGAGCAGCACGTCGATGTCGGCGCTGTTGTCGGCCACCATGTGGCTGCCGTCGGGCACGCGGAGCGCGCCGGGCCCGCTGAACTGGGCGCCGGCTTTCACAAGGATGTTGTTGTTCTTGAGCTCCAGGTCGCCGTTGAGCGTGGTGGCGCTGCCGGTTTCAAACGAGAGGAAGAAGTTGTTCGTCACTTCGATCGTCGAGGGCGCGCCCGCGCCGATGACGACCGATCCGCCGATGTCCGTGGAGCTCGTCGACTGGTACTTCGCGGCCGTCAGGATGAGCGACGACCCCGGATTGAAATCCAGTCCGAATCCGCTTGTGAACACGCGGCTGTTCTCGACGGCAATCACCGAACCGCCGAAGGCAAACGTGCCATTGTCGCTGAGCTCCAGATTGCCGCCGCCGCTGGCGCGAAGGTGGCCGGCGTTCGCGGCGCCGTCCCAGTCGCTCGCGTTGTTGGTGAACGTCAGGTTCCCGCCGATGGCTTCGACAAATCCGCTGTTGAGGAGCGTGCTGGACACCGTGCCGAATCCACGGAGCGACCTGGCCGCCGCATCGGTTGACGCCGTCGTGACGGCGGCGCCTTGCAGCACGCCGCCTTCCATCACGAGGCCGCTGTCCGTGACGGTGGTGTTCAACGGGGTTCCCAGACTCAGCGACGCCAGGCTTTTGACGCGAATCGTGCCGACGTCCTCGATGCCGCCGTTGACGCCGAGTACGCCCCCCTCGGCGATGAGCTCAGCGTTGCCGTCGAAGTCGATCGGCGCGTTGATCGTGCCGAAGCCCGCCAGGGCGCGGCCGCCCGTCGCTTGCAGTTCGCCGGGACCGTTGATTTGTCCGCCCTCCAGGCGATTGGCGCCAGCGATCGTGCCGCCCTGCAGCAGGAAGCCGCCGGCCGGGGTCTGTAGGTTCATCGTCCCGCCGATGTCGACCCGCGCCGCCGAGCCGACCGCGCCGGTGACGGTCACCGAGCCGTTGAGATTGATGTCCGACCCGTGCAGCAGCGTCGCCGGGGAATTGCTGAAGAGAGCCATCGACCCTTGCGGGGTGAGCGTCCACTCGGCGCCGGGGTTGTCGAGATTCACGGTCAAGCTGCCCGTCGCTCCGACCGTGGACGCATCGACGAAGATGACGTTCACGCCGCTGTTGTTGGTGCGGCCGAAGTTGCTCATCGTCGCGGCGTTGATCACCAGCGGCGCCTGGATCGTAATTTGGTCCCCGACGGCGTCGACGCCGTCGAGGTCCACCGCTCCACCGACCATATTCAGGGTCATTGCCTCGTTCACGACGACCGGGCCGTTGAATCGCAGCGTCCCCGCGCCGGCGAATTTTGCGTTGTTGGCGCCGTTAACGCCGTCGAAGCGTACCGCGCCGGTGAAATCGAGAGTCGCGCCGCTAGCAATGTTCACGTCGGCATCGGATTTGAACGTCACGTCCGTGCCGAAACGCGACACGCGCGTGCCGCTCACGTTCACCTTCGTATCGAGCGAGCCGCTGTCGTTGCCGATGTCCAGCGGCTCGCCTTCCCAACTGGTGACCAGGCCCTCGACGTTCGACAGCATGTTCAGCGTGCCGGCCATTACGAATCGCGGGTCGGCCGAGGTGATGGTGATATCGCCGTTATTGAGGTTGATCGTCGAGCTGTAGGAATTGGTGACTTGATCCGGATCGTAATCGCCCAGGTTGGCCACGAGCGCCGCGCCGGCGTTGACGGTGATGAAGCTCGTGGTGTTGAGCTGCCCGTCGAGGTCGAAGTTGGGCTGATTGATGGTCAGGATTCGCCCGGCTTCGACGGTGATGTTCGACGAGCCGGTGGGCCGGGTGAAGTTGGCGCCCGCGCCGATCGTGGCATCCGCATCGAAGATCACGTGCCCGTTGGCAACAAAATTGCCGCCGCTCATCGTGAATGGCGCCTCGAATCGCAGCTCCCCGTCTTGATCGGTCACGGTGATCGTGCCGCCTGTCTGGGTGAACGCGGCCCCGGCAATCGTCGACGCGCCGGCAGGAGTGCCCGGAATGCCCACTTGGGCGCCGTTGTTGATTCCAAGATCCCCGCCGGCGCCAAGAGTCCACGCTCCGGCCATGTCGAGCCGCGTGTTCTGAAACATCTGCAGGCTGCCGTTGAACGCGTCGGCGAGCGTCGCGTTGATCTCCAGCGTCTGGTTGCGCTGCACGGTCACCAGGCCGTTCTCGCCCGTGCCGTCCAGGTCGACGCGGGCCGAGCTGTTGCCGCCGTTAATCGTGAGCGTCCGCGCCGGCGGCGCCAGCAGGATGTTCGCCGGCCGCGCAAGGGCCGACAACGTGCCATTGTTGTTCAGCATCGTCGCGACGAGGATCGGCCCGTCGAGATTGATCGTCCCGTTGCCGACCACGTCGCCGGCGGCGTTGATCGTCAGGACCGCGGCGGCGAGCAACCCTGGTTCGTTCAGCGTCAGCGTCCCGCCCCGCAGTTCCACTGCGCCGCCGGCGATGGTGACGTCCTCCGCGGTCAGCGTCGAATCGGCGCCGCCGATGAACAGATTTGTATTGGCGCCGGCAAGACTGGTGGGCCCGGCGACCGTGAGATCGAAACCGTTCGTATCCAGGTCGATCCCCAGGCTAAGGTTGAGGCCCGCCACGGAATTGTTCGAGCCCAGGCTGACGCTGTTGTTCGTGTTGAAAATGGCGACGTCGTCCGCGTCGGGCTCGTCCTGCGGACTCCAATTGGAGTTGTTCCCCGCTCCGTCGACCCAAGAGTTGTTGCCCCCCGTCCAGGTCACGTTGGCGGCTTGGCCCGGGGGCGTCCCGCACGTCACGGCCACCGCCAAGGCAACGCAAGCGGCGAACTTCGATGGGAACCGACGGAGACTCGTGCGACTCACGGTGTAACCTCTCTTGGCGGCAATAAACGCGCCGGCGCACGGCAGGCGGCATGCGCGGCGGCGCGGCGAGACTGGCGCCAGGAGTGAATCGCCGTCGCTCGGCTCGCGCTGCGCCGGTGCGAAAAAAATCGTCTCCGCCCCCTCGCGCCGAATAGGAATAGCTAGTTGCGATGTATCTGAATGGGGCCAAGTATAGCCGCCAACCACGGCGCGCCCAAGCACTGTGCAACTCCCCAAACTCCCTGAACCAACGGCCTGCCGGGCGTAAGAACACGTTCGTATTTTATGCAGCGGTGGCAAGCGGCGTTTTTCG
>CAYSFP010000272.1:0-5269 GCA_964430075.1 uncultured Planctomycetaceae bacterium | reverse complement strand
ACGACGCGCTCGGCGCCGTTGATGATGAACTCGCCGCCGCCGAGCATGATCGGCAGGTCGCCGAGATAGACCTCTTCCTCGACCGGCTGATCCTTGAGCAGGCGCAGCCAGATGCGGAACGGCCGACCGTAGGTCAGCCGCAGTTGCCGGCACTCGTCCATCGTGTACCGCGGCTTGCCCAGGTCGTACCGCTGGTACTCGAGCTTGATCGTCTTGTCGTAGCTCTCGATGGGGAAGATTTCCTGAAGGACCCCTTCGAGCCCCTCAATCTTCCGTTTCTGCGTCGAGCCCGTGCCGTTGTACTGCAGAAACCGTTCGTAGCTCTGCGTCTGAATTTGCGTCAGATCGGGGATGTCGAAGGACTCTCGGCCGCTACCAAAGTTTCGCACGTCTTTGGTAACGAGCCGCCGCTGAGCCGTGACTGCCATAGGGCTTGACTGCTCCGTAACTCACGAGGTGGGTGGGTGCGCGCCGAAATGTTGGCCGCAGGGGAACGGCGCAACATGAACGCGCAGGCGCCACTGCTGGCTTGCCCAGCAGTGCGAAGGCGTACGGGGGCGTCCACGGCCGGACAAGCCAGCAGTGGCACGCAACGGGGGACTACTTAATCGAAACCGTCGCGCCGGCTTCTTCCAGTTCCTTCTTCAGCTTGGCCGCGTCTTCCTTCGAAACGCCCTCCTTGACCTTGCTGGGCACGCCCTCGACCAGGTCCTTGGCTTCCTTGAGCCCCAGGCCCGTCGCCGCGCGCACCACCTTGATGACGCCGATCTTCTGGTCGCCGAAACCTTCCAGAACCACCGTGAACTCGGTCTGCTCGGCCGCCGCGGCCGCCGCGCCGCCGCCGTCGGCCGGGGCCGCCATGACCACCGCGCCGCCGCCCGCCGCCGGCTCGATGCCGTGAACGTCCTTCAGATAATCGCTCAGTTCCTTGGCCTCCTTCAGCGTCAGCTTGACGATCTCGTCGCCCAGCTTCTTGGTCGCTTCGGAGAATTCTGCAACGGCTGCTTCGCTCATGTCTAACTACCCTTTCTGGCTATGCGGGCTCTGCCGGCCCCGTGTGTTTCAAAAAACGATCTCTAAGTGTGCGATGGTCGTCGCAAAAGGTTCGACCAGGATTCGCGATGCTCGGCCGCCGACCAGCCTGCCGACTCTTCTTTCCCGGTCCAACTCGAAATTCTTCGCCCTTAGCCCTCGGCGCCGTCGCCTTCGGCTTCTTCGCTCTTCTTCTTGATCTGGCTGCCCAGCATGGCCCCGGGACCCAAGAGCTGCGCGCTCAGCGTGGCGCCCGGCGACAGGATCTGGCCCACCAGCAGGCTCAACTGCTCGGCGCGGCTCGGCCACTTGCTGACCTTCTTGATGTCCTCGGCCGCCAGCCGCGAGCCGCCCATGACGCCGCCCTTGGGCGCCAGCGGTTCGAACTGCCGGCCGTCGATCAGCTTCGACACGACCTTGGCCAGCGACACGATGTCCTCGGCGCCCCACACGACGGCCGCCGAGCCTTCGACGCCTTCAAACGCCGGGGCCAGCACCGTCCCTTCGGTCGCCCGCTTGGCCATGCTCTTTTTCACGACCAGCAGATTGACCTTCTGCTGCCGCAGCTCCTTCCGCAGGGCGACCGTCTTGCCCGAATCGATGCCCATCACGTCGACGACCAGCAGATCCTCGACGCCGTCGAGCCGCTTCTTCAAGTCGTCGGAAATCAGATTTTTCAGGTACTTGCTCATGAATCAGACTGGAGGCTGGAGGCCGTAGACTGGAGGTCGGAATGACTCAGACCGCTTTTTTTCGACACACGTGCGAGCCGGGTCGTCCTCGACCTCGATATTTGGTCGTCCCCGACCCCGGCGCGTGACGTCAAATCGCCAACCGCACGCTCGGGCTCATCGCCGCGCTCACGTGCGCGCTCTTGATATACTGCCCCTTCACCGAGGAGGGCTTCAGCGACGCGATCCGATCGACAAACGCTTGAATGTTCTCCACCAGCTTCTGGTCGTCGAAGCTCAGCTTGCCGACCGGCCCGTGGATGTTGCCCGCCTTGTCGTTGCGGAACTCAACCTTGCCCGCCTTGTACTCGCCCACGGTCTTGGCCACGTCCGGCGTCACCGTGCCGGCCCGGGGCGAGGGCATCAGGCCGCGGGGACCCAGCACTTTGCCAAGCGGGCCCACCACCTTCATCATGTCGGGCGACGCGATGCACGCGTCGAAGTCGGTCCACCCGCCCTGAATCTTCTGCGCCAGGTCCTCTTCGCCCACGTAGTCGGCGCCCGCCGCCTTGGCCGCCTCCGCTTGGGCGCCCTTGGCGAACACCACCACTCGCAGCGTCTTGCCGATGCCGTGCGGCAGCACGATCGCCCCGCGGACGATCTGGTCCGCGTGAGCCGGATCGACGCCCAGCCGAAACGCAATGTCGACCGTCTGGTCGAACTTCGGGGCGGGAAACTTCTTGAGCGCCGCAACCGCCTCGGGCACGGACAGCGCCGCCGCCGGCCGCTTCTGCACGCCGGCCTTCATGCGCTTACTGTTTGCAACAACTGCCATGTGTACCTCGTGTGGTATCGCGGTGCGCGTCGGCGCACCTTCCACAAGTTATGTCTTGGTTGTCAGCTATCGGCTGTCGGCTATCGGCCAGAACGGATAAAACCATCCCTCTGGCCGATAACTGAGAGCCGATCGCCGATCGCCCTCTTAGCCTTCCACCACCAACCCCATCGAGCGCGCCGTCCCCTCGATCATCCGCACCGCGTGATCCACGTCGCGGGCGTTCAGGTCGGCCATCTTCGTATTGGCAATGTCCGCGAGCTGCGCCCGCGTCACCTTGCCCACCTTCTCCTTGTTCGGCACGCCCGAGCCCTTGGCCAGCCCTGCCACCTTCTTCAGCAGCACGGCCGCCGGCGGGCTCTTGGTGTAAAAGTCGAACGAGCGGTCGTTGTACACGCTGACCACGACCGGAATCATCATGCCGCCGGCTTCCTTCGTGCGGTCGTTGAACTGCTGCACGAACTGGCCGAGGTTGATGCCGAACTTACCCAGCGAGGTGCCCACCGGCGGCGCGGGCGTCGCCTGCCCGCCGGGGATTTGGAACTTCGCCTGACCTACCATCTGCTTTGCCATGATCGAATCCGAGTGTGATCGATTGCCCGAGTGTGTTCGAATGCCGCGCCCAATGTGCTACGGACTGGTCGCTTAAGCGACCAGTCCGCGACCAGCGGTCGCGGCTTTATGGTGGAAATGCGTTACACGCTTTCCACCTGCCAATATTCCAACTCGACCGGCGTGCTGCGGCCGAAAATGTTGATCATCACCGACACCTTGCCGCTCTGCGGGTCGATCGACGCGACGTCGCCCTCGAACCCTTCGAACGTGCCGTCCTTCACCTTCACCCGGTCGCCCGCGGCGAACTTGATGTCCAGCTTCGGCGCGTCGGTCGATTCCTCTTCCTCGCTCTGCTCGATGCGGGCCACCTCGTGAGCGAGCATCGGCGACGGCTTGCCGCCGGCCCCCGTGAAGTCGCCAATTCCCGAAGTCTCCCGCACGGCAAACCACGTTTCGTCCGTGATGTGCATCTTCACGACGATGTAGCCGGGATACAGCTTGCGGCTGACGATCTTCTTCTTGCCCGCCTTGAACTCGGTGACCTTCTCCTCAGGCACCTTGACCCAGGGCTTGCCGTCCTCGTCCTTATCGAAGTACTTGTCGAGGCCCTCGACCCGAACCTTGCGCTGCAGGGCGGCGGCGATCGACTTCTCGCGGTTCGACTGGACCTTGAGGATGTAGTGCTTGAACTCGATGTCCCCGGCGGCCTCGGCCTTTTTGGCCGCCATGGCGGCCTGCTCGGCCTCGCTCGCCGCGGCGGCCGGACGCGACAGCGGCGCGGCGCTGACCGGAATCACCTCCGCCTCGTCGCCGAGATCCTCCTCGCCGCCAGACGTTGCCGCCGCTTCGACCGGCTGCGGCTCCGCAGGTTCCGGCGCCACGCCCTTGACGACCGACTCCGACGCGCTCGCGGGGGCCTGGTCTTGTGCCCGGCCGTTGTCTCCCAGGGTCGTGTCTGCGCGCGGAGCGCCAGCCGACTCCGCGGCCGCCGGCGCGGCGTCGTGGGGCGTATCCTGGTCAGCCACTTTTTGAGGATCGTCGCTCACTGCGATTATTTTGCCCGTGGTCAGTCGTCCGTGGTCAGTTTGCTAGTCATCGAAATCGAGCCCCGCCGGTCGCTGCCCTTGGCAACGGACCACTGACAAAGGACCCTGTTGCTCAACCGCCACCCAACAGGATGCCGACGACGTATTTGAGCACGAGGTCGTACGTGAATAGGATCGCCGTCAGCAGGAAAATGACGACGATCACCACGAGCGACGCCCGATACAGTTCGCCGCGGCTGGGCCACGACACCTTGTTCATTTCCGCTTCCACCGAAATCAAAAAATCGGCGAACCGCGGGAGGTTCACGATCCGAAAACCCAGCCACGCCCCCAAGGCCAGCAGCGCCACCGGCGCGATGTACCGACCAACGATCGCCGGCGAGATCGCCCGCTCGAGCGCCGTCGGCATGACGGCGGCCCACGTGCCGGCCATCGTCGCATCGCTCATCCGCCACGCCGCCACCGCGAAGACGGACAGAATGGCGAAGAACGTCATCTGCCGGGCGATCCTGCCCTGACTCCGCTTGTAACGCGAAGTCGTGAACATTCCCTGTATGAGCTCTGCCACGGGTGGGGTTCCAATACTAACTAAACTGCAAACCGCGAATTCGTTGCGAACTGAGCTATCGGCTATCGGCTATCGGCCAGAGTTGAGTTTCCGTTCTGGCCGACAGCCGAAAGCTGATAGCCGACAGCCCCTTCCAGCAGGGGCGGCGGGGATCGAACTCGCAACCCCCGGTTTTGGAGACCGGTGCTCTGCCAATTGAGCTACGCCCCTGGGCGAATGATTGAATGACGAATTCCGAATGACGAAGGGGAGAAGCATCGTAGGACGCCGCCGTTCGCCAGTCTGTCATTCGTCATTCGTCATTCTGATTTCGTCATTTACTCCACAATCTTCGTCACCACGCCCGAGCCCACGGTCTTGCCGCCCTCGCGGATGGCGAACCGCACGCCGTCGTCCATGGCGATCGGCTTCATCAGCTCCACGCTCAGCCGCGCGTTGTCGCCCGGCATGCACATCTCGGCCTCGCCCACCAGGTTCGCGGTACCCGTCACATCGGTCGTGCGGAAGTAGAACTGCGGACGATACCCGTTGAAGAACGGCGTGTGACGGCCGCCTTCTTCCT
>CAYSFP010000271.1:0-5615 GCA_964430075.1 uncultured Planctomycetaceae bacterium | reverse complement strand
CTAGCGGCGTAAGTCAATCTCCCGCCACTGTCCGAAAGTCGTGGGCTATCGCACAGCCTCAGAATAGCGCGCGCTTGACTTTCCACGCGCAATCCCTGCATCAAGGACAATCGCCCGCGAGGACTTATTGCCGTCCACAATGACCACAAGTTTCGCCTCGCAACCTGGCGGCAGTTCACACGGCTCGGCGACAACGACTTCGTCGTGGGCGGTTTTCGCCAGCGCATAGCGATCCTCGCCGACAAGCAGATACGCTTCAACAGTAGCAGAATATCCGCCTTCTCGATGAATTCCCATGGATCGATCCAGTCAGTATCAGCGTGCAGTCAAGTACACGCAATTGTCCAACACAGGGCTGCAAATGGCCAGCCCGCTCGGCCAGGGCACCGACGGGGCGGTGTGGCGGTCAAGCCGCGACACCGCCATTAAAGCATTTGAACGAATCGGCGGCTACTACAACGAGCGGGACTGCTATCTCAGGTTTCGCGAATACGGATTGACGGAAAAGATCGACCACTTTTGGGTACCGCGTCTCATCGATTTCAACGATGACCTCTGGATCGTCGAAATGCAGATCGTCACCAACACGCCCTATGTCATCGATTTTGCCAAGGTCCCCATCGACCGCCCGCCCGACTTCTCGCAGGAAGTGCTCCAGGACCAAGACGCAGGGGGCAGGAATTGTTCGGCCACCATTGGCCGGAAGTGTGCCAACTCTTGGCGACGTTAGAAAGCTACGGCATTTACTACCTCGATCCGCAGTTAAGCAACATCGTGTTCGATGATCTGATCGCGTAGCAGATCGCATCGTTTGTCGAGGTGGTGCGCAGATTCGACAGCGGCGCTCAAGGCGACGGGACTCACCGCGCACTCGCCTCATGCACGATCTGGACCAGTGCCCGCACATTGTCCACCGGCGTCTGCTGCAGCACGCCGTGGCCCAGATTGAAGATGTGCCCGGAGCGCCCCGCCGCCGCGGCCAGCACCGCGCGGGCCTCTGCCGCGATCTTCTCGCGGTCGGCGAGCAGCACCATCGGGTCAAGGTTTCCCTGCACGGCCCGATCGTGTCCCACCGCCGCCCAACCGTCGGCCAGGTCGACGCGCCAGTCCAGCCCGATCACCTGCCCGCCCGCCTCGGCCATCAACGGCAAGAGCGCCGGATTGCCCGTGCCGAAGTGAATCAGCGGCGCCCCGCGTGCCAGGCCCCCGGCGATAAGCTGCACGTACGGTAGCACATACGCGCGGTAATCCGCGGGGCTCAGGCAGCCGACCCAACTATCGAACAACTGCACCGCCTGGGCGCCGGCGGCAATCTGGCCGTTGAGATACCGCAGCACCGTGCGGGACAGCCGTTCCATCAGCTCGCGCCACGCGTCGGGCGCGCGGTACATCAGCGTCTTGGTGTGCAGAAAGCTGCGGCTCGAGCCGCCCTCGATGGCGTAGCTCGCCAACGTGAACGGCGCCCCGGCAAACCCAATCAGCGGGATGTGCTCCGGTAAATCTCGCCGCGTCTGCGCCACGGTGTCGAACACGAAATCGAGCGAGTCGACGCTTTCCAGCTCGGCCACGCGGTCGACGTCGCCCGCCTCGCGCACGGGGTTGTGAATCACCGGGCCTTCGCCGGCGGCGAACTCCAGCTCGAACCCCATCGGCTCGAGGATCGGCAGGAGGTCCGAGAAGATGATCGCCGCGTCGACGCCCAGCCGCTCGACCGCCGTGCACATCACCTCGCTGGACAGTCGCGGGTTCTTGCACAGTTCGAGGAAGGTGGTCTTCTCGCGCACCGCGCGGTACTCGGGCATGTACCGGCCGGCCTGTCGCATGAGCCAGATCGGCGTGTACGGCACGCTCTCGCGCCGGCAGGCCCGCAAGAACGGGCTGTCGTGCCACGCGGGCTGCGGCGCCCCCGCGGCGGGAGCGGGCGTGCGAAGCGTCGCGCCGCTGGCCCCGCTCGACGATCCGCGCTTGCGCGCCAGCAGCTCGTGGACGCTCGCCGCCGCCTCGGCAACCAGATGCCCCAGCTTGGGGTGCGAGGGCTCGAAGTCGACGGGCAGCTCCAGCTCGCGCAGCATCTCGCTGGTCGTCGGGCCGACCGACGCCACGACCGTGCGCGCCAGCCCCTCGCGCACCGCCGCTTCGCACTCCATCTCGCTGGCCACTTTCAACAAGTGCACCGCCTGCTGGGCGGAGGTAAACAGCGCCACGTCGATGTCCCCCGCCGCGAGCCGCTCGATGTTCGCCCGCAAGGGGCCCGTGTCCTCGGGCAAGTCCCAGCGGTACACCTTGAACGACTCGACCGCGGCGCCGCGCGCTTCCAGCCCCGCAGTCAGGCTCACATTCGGCAACCCATACTCCTGCACGGCGACCGTCTGATTGGCAACGGGCAGCTTCGCGTCAATCGTCGCCAGCACTTCCCGCCACGTGTTGGGCTCCGGGGCGACCGCCGTGGGCGTGATGCCCAGCTCCTTGAACACCGCCAGCGGCTTCGGACCGCGGAGCAGCGTCTTCACGTCGCAGAGGGCGTTCAGGAACCGCTGCCGATCGACGCGCCGCTCCACGCGGGCCAGCATCTCGCGCGTGCCGACGCCGGTGAGCAGGATCACCGCGTCAATCTGGCCGGTGATGAGCCGATTGGCGAAATCGACGACGGCTCGATCGGACTCGACCGGCGCCTCGCGCATCGAGGGGCTCACCAGGGCCCTGCCGCCGAAGCGCTCGATCATCCGCGCGGTTTCCTCGGCCCGGCGGCTCTCGAATGCGGCAACGCGCAACTTGTCAAACGAAGCGGACGACGGCATGCGCTCTTTCGCTCCAGAGTCCGGGGAACCATGGCAACGGCCGCTGCGATTCTATCACACGGGAGCGCTCCGCGTGCGGCGCGCTCCCATCGCGTTCAGTGCGGAGGATAACCGCGAAAGGCACGAAAAGCACGAAAGAAGTAAGAACACGTAAAGCTCACGGCTGGTGCGAGTCGCCGGGAAGCATCGACCGCCGGCCGCGTTAATCGACTCATTCACCCTCTTTTTCTTTTTCGTGCCTTTCGCGTCTTTCGTGGTTCAATTCTCCACGGTTCTCGCGCGATTCGCCCCACGGTAATCTTGTCAATTCCCCTAACGGAGTAGCGCCGCGCGATTGATCGCGCGCGGTTCGGCGCCACAAGATGTCGCGTCGCAAAAAACTTGCTTGACACCGCGCAGCACATTCGCAAAATGGCCCAAGGTTGAGCTGGTTAGTTGGTTCTTCAACTCTCCTCGCGACGCGCATGCGAACCGGTGCGGCGCGCCTCGATCACCTTTGACGCCGAGCCGCGTTGGCGGCAGGTCTCCGACGGCGACGCTGGCGGCGGTTGCCTTCGGCCAAGACGACCAGGACGATCGCGGTGCGCGCTCGCCCCCCCGTCGAAGCGTGCGTGCGAGGAGGCACGCGCGCGGCGACTGAAACAACTAAGGATGCCCATCGAGCGAGTCGAACATCAGCACACCGGCGAGGAGTTCGTCGCGTGTGCTGGATTGGCGGAACAGAGCCCTGCACTGCGCGCATTTCATCGGCGGTCGCGGTGTGCGCCCAATTCTTGCGAATTTTGGGGGGCGACGACTGAGCGGATCGACAGTCGGCGATGATTTTTGATTGTCGCGTGCCTGGATGCCCCTCCCATGTTTTTTCCTACTTTCGCGCGCCGCGTGTTCCCCCACGAGACATTGAACCGTGCTCGCTTGCCCCGCGCGGCGCGCCGAGCAAGCTCGGCGGCTAAATGCTAAATTGGGAAGCATGCGCAGCCAACGGCGCCAGCGCATTCGCTCGTCCGCGGCGACTTGTTATGCCACACGCGCTGATCGCCCTGGGATCGAATCTCGGCGATCGCGCCGCGCACCTCCGGGCTGCACTTGCCCAACTGGCCAACCTGCCGCAGACGCGACTGCTGGCTCGCAGTTCGTGGCACGAAACGCCGCCCATTGGCGGACCTGGCGCCCAGGGGACGTTCCTCAACGGCGCCGTGCTAGCATCCTCGACGCTCGAGCCCGTTGCACTCTTGGACGAACTGCAGCGCATTGAAACCGTCGTCGGCCGCGTGCGCTCCGAGCGCTGGGCGGCGCGGACGCTCGACCTCGATTTGCTGATGGTCGACGGCGTCGAACTCCACGCCGACCGGCTGGAACTGCCGCACCCGCGGATGCACTACCGCCATTTTGTGTTGCAGCCGGCCGCCGAGGTTGCGCCCTGGATGGCGCCCCCCGGGTGCGGCTGGACGCTTGCCGCGCTGGCCAATCACATCAGCCACGGCCCGCGCGCGGTGCGCGTCGCGGCGGCCGAGGCCGAGACGGCCCGCAAGCTTGCCGAGCGTCTCCGGACGCGATTGGCTTCGATGGGTCGTGGAATCCCTGTTGACGAGTATGCCCCTGGCGACCCGCTCCGCGGCCTGATTCTCGCCGTCGCGCCAACTGGCAGCGACCGGCGGGACATGCGTAGAATACTGCACCTGCCGGCCGTCGGGCCGATCGTCTGGCTCGACGAGGCCGGCCTTGAGCCCCTGGCGGGCGACGCGCAGGCGGCCCTCGCGTCGGCGTGGCCCGAGCTCGCATCGCCGCGCGGCGACGCCTGACCACCGCGCTCGACCTCCAACATTCGGCGTGTCGCCAGGCGGAAAAGCGTGTCGTCGATCGTCAGCCGTCAACTCCAGCAGATCGAACGCGGGGCGGAGATGCTGCGCCTCGTCCGCGCCGCTCAGGCGGCCGGAGAGACGGTCGGCTTCGTCCCCACGATGGGCGCCCTGCACGAGGGGCATTTGTCGCTCATCGACGCCGCCCGCGCCCAGTGCGACCGCGTGGCGGCGAGCATCTTCGTGAACCCCACGCAGTTCGGCGCCGGCGAGGATTTCGAGCGCTATCCGCGCCCCTTGGAGCGCGATCTCGAGTTGCTCGCCAGTCGCGGCTGCGATTGGGCGTTCGTGCCGGCGCCCGCAGAAATCTACCCGCCGGGGTTCGATTCGTTCGTCGACGTCGGGGCCGTGGCCGCCCCGTGGGAGGGCGCCGCGCGGCCCGGTCACTTCCGCGGCGTCGCCACGGTGGTCCTCAAGCTGTTTCAGCTCGTGCCCGCCGACCGCGCGTACTTCGGCCGCAAGGACTACCAGCAAACGCTCGTGATCAAGCGCCTGGCGGTAGATTTCCACGTGCCGACGGCGATCGAGGTGGGTCCGATTGTCCGCGACAGCGACGGCCTGGCGCTGAGCTCGCGGAACGCTTACCTCGCGCCCGACGAGCGGCGACGTGCGCTCTCCCTGTCGCGTGCGCTTCACGTGGCTGAAGAGGCCTCTGCCGCGGGGGAATCATCTGCCGACGCAATAAGGCGTAAGATGCTAGCAGCGATTGCCGAAGTCGGCGGCGTCGAGGTCGAGTACATCGCGATCGTCCGCGACGGCACGGTCGACTCCGTCACGACGATCGACGGCCCGACGACGATTGCAATCGCCGCCCGCGTGGGCCGAACGCGATTGATCGACAACAGCCGCATCGGGTAGGGTCTGCCCCTAGAGGAATCCTCCGGCTCCCTCCCCCTGGCGGAGACAGGATGATGCAAGTGCTATCGGGCCCCGTAGGGGCCAAGTCGTGTAGCCAGGA
>CAYSFP010000270.1:0-5629 GCA_964430075.1 uncultured Planctomycetaceae bacterium | reverse complement strand
GATCAGCCCCCCTCAACGCTGCTAGCTATGACAGCTTTAAAGGGCTGCCCCTGACTCCTGACCCCTGACTCCCGACCTCACAAAACCAACTGACTTCTCCGCACCAGATAATTCACCAGCGCCCGATCCAGCGGCTCGTCCGTGGCAAGCTCGATGCGGTCGACGAGCCGCTCGCGGCATTCCGCTTCCAGGGCGGCCCGCCACTGGTTGACGGCGCGCAGGTACTCGTCGCGAATTCCTTCGACGCGGACGACCACGTCGTCCTGCGTCTCCAGGTCGCGAAATCGCACGCTGCCGTTGAGATCCAGGTCGCGCTCGAGCGGATCGAGCACATGGAACACTACGACCTCGTGGCGGCGAAATCGCAAGTGCTCGATGCCTTCCACCAAAGCGTCCACGTCGTCCATCAAGTCGCTGATGATCACGACCAGCCCGCGATGCCGCGCGAGTTCGCCGCGGGGTGGAACGCGCGCACGGCGTCGGACCGCGGCCGCTCGTGCGCGCCGGCGATCGTCATCAGGATGTTGTCGAGCTGTTGGGGCTTGGAGCTGGGCGGGACGCTCGCCCGCACCCGGTCGGCCAGCAGCGTGACGCCCACCGCGTCGCGCTGCCGCAGCGCCAGATAGGCCAGCGCCGCGGCCAGCGTGCTGCCGTACTCGAGCTTGCTGAGCCCCCGGCTGGCGCACTGCATCGACCCGCTGACGTCCAGCAGCAGGTAAAGATTCATGTTCGTTTCGGCGTCGTACTCCTTCACATACAGTCGCTTACTGCGGGCGAAGAGTTTCCAGTTCACGTGCCGCAGATCGTCGCCGGGGGCGTACTCGCGATGCGACGCGAACTCGACGCTGTAGCCGTGGAAGGGACTGCGGTGCAGGCCCTGGAGAAATCCCTCGACGACCGAGCGGGCCCGCAGCTCGAGATTGTCGAGCTTGGAAAAGAACGCGGGGTCGACGGGGCGTCGCGCGTCGCGGACCGGCGTCACGGCGTGGCCTCCTCGGGGATCGCCGCGAGCAGGCGGTTGATCAGCGCATCGGCGTCGAGGTTCTCCGCCCGGGCGTGGAAGTTGAGCACCAGCCGGTGGCGCAGCACTGCGTGCGCCAGCGCCTGGATATCGGCGAAGTCGACGTGGTAGCGGCCGGACAGCACGGCCCGCGCCTTGGCGCCGAGCACCAGGAACTGCGAGGCGCGGGGGCTCGCGCCATAGGAGATATAGTGGTGAATCCCCTCCAGCGGGCGCCCTTCGCCCGGCCGCGTGGCCGCGACCAGCGAGGCCGCGTAGCGAATGACGCCGTCGGCGATCGGCACGCCGCGCACCAGGTCCTGCAGGCGAATCACATCGCGGTGCGACAGCACGGCGCCGGCCTCGGCAGCGTGCAGGCTGGTGGTGCCTTTGACGATGGCCACTTCCTCGTCCAGCGTCGGATAGCGGACGCGGAGGTTGAACATGAAGCGGTCGAGCTGCGCCTCGGGCAGCGGATAGGTGCCCTCCATTTCGATGGGGTTCTGCGTCGCGACCACGAAGAACGGCGGCTCCAGCGGGTAGGTCTCGCGGCCGACAGTCACTTCGCACTCCTGCATGGCCTGCAGCAGCGCCGCCTGGGTCTTGGGCGGCGTGCGATTGATTTCGTCCGCCAACAGGAAATTGGTGAACACCGGGCCGCGCATGAACTTGACGCTGTAACGGCCGTCGGCCTCCTCTTCCAGCACGTCGGCGCCGGTGATGTCCGACGGCATCAGGTCGGGCGTGAACTGAATGCGGCGGAAGTCCATCTCCAACGTGCGGGCGAGCGTGCGGCCCATGAGCGTCTTGCCCAGCCCGGGCACGCCGAACAGCAGGATGTGGCCGCGGCACAACAAGCCGATCAGCAGCGATTCGATGATTTCCTCCTGCCCGACGACCACCCTGGCCACTTCGCGCTTCACGCGCTCCTGGGCGTCGCGCAGCCGCTTGACGACGGCGACGTCGTCGTCGGGTGCGCCGTTGGCGCTGGCGCGGGAAGCGTCGTCACTGGTCTCGCCCCGTACGGGCGCTGCGGCGTCGTGCATCACGGGCCTCTCGTTGATTCGTGCCGGGGTCGCGTCGTTAATCCGTGGTGGCTTGTTCCGCTTCGTGCGCATCGATGAGGCCGTCGCCATCCGCATCGATTTCGTGAAAATCCTCGCGGTGGCCGAGGAATTCCTCCCAGGTCAAATCGCCGTCGTTGTTGCGATCCATCCGCTGAAACCAGATCGGCCCCGTGCGAATGCCGCGCTGGAACGTGGGGAGCTGCGCGGCGATCGTTTCGGTCGGCCCGAACAGGCGATAGCCGCCGCGAACGAATTCGACGTGAAAGTGCCGCGTGGGTTCTTCCAGCGTCACGCCCGGTTGCTCGTCGCGGTCGAGTCGAGCGAGCGACTGCTCCAAGTTGCGCAGCTCGCGCTCGGAAATCCGGCCGTCGCTGTTGACGTCCAGCCGCTGGTAAAAGCCGCTGCCCGTGTCGTGCACGTTGAGTCGGCACGTCATGGCCGCCGGTTCCCCGCAATCGCGGATGTACGCTTCGAGCTCCTGACTGAAGAGCTTGCCGTCGCCGTCGGCGTCGATCGCGTCGAACAGGCCGCGGCGGAGGCGGACGTCGCTTTGCACTTCGACGGCGTCGAGATACCCGTTGCCGTCGGCGTCGAGCTGGTTGAAGCGGCGTCGGCCGCTGGCGAGCGCCTCGGCGATGGGGTCGGCGTCGAGGCAGGAGAACGTGACCGTCGCGTCGTCGAACCGCACGTGAACCATGCTGCCGGCGGCGGTGACCTCGACGCCGCGGCTCCCGTCGTCCGTCACGATCAACCGCGGCTGGCGCGTATCGCCGGGCAGCAGGTCGACGTCGAGCGCGAGGTCGACCTCCGAGTTCGCGATGTCGCGCAGCTCGGCGACCGAAAGGCCGCCGTCCTGGTTGCCGTCGATCTGCGCAATGCGCTCCGGGCTCCAGCGGAGCTCCGAGCCGGAAAGCCGACCGTCGAAGTCGCGATCGTACTTGCGGAGCAGGCGGCGCGCGAGCAGCGGATCGCGCGTGTCGCGCACGAGCTCCGAGAACGTTGCTCGTGCGGCGGGCGGCTGCTGCGGCGCCGTTGCGGTCAGGAGGACGCCCTGCGGCGGCTCCTCCGGCGGCGGTTGGACCTCGTCGTAGCCCACGCAATGATCGTGGTCGGCGTCAAGCTCGCGGAGCCGGTCGGCGGCCGTTGCCATTTCGTCCCCATCGATCACCCCGGAGCCATCCTCGTCGAGCAGCTCGAAGACGGATTCATCGCTCTGCGACGCGGAGTCCTCTTGGCGATAGGTCATCGTCTCGCCCGCGACGCGGGTGACGGTTTCTTCCAGGTCGACGTGGGCCCCGGATTGATCCGTTGCGAGCGATTCGAGAAACGCGGACTCCGGCGCGGGTCCCGCCTGCCGCAACAGCGGCGAGCGCTCGGCTTCGGCGCGGCTCACCAGGCCGTTCTCATCGACGTCGAGCTGCTGCATCAGTCGGCGGAGGAACTCGCGGCGCGCGGCGGTCAGCGACTGGCCGCCGATCTGGATGCGCAAGCGCAGGTGAAGCGGGGCGCGCTCCAGCATGAGCACGACATGGCGCACGTCGGCGTCGGACTTAGAACGACGTTCTCCGGCGATGTCGGCCTGGCCGAGTGCGGCCGTAGCGAACGATAACGCGACAAGAAGCGTGCCACTGATAAGCGTGCCACTGCTGGCTTGCCAGCAGTGCGAAGCGGGCGCCCACGGCCCACTGCTGGACGAGCCAGCAGTGGCACGCACGGGGCTTTGCAAGTTGTTGCGATTTCGCGTCACCGATCGCCTCTGTCGTTATCCGACCAGCTCGCCAATGGGCCGTCCGCCTTCGTCGACGATCCCGATGGGGCGTCCCTCGGGCGTGTAGTTGTCCTTCTCGTGGTCGACGCCCAGCGCGGCACAGATCGTCGCGTAAAACTCCGGCACGGTGACCGGCCGATCGACGACGGCCGCGCCATCGGGTCCGGTGTCGCCGATCGCCTGGCCGCCTTTGATGCCGGCGCCGCCCAGCACGGTCGACCATGCATTGGGGAAGTGGTCGCGGCCGGTCGTGGGATTGATCTGCGGCGTGCGGCCGAACTCGCCCATCCACACCACCAGCGTCGTGTTGAGCAGCCCCCGCTCGCGAAGATCGCGCATGAGCGTCGACCAAGCGGGGTCGAGCACTTCGCACAACGCGCGCACCGTGTTGAAATTGTCCGCGTGCGTGTCCCAGCCGACCGCCGCGCCCGGCGCGCCGGCGAGCGTCACCTCGACGAACGACACCCCGCGCTCCACCAGCCGCCGCGCCAGCAGGCAGCCCTGGCCAAACCGATTGCGGCCGTACGCTTCGCGCACTTCTAGCGGTTCTTCCTCCAGCTCGAACGCTTGCTTGGCCTGCGACTCGATCATCCGCGCGGCGCGCTCGACGTTCGCCCAATGCACGCGGCTTGCCTCGCTGCGGTAGCGCCCGGCGAACTCCGACTCCATGGCGCTCAGCAACTGAAACCGGTTGCGCAGGGCCGGCGCGTCGACGCCCGCCGGCGGCGCGAGGTTTTCGATGACGAGATTGGCGCGGGCGCGCGGGTCGTCGCTGTCGCCGGTGACCACCAGCGGCGCATGGCTGGGGCCCAGGAACCCGGGGCCCCCCGCCTGGCCGAAACGCGACGGCGAGAGGCTGATGTAGTTCGGCAGCTCGCTCGCCGGGTCGCCCAGCTCCTGGGACAGGAGCGACCCCAGGCTCGGATAGTCCGTGCCCGGCTGCGGGCGAAAGCCCGTGAGCATCAGGTCGCTCGCGCGGCCGTGATCGCCCTCGCGGGAGGTCATGCTGCGAATGATCGCCAGGTCGTTCATCTCCCGCGCGAGCCCGGGGAGATACTCGCTGATCTGGAGACCGGGGACCGACGTCGAGATCGCCTTGATGGGGCCGCCGTTGGCGTGGCCGGGCTTGGGATCGAACGTGTCGGTCTGACTGGGGCCGCCGTTCATCCAGAGCAATATGCACGCCCGGCCCGACCGAGCCGACGCGGCGGCGCGGGACAGCGCCGGGAACCAGCCCGACCAGGAGACCCCCAGCGCCGCGCCCACGGCGCTGCGCAGCAGGTCGCGACGGCTAAAACCGACCGAATGAATGTCGCCCGCCATAAACATCATCCTTCGATTGCTTGGTGAACGGCGCGTGGGCCTCTCGCCGCGTGGCCTCGTTCAACGGAGCAGCACGAACTCCGGACCATTGACAAGCGCCCACAGGATTTCCGCGTATGCCGTTGCCTTCCCGCCCAACGCCCCGGCCGCCTGGGCGACATGCTGCTCGAGGTGCTGCCGTTCCGCAGCGGTGGGATGGCGGGTGAGCGTCGCGAGGAACAGGACGTCCAGCTTCTCCGCGTCGTCGAGAAACGGCGCCTCGACCACGGCGCGCAGCGTGCGGCTCGACTCGAGATCGACCGCCTCGGCAATGACGGTTCCGTTCATCAGCATCAGCATCTGCGGCACGCCGCCGCGAAATTCTTCGGGCGCTTTGCTGGCGGCTTCGCCCAGGCGGGCGACCATCTGGTCGCGCTCTCCGAATGGCACTTGAATTTTCGTAACCTATTACGCGGTTTGTCTTTTGTAGTT
>CAYSFP010000269.1:0-5686 GCA_964430075.1 uncultured Planctomycetaceae bacterium | reverse complement strand
TCCCTTACCGCTGCTATCAAACCGCCGCATAAAATACAAAGTGCGACTTGCACCCTAGGGTGCGTGCAACGCACCATGAGCATCGCCGTCCCGGCATCGCGATTTCAAGGGATAGGGGATGGTGCGTTTCACGCACCCTACGGTCCCAGGCCGCGGTCGACCGCTTGCTGGTCGCGGCGGGCCAGTGCTAGCTGTGATTCGAACGTTGTGGGCGAGACCCTCCATTGAGGCGCCGTGTCGACGTACTGCTGGCAGTGCGCCGCCAGCGTGCGATACAGGAATTTGAACAGATGCCGCGGCACGCGGAGGCTGGCGAAGGCGTCGACCAGCCGGGTATCCGTGATCGAGTCGTCGAACAGGTCGCGCAGCTGCGGCGTGGCCCCGCGGGCGCCGCAGGCGGCCACGCGAGCATTGGCCAGGTCGTATAGCGACTGGCCCGTCCACTCGAGCGACGGGACCATGTTCTGTTTGTCCAGCCGGGCGCGTTGGTAAAAGTCGCGATCTTCTTTCTCGACGTACCCGGCCAGTTCGATCGGCAGCAACAGTTTCAGTCCCAAACCGGGCTGTTTGAGGAATTTGTTGTCGAGCATCGACCATACGAGTCCTTTCATGTTGTCGAGGGAGCCGTTCATCAGATGCGGCTCGTCGACGCGGTCGACCAGCACGATGATGCCCGAGAAGCCGAACGCTTTCAGGAGGCTCTGGAACTTGTAGAGCAGCTCGTAGCGGTCGTCGGTCCGCTCCTTGCCAGGGAGCGGCTGGCCGTTGATGTCGCGGGCCGAGAAGTGCATGAGAACCTGCCGCAGCGGGTGGCCTTCGCGGTTGACCGAGCGCATGTTGCGCGAGACGCCCCAGGCCTGGGGAACCCAGCGGACCATCTGCGCGATCCAGGGCGCCCAGCCCAGGGCCATGATCAGCCAGGGCCAGACGGTCGTGAACCAGGTCCACTGGCGGTTGTAAGCGATGACGCCCAGGGTGGCGGCCGTGACCACGACGCCGAGCAGCCGGATGGCCCAGTTCTGCCAGGGCCAGTAGCCGATCTTGCGCCGCAGACGATGCCAGCGCGACTGGAAGGTTTCGGTCAGCGAGTTGTCGTAGCACGCGGCGAGCAGCAACAAGTCGCGCTTTTGGAATCTGTCGAGTCGCTTGGCCGCGTCGATCGGCAGCGTGTTGCTCGCCAAGCCGCTGGGTTGCGATGCTTCGAGCAGGCGATCGACGACGCTGGTCACGCCGAGCGAGAGGATCGCGTCCATGTGATCCCACAGTTTCCACTCCGAGAGCACCTTGGCGGGGTTGCGGCGTTTGCGGCTGCTGAGGCGGTCGGCGAAGCGGTCGAGAAACGGGTTGAAATCGTCGTATTCGATGATGAACAGCCGGCCGCCGGAGTTTTTCGCGTTGTGGTCTTCAATCTGGGCGGCCATTTGGAGGCGGAGCGCCGTTTTGCCGGCGCCCTTCTCGCCAAACACGATCGACGTGGCGGGGCTGGTCGGGTCGCCGTAGATCTTGTCCCACTGCGGGTGGAAGGTGCTCGTGCGGCAGCGGCCCTGGAATACCGGGTCGGTCTGGGCGTCCTCGTCGGCGAAGGGGTTGGCGACGATGCCGTGATGGGCGAGCAGGTCGTGGAGTTTCATGGGGTGCGTAGAGTTGGAAGGCGAATTTGGTCGGGCCCGCGGAGTGGAGGGCCGTGGACCAGGGGCGGACTGGTCGCTTAAGCGACCAGTCCGAAGCGCGAGGGAGCGCGGCGCGCTTTTGGGGCGCAATTCAACGACCGCCAAGTATAGGTTGCTGGCGGCTCGGCCGATATTTGGCCTGTGCGGCGCCGTTGGGTTAGGATGGAATTGCGACTGCGACCGAGTGAGGCGATCCGATGGACCTCAAGACCGATCCAAAATACGGCTTCTACCCCTGGTGGCCCGAAGACGGCGACGACTGGGTGCACCCCGAGGATGTGCAGACGGCCCGCGAATTGATTCCCAGCCCGCGGGTGTTTCGCCGCGACGGGACGCACGGGCCCTTTGTCGTGCTGCACTACGGCGACGTGCGGCTGCGGGTCAAGCGGACGCTGTGGCAGGAGCTGCCGCCGGCCGAATACGATATCGGCGCGTGGGTCGAGGTGCTGTCCCGCGGGCAGAAAAACACGCCCCGCACCGGCGTGATCCGCGACATCCAGTGGGAGCCGCGGCTGCACGAGATGCGGTACCTCATTTCGGAGCAGGGCGTGCCGATTGAAAAGCTGTACGCCGCCGAGGACCTGCGGCCGGTGGAGCCGACGGCCGAGCGGGAGGAGGTGGTCGTCATGCCGCCGGCGGATGATGCGGACACCGATCTGTTGTGAGCGGCGGCGACGCCGGCGGAGTGATCAATCAAACGGCGACCCCTTCGCGCAGCCACGCGGCCAGGCGCTTCATGCCCTCGGCCGTGGAAATCGCGGGGTTATAGTTCAAATCGCGCCGCGCGGCGCTGATGTCGTACCAGTGCGAGCGGGCGAGCTGCGCGGCGAGAAACCGCGTCATCGGCGGCTCGCCCCGCAGGCGGAGGAGCCGGTACACGCGCTCGCACGCGGCGCCGAGACGCCAGGCGTTCTTGAACGAGATCGACTTTTTCACCGGCGGCAGGCCGGCCAGCGCGAGCACCTCGTCGATCCACTGCCAGCAGTTCACCGGCTCGCCTTGCGAGATGTAGTAGGCCCGGCCGGCAACGGGCGAGTCGGGATCGGCCAGCGCGTCGGCCGCCGCGAGGTGCGCGGCGGCGGCGTTCTCGACATAGCAGACGTCGACGAGGTTCGTGCCGTCGCCAACGCGGCGCAGGCGGCCGCGGCGGGCGCGGTCGATCAGCCGCGGGATGAGGTGGGCGTCGCGCGGGCCCCAGATGAGGTGCGGGCGGAGGGCGCTGGTGCGCGTCGGGCCGCGCTTGTTGGCATGCAACACGACTTTCTCGGCAACCAACTTCGTCAAAGAGTAAAACGCCCTGTTTTCGTCAAGCCATTTCCATCCATCTGCCTCTTGCTCATTCGTTCCGCATTGGTCAACGCCCGCAAACGTCACGCTAGGACTACTTGTGTGGACGAGGCGCGGAACGCGATGGACACGACACCCCAACAGGACCATCCGCGTTCCCCACGCGTTGGTGCGGACGAACTCGGTGTAGGCCGCGCTATCTACCCCAATGCCAGCGACGGCTGCGGTATGGAACACGCAGTCGATGCCTTTGCATGCCGCCACAACAGCGTCACGTGCTCCGACATCGCCGCGGATCACCTCGACGCCGATCGCCTCAAGTTCGGGATACGCGCCACGGCCGAAGCTGCGCACGCGATCGCCGCGAGCGATGAGCTGCTCGCAGATATAGCGGCCGAGAAAGCCGCCGCCGCCGGTGACAAGGGCGTGCATGGGGAGGCGGGGAGGGTTCAGGGTTCAGGGTTCAGGAAGCAGGGTTCAGGGTTCAGGAAGCAGGCAGCCGCGATGCTACGCATCGCCGGGGCGCCGCAGCACAGCCTCTGATCCGCCATGGTAAGCGCCTCATGCATCTCCTGGCGGATGTGGGCTTAAACAGGTTCCTTCACTTCCAAGCCATACTCGGATTGCAGGTTGAAGTCCTGAATGACGTCCATCGCCCAAGCGGTCGCCGACTCACGGTCGATTTTGGCATTGTGCCGTGTATCCACCGCAATTTCGGGAATGAGCAGGAACTTATCAACTTTCTCTGTCAGCCCACATGCGGCAGCCAGAGACCTAAGGTCGTTCTGCAATTGGCGCCAACACTGGGCGCCATCGCCTTTGAGCATACCTTGGCGAGCGTCCTTGAGAGGCGACGATTCGCCTTCGATGACCACTAGCGGAATTTGCTTGCCCTGAGAACCTAGACCTACCAGTGCACAGCGGCGTACTGCGGCGTGCTCGTTGAACACGGCCTCGACGCATTCGGTGAACAGCGTGCCGGCGGGCGTTTCAACACGGTGGGCCTTGCGGCCGCAGTACCAAAAGCGACCCTGGGGATCGAAATAGCCGACATCGCCCAGGCGATGCCAGGTGACGTTGGCGTCGGCGACCTTTGCATGCGTGTTAGCATTCAAGGCATCCTCCGGCTCCCTCCCCCTGGCGGGGAGGGCTGGGGAGAGGGGGCGAAGCTGGTACCCGCGTTCTTCACCTCTCCCCGAACGCTTCGCTCCAGGTACCACCTGCGCTCGGGCGATTTCGGATCGCCCGTGCTCGGTGCTCCCACCCCGTCGAGGGGAGGGAGCCGGAAGATACGTGGAGGACACTTGCGGCCCGCGGACGATCAGCTCGCCGATCTCGCCTTGAGGGAGTTCCTCCACATCGTCAAGCGAGGAAATCGGCTCATCGGTCATGCGGATCACGCGCCACTCAATCGAATCGAACTTGCGGCCCACGCACACGCCAGCGCCGGCGGCGCTCGCGGCGGCGGTTTCGCCGAGAATTTCGCGGGCTTCAATCGTCGCGACCGGCAGCGCCTCGGTCGCGCCATACGGCGTGTGCATCTCGGCGCCCGCCGCGACGCATGCCAGCGTGCGGCGGATCACATCGGGCCGCACGGGCGCGCCACACGAAAACACCTTGCGGAGCGTGAGGATTCGCTCGCTCGTCGCTTCGCAGTGGCGGCTGAGCGTGTCCCACACCGCGGGGGATGCGAACGCCTGCGTGACGCGCCAATCGTTCGCCGCAGCGAGCAGCTTGCGCGGATCGGCCGACGCCGGGCGCGAGAAGTTCATGTCCGGGAACACCGTCGTGACGCCCATCGCCGAGTTGAACAACCCGAACAGGGCGAAGCACGCGAGGTCGGCGCCGCCGGGCTGCAGGTCGTACTGCCGCTGGATTTCGGCCGTCTGCGTCTCGAACATGCGGTGTGTGTAAAGCACGCCCTTGGGCGGGCCGGTGCTGCCGGAGGTGAAGATAATGGCGGCGGGGTCGTCGGCGTGCGTTGCCGGCAAGCGTTCGTCGGTGGTGCGACCGCGTTCGAGCAGGCGCCGGTAGGTCGTGCCACGCCAGAACCAGCGGCGGCCGACGGTGACGTTGAACGTTGCCCGCGGAAATCGTTGCCGGTAGAGGACGCGAGCGGCTTGCGCCTTGCCGACGCCGATGAATCCTTCGGGTTCGGCGGTGGCGAGACAGTTCACGAGGTGCTCGCGGCCCATGCCGGGGTCGACGAGGATCGTCGTGGCGCCGCTGCGCAGCAGGGCGAAGACGAGCTTCACGAACTCGATGCTAGGCGGCACGAGCAGGGCGAGCCGCGTGCCCGGCGAGACGCCCTTGTCGACCATGCCGCGGGCCAGCGCTGTGGCATCGTCGTCGAGTTCGCGGAAGGTGCAGGTGGAGTAGGAGTTCTGGCCGGCAACGTCGCCGCGCCCCGGGCACGCGACGGCGACGGCGTCGGGCATTTGGGCCGCGATCTGCGCCAAGCGGTCGGCAACGTTGGTGCGAAACAGGCTGGAGGCTGGAGGCTGGAGGCTGGAGGGCATGGACGCATTCTGGCGAAGCGCTTCGCGCCGCGAAAGGAGGGCAACAGCCCCAGGCGCAAGCCCGGGGTTCGCGCACGCACGTGGGTTGATGTTCTGCACGAACGCGGCGCGGACAGACCCCCGGCTTGCCAGGATGATGCATCTGCTATCGACGCACGCGTCTTGGCCCCGGAGGGGCCGCGTCATGGAGCCAGGGCCGCAAGGCCCTGG
>CAYSFP010000268.1:0-5857 GCA_964430075.1 uncultured Planctomycetaceae bacterium | reverse complement strand
GGTCATCGCCTACGAGCCCGTGTGGGCGATGACCGTGGCCGCCATTTGCTCGGCGGAAAGCCCGGCCAGCGAGCCGTCCATCTGGGTGCGAATCACGTCAGCCGTCTTGCCCGCCTCGCGCTCCTCGAGCTTCTCGCCGACGCACACAATGGGAGTGAGCCCCGCGGCATGGGCGGCGAGCGTTTTCTTGTTGATCGCCGCGTCGGTCTCGCCCAGAATGTGCCGCCGCTCGCTGTGACCCAGAATCACGAACGTGGCGCCGACGTCCTTGAGCATCGCGGCGGAAATCTCGCCGGTGAACGCTCCGCTGGCCTCGTGGTACATGTTCTGGGCGCCAAGGAAGACGCTGCCCGCGGCCAGCGCGTGGCTTACGGCAGGCAGATACACGAACGGCGGGCAGACCAGCAAATCGACGGCGCCGTAGGCGGGCGACTCGTCGGCGATCCTGCGGGCGAGTGCGACGGCGCTGTCGCTCGTCGTATTCATCTTCCAGTTGCCGGCGATCAGTTTCTTACGCATGCCTTGCTCCGATGATCCCATTCAGATTGCCCGCGAAATACGCGAAATAACGCGAAAGTAAAGACAACATGAAATGAACGTGTTGCGACTTTGGTTGAGCCGCGGCGAGGTTTCAAAACGCGATGCATCCCATTCTTGTTTTCGCGACCTTTCGCGTGTTTCGCGGGCCACTCCGGTCCTTATCCAATTTCTTGGCCCATCACGACCGCCAGTTTGCGAATCTGGGCCATCAGCTCCGCATACTGGTCGGGCAGCAGCGCTTGCGGGCCGTCGCTCATCGCTTCTTCGGGCTTGTCGTGAACTTCGATGTGCACGCCGTCGGCGCCAGCCGCGACGCCGGCCAAGGCACACGAGGGAATCAACTCGGGTCGGCCGGTCGCGTGGCTGGGGTCGACGATGATCGGCAGGTGCGACAGTTCGTGCACTTGCGGCACGGCGGCGACGTCGTAGCAGTTGCGGGTGGCCGGATCAAAACCCTTCACGCCGCGTTCGCACAGCACAAGGTTCGAGTTGCCTTGAGCCATCACGTACTCGGCGCTCATGAGCAAGTCCTTCACCGTGGCGCTCATGCCGCGCTTGAGCAGCACCGGCTTGTCCGTCTTGCCGACTTCGGTCAGCAGCACGAAGTTCTGCATGTTGCGGGCGCCAAGCTGGATCATGTCGGCATACTCGACGATCAGCTCGACGTGCCGCGGGTCGACGGCCTCGGTCACCACGGGCAGGCCGTGCTCGTCGCCGACGTCGCGGAGGATCTTGAGGCCGTCCTCGCCGAGGCCCTGAAAGGCGTAGGGGCTGGTGCGGGGTTTGAACGCGCCGCCGCGGAGGATGTTGGCGCCGGCGCCCTTGATGCTGGCGGCGATCGATTGCATCCGCTCGCGGGCCTCGACGGCGCAGGGGCCGGCGATCATGCCGAGGTGGCCGCCGCCGATCTTCACTTTGTTCGCGCCGCTGCCGACTTCGACGATCGTCGGCTTGGGATGCGCCTGACTGCTGGCCAGCTTGTAGGCCGGCATCACGGGGATCACCTCGGAGACGCCGGGAATAGCCGCCAGGGGCGCCGACTGGAGGATCGACTCGTCGCCGATGACGCCGATGACCGTGCGGTAGGTGCCGCGACTGACGGAGGGCTGCAGGCCGAGTTGCTCGACCTTCTGGACGACGTGCTGGATTTGCTCGTCGGTGACGTGTTCTTTGAGGATGATGATCATGGCAAGGCACGCCGCGCAGCGGGGAATCTGGCGAGTTTAGCCGCCCCAGCGGCCGGTCGGTAGGGGATGGCGGACACTTCGGCTTTGCACTTCAATTCGAATCAAGACGTAAATCGAGAAGCTATCAAGCGTTGATGGTCCAATTGCTTGCGGTTTAGCTGGAATTTAAGTGCAAAGCCCACGATTGCGCGGCCGATTTCTACTGGATTCTAGCGTGCAACTTTGCGTGGGTGACGAGCAACGCCAGCATCCAACGCGATGTACGCACCGGCGCGTGTACCCGCATCTTCCCCCCTCCCCAACCCTCCCCGCCGAGGGGAGGGAGCCGGAGGAGTTGGAATGGGACGGGCGGGCTCGATCGCCGTCTAGTCCGCGCTTCGATCATCCAGGAATCGTTGCAGCCGCGGCAGGTCGTCGGCGCCGATGAGGTCGACGCCGGCGTCGAGCAGTTCCGTCCACACGGCTTCCGTGTCGGGCGCCGCCCAGAAGCGGAGGTGGATGCCCTTGGCGTGGGCGGCGGCAACATAGCCGTGGAGCTTCTCGCGCTGGTCGGCGGGCATGGGGCCCTCGCCCCTCCAGGTGAAGTAGCTGGTCCAGTTGTCGCTGACCAGCGGGTAGAGGTCGGGCGTGACGTCGCGCTCGAGGTCCGGCAGCCGGCCGTCGATGCCGCAGAGGCGGCGGGGGTCGGCGGCGACGAGGTCGATGGGGCGGTCGCCGCTGAGGATCACGCGCACGGGGCGGGCGACGCTCGGGGCCGTGGTAGCGCCGTCCGTGCTGCCTGTGGTGAACGGGCGGTCGTCGAACAGTTCGCGGTACTTGGCGAGCTGCTCGCGGAGCAGCGGGTAAAGCTCGGCGCCGTTGCTTTTGAGATCGATCAGCAGGGTCACCGTGCGGCCCGGTTCGTAGACCCAGCCGCCGCGTGCTTTGCAGCGCTCGGCGAGCGGTTTCAGGTAGAGCCCCTCAAAAGTGCGCTCGGGATCGAGCTCGTCAAAGTCATGAGCCACGAGGAGTTCGTCGTCAATGCGCCAGATGTCGGCCTCGATCGAGCAAAAGCCGTGGTCGAGCGCGTCGTGCAGCGGGCGCTCGTGCAGGTAGTCGTTGTGGGCGTGGGCGCGGGGCAAAGGAACCGCGTCGGCGGCGATCGCAGGGGTTGCGAGCGCGAGAATCGCAAGGGGAAAGAGCAGGGTTTGCACGGGAAGTTCCAATTGTCAGCAGCGGTTGGCTGCGGGACTCGTAGGACAGGACGCCAGAGCGAGGCACGGGCGAGTCTTCCGCTAATCTTTCGTTACTGGCTTCGCTGGCTCGGACAATTCTCTTGCGGCCTGGTCGGCCTGTTTTCCGAGCTCGTCGCCCGCGGCGATCGCCTCGTCGGCCCGCGGGCCCAGCTCGTTGATCGTGGCGATGAGCGTCGCCTTGTCGGTGATCGCCGTGTCCTTCATGGCCTCGACGGCCGTTCGGCGGTAGCCATAGGCTTCGGCATACTTGTCGTAGATCTGGATCTTGAAATTGACGAACTGGATGAGTTGTTCAGGCAGTTCGAGTTTCAAGGACTCCTTGAGCTTTGCTCCCGCGTTTTGGAACTCCTCGACCGCGTTGGCAAAGTGGCCGATCGTCTCGTCGATCGCCGTCGCGTGATCTGAATGGAGCGTTTCCAACGTCTCCGCGTTAAGCGCGCCGATGAGCTCGTTGAATTTCGCATCGCCCGCTTCCGCGGCTTCGAGGGCGCGGTGCGAAGCGTCGTCGGACTCGGTGAAGAGTTTCTTCGATTCCTCGCTGGCGGCGCCGAACATCTGGCTCAGGCCGCTGGTCATCTTGGCCACGCCAATGATGATGGCGATGACGCCGATGCCGCCGAAGACGAGGCTCTTCCACGGGCCGCGATCGGGCGCCGGGGCCGGGGCGGGTTGGACGTCGTCACTCATAGCTTGAGCTCCAGCAGGGCGGCGGAGAATGGCGTTGAATTAAAGCTGGCGGGTCAGTTCTATTATCGCCGCGCGATGGGGACTTGCCCTCCAGATCGTTGTGATTCGGGAATTCACGAGTTTACATTAGGGCCGACGACGGGGAGAGGCGATCGGTTTGCACGAATGTACGGACGGTGACGCGAGGAGCAGGTGGGCGTAAATCCCCCGTCGCCGGCGAGGGACGGGCGGCCCGGCCGGCCTCAGCCGATCAGCTCGGCCTCGGCGTAGGAGCCGAGGACGACCAGCCGCAGGGATTTCTTGCCGAGGGAGGCGATCGCCCGTTTGGCTCGGAGGTCGGTGGCGTGGCCCTGGAATTCGAGGAAGAACAGGTAGCGCCCCCGGGCCCGGGGGATGGGGAACGATTCGATCCAGGTGAGGTTCAGCCGCTGGCGTTTGAAGATGGCCATGGCGTCGGCCAGGGCGCCGGGTTCGTGCGGGGCTTCGAAGACGAGGGCCGTTTTGTCGCGGCCGGTGCGCGCGGCGGTGTGCCGGCCGATGATCGCGAAGCGGGTGACGTTATCGGGGTTGTCCTCGATGTTACGGGCGAGGATCTCGAGGCCGTGGTTGGTTGCGGCTTGTGCACTGGCGATGGCGGCGGTGGCGGGATCAGCGGTGGCGAGCGAGGCAGCTTCGGCGCTGCTGGCGGCGCCTTCCAGCTTAGCGCCGGGCAGGTGCGTGCCGAGCCAGTTGCGGCACTGCGAGAGCGCCTGAGGTTTGCTGCACACGCGGCGGATGGCGCTGCGCGGGCCGCGGCCGAGCAGGCAGTGGCGGATGCGCAAGGGGACTTCGCCGCAGATTTGCAGACAGGCTGGAGGCTGTAGGCTGTAGGCTGTAGGTCCGGAGCGAGCCGGGGCGTCCTCGCCCCCGGCAGACGCGGAGGACGGCCGCGCTGGATTAGCCGAGTCCCAGGAGCGGTGCATTTCATGCACCCTACTGAAGCACTCCAGCGCGTCGGCGACGCGGCCGTCGGTCGAGTTTTCGATCGGCACGACGCCGTAGGCCGCGTGGCCGCGCTCCACCTCTTCGAACACCGCGGCGATCGAACCGACCGGAATCAACTCCGCGCTTTGGCCGAAGCGGGCGATCGCGGCCAGGTGGCTGTAGGTGAATTCAGGGCCGAGATACGCGACGCGCAGCGGGCCGCCGGCGGCGCGGATGCCGCTGAGCAATTCGCGAAAAACGGCTTCGACGGCCGTCGCCGGCAGGGGGCCGAGGTTCGCCCTTGCGGCCGCGAGCGCGGCGTCGCTGGTCATGTCGGCCGGCGCGTGACCGAGAGCCTCGGCTCGCTGCTGGCTCAGCTTCGCGCGGCAATTGAGCAGTTCGACGATCTCGCGGTCGAGCTTCGCGATTTGCGCCGCCGTGGGCGTCGAGCCTGCGGACTTGGGCCGCTTCTTTGCCATGGAAAATCGCTACTGCGGTGGAGCCCGAAATCGACTGTCAAACTGACACGCGGTTGCCTTAGGAGGCGTTGACGGCTCGCCGCTGCGGGACTGCCATTCTGACACCGTGCGTCACGCGAGCGGCGAACTCTTAACCGTAGCTCGCGTTGTAACTCTTTGATGTACAGAAGCTTGCGTTTTGGCGTACGCCGGTGAATACGTCGGCACAGGCTTTGCTTTTCTCCTGCCCGACACGCAAAACACCGCTTTCCGGCTGCCGTTCTTGGCACGGCGGCGAGCGTTCCCCTTACGCACGTTCAGGCTACCAAATCACGCGGGCGGGCGTCACGAGGGCGACGCCGCGATTTCAGGAGGACATTCAACCATGGCTGCAGGCGAAAAAATCATCGGCATCGACCTCGGCACGACCAACTCGGTCGTGGCGGTGATGGAGGGCAAAGAGGCCAAGGTCATCCCGAATCCTGAGGGGAACCGGCTGACGCCCAGCGTGGTCGCGTTCACCGACAAGGGCGAAACGCTGGTGGGCGACCTGGCCCGCCGGCAGGCGGTGACCAATCCGACGCGGACGGTTTACTCGATCAAACGCTTCATGGGTCGCCGGCATAGCGAGGTGGCGTCCGAAGAGAAGATGGTGCCGTACAAGGTCGTCGGCGGCCCCGAGGACTATGTGAAGGTCGAAGTCGGCGGCGGGCAGGAGTTCACGCCGCCGGAGATCTCGGCGAAGATTCTGCGCAAGCTGAAGGAGTCGGCCGAGGCGTATTTGGGC
>CAYSFP010000267.1:0-5896 GCA_964430075.1 uncultured Planctomycetaceae bacterium | reverse complement strand
GTGCCGATGCTTTCGGTCTGCCCGCTGCGGCGGCACCGTCCACTACATGGCGCCGGAGATCGCCAACGGCCGCTACGGCCGCGAGATCGACTCCTACGCCCTGGGCATCATCCTGTATGAGATGCTCACCGGCCGCGTGCCGTTCGAGGGCGAAAGCGTCGGCGAGGTGCTGATGAAGCACCTCACGGCGGAGCCGGACCTGAGCAACCTGGAAGAGCCATTCCAAAGCGTCGTCCGCGGCGCGATGGCCAAGGACCCTGAGCGGCGGATCGACAGCGCGGCCCAAATGCTCGCGATGGTTCGCGGCGCCGCGGGGAGCGTGAGCCCCGACGCCTTCGCCGCGCCGCCCTTCGTCAACCGTCCCGACGGAGCAACGGCCCAGGCGTCGCCGGCCCGCGCCGGCTCGCCAGCCGCGCCCGTTACGCCGCCGGCCTCCTCGGGCCCCGCGCTCGCGATTCGCGCGTTCTTCCACCGCGAACCGGAACCGGTAGCCGAAGGATTCCGCCGGGCGTGGACCGCGTTCGTCCGCGATCTCAAGTGGGAGTCCTGGACGCCGCTGCCGCGCTTCGTGCTGATCTTCGCGGTGCTCATGTTCGTCCTCGGCACGGGGCCCGTGTGGTTCGCCGCCATCCCGGCGTACATCGCGTACCGCTTCGTCCGCTTGTTCATCCAGGTCGTCACCGATCCTCCCGGCGGAAAGCAGCCGCAGGCGCCCACGGCGCCGGCCTACGCCGCGACCGCAGTTTCGCCGACGTACGCAGTCGCCGCGGCCACGCCGCACGAAGGCGCCTCGCCCGTCGAGCCCGGCTTCGCCGCAGCCCAGCCAACCGCCGCCGTCGCGCCCGCCGCCGACCGTCCGCGCCGCAAGTGGCGCCGCCGCGGCCAGGGAACCTGGCGCTACGCCGCGTACGACGAGCTGGCCGCCCAGCCGATCCGCCGCCGCGCCTCGACGATGCTGGCTTCGATGCTCGCCGCCGCCGCCATCGCACCCGTCGCGACGTTCCTCGTGTACTTGTTCACCCTCGGCCCGTTCGACCTCGAGTTGTTCCTGTGGGGCGCCCTGGTGGCCACCTTCGCGAGCTGGGCGATCATGGTCCCCGCACAGGCCGCCGAAGGTCGCATTGAGGACCAGGCCCCCCTGCGGTTCACGATGCTACTGTTGGGCACGATCGTGGGCATCGTCGCCTACGGCCTGTCCCAGGCGATGTACCTCGAACTCCCCGCCTCGCACGACATCAGCGGTTTCCGCCCCCGCGACGCGTTTTCTGGCGCCATGCTGCAGTGGCGAAACGAGCAACTCGAATCCGGATACAACCTCGGTCGCGTCGATTTGCCTTTCGCCCACTTCACGGCGTTCTTCGCCTTCGTGTTCCTGGCGAGCCGGTGGTGGAAGCAGGCGGAGTGGACGCGGCCGACGCGGGTGAGCCTGTGGTCGGTCGCGTGGGCCGGCGCCGTGGGGTTTTTCGTGAGCCTGTTCTGGTGGTTCCCGCAGCCGATCTGCATCATTTTGGCGGTGGTGATTTCGTTTACCGTTCAACTGGCCAGCCCGTGGCTCTCGCCGCGGCGGCGTCGGACATTGGCAGAAGCTGCGATTGCGTGACATTCACCAGTGCAGAGAAGGCGGTAGAGCCATGGGACTGGGCCCCATTGAACTAATTGTGGTTGCACTCGTGATCGTGCTGTTGATCCGGGCGATCAATCGCGGCGGCGGAGGTGCCGCTGCAGTCGGACTCATGCTCCTGCTCGCCATCGGCGGCTGGGTACTGCTTCGCGCGCGAAGCGGAGAAATGCACCTCCGCACACACCAGGTCCGGCATGCCGCCGCGGAACATTGGGACGTCCAGCACGGACCGCCGCGAGAATTTCACATGCAGTCGGCTCCGCATTTCAGATCCGACCTCTCTATAATGGCCATATTGCTCATCGTTATGGCCGTGGTTGCGGCATTGGCCGTCGGCCGCCGGCATGGGCTTGGCATCGGCGGTTTACTTGCGCTGGCCGTCGCCGGCGTGGTGCTATTCATGTTTCTGGGATCCGTGGTCACGTACCGTCGCGTTGAGCTCGCGCCGCCGGTCGTCGCCATGAGCGTTCCCGGCCCGCACGGCGAAGTGCACGTCAACATGTCGGCCGAGCCGCCCATCGACGAGCTCTGGGAACGGCTCAACGAATCGCGAATCGAGCTCTCGTCTGCCGCCGAAGAAGCCAGCGTTCAACATAAAGCCGCGACCGCTGATCGCGCCGCCGCGGAAGGAGCCGAAGCCGTCGATCCTCCCGCGGCCGACGAAACCCCTGTTGAAGAACTAGCGTCGGACGGGGTCGCCGAAGCCGCATCGGACGAGAACGAAGGCGACGAGGCGCCCGACGCCCCTCCCGCGGAGGACGCCCATGCGGAGACCGCGGGGGAACCGGCCGTGCGAGAAGGCGAGGTCGTCGAATCCTCCGAATCGGCCGCCGCGGCCGAGGCGACGGCGCCGTCCGCTGAGCAAGCTCCGCCTCCTGTCGAGCCGGCTCAACCGGCCGCCGAACCCTTCGCCGACCCCTTTGGCGGAGACAGCGCCGAACCCTTTGCGCCTGCCGCCCGCGAAGCCCGCGAAGCCCGCGAAGCCGCCGCCGTCCCCGACCCCGAGCCCGAACCGCGCCCCGACTGGGTCGCCGCCCCGCCGAAGGTCGTCGAAAACATCTACCGCGTGCCGGTGCAAGCCGGCCCCTACGTCACGCTTCGCGAATGCTACGACCAGCTCCGCAATGAAATGCGCTCGGTCGTCCAGCAACGCGTCGAAGAGCTCGTTCGCGAGTCGACCGGTTTGCGGCATGTCCACATTCCCGATCTGGACTGGATGCACATCGGCGGCGCCTACATCGATCGCGAGCTCCTGACCGACCAATACGTGGAAATCAACGACACGTCCGTCGGCGCGATGCGCACCGCCTGGGGCCTGTTGGAATTTACCCCCAACCACGATCGCTATCTCGTCGACTCTTGGAAGCGCTACGCCCGCCAGGACCGCATGGCCATGGTGGCGACGATGGCCGCGCTGGTCGTCGGCGCCCTGGGCGGCGTGCTGCTCTTGCTCAAGATCGATACCTGGACTCGCGGCTACTACACCAAGCGGTTGTTTCTCGGCGTCCCGGCGGCGATAATCGCGCTCCTAGCGCTAGGCATCATGATCGCCGAAATGTAGGGTGCGTGAAACGCACCACTGCGGCGCCATGACCGCCGGTGCGTTTCACGCACCCTACCGCCCCATGCCGACTTCCGCTCATCCCGACGCCCTGCTGGTCGAGGCCATCCGCCGCGGCAAGCCCGAGGCGTGGTCCGACCTCATCGCCCAGTACGAAGGACGCCTGCTGTCGTTCGTCGACAGCCGCCTGCGCCGCCGCGCCGCCAGCGAGGACGTCGTGCAGGAAACCTTCATCGGCTTCCTCACCAGCCTGCCGAACTACGACCTCGAGCGTCCGCTCGAAAGCTGGCTGTTCACGATCGCCAGCCACAAGCTAACCGACTACCTCCGCCGCGAGGGCCGCCGCCCCGCGATCCCGCTCTCCAGCGCCGACGGCTCCGGCGGCGCCTGGGAGCCCACAGGCGCCGCCCGCCCGGCCAGCAGCATCGCCCGCATCGGCGAGCGGCGCCACATCGAGGAGGAAGCCGTCGCCGATGCCCTCCGCAAACAGCTCGACGGGTGGCGCGACGCCGGCGACTGGCAAAAGGTGAAATGCATGGAGCTGCTCTTCGTCGTCGGCCGCGGCAACAAGGAAACCGCCGAGCTCGTCGGCGCCACCGAGCAGCAGGTGGCGAACTTCAAGTTCGACTTCGTCGAACGGATGCGCAAGTTCGTGCGTCAACAACGGCTCAACGAAGACGTCTTCCCGGAGCTGAGTGGAGCGTAACTTCAGCTTGAAATAACCGCGATGCTACGCATCGCAGGCGCAGCGGCGCACGACGTCCAACGCACGCACCCCTGCGATGCGTAGCATCGCGGCTATCTCCCCCTGTCTTTCTGAACCCTGAACCCTGAACCCTCCGGATGCCCCCCTCCGACTCCCAGCTCGATCGCTTCCTCGACGAAGCCTTGCCGCCTGAACAGATGGCGACAATCGAAACCGCTCTCCGCGATGATCCCGCGCTGCAGCAGCAGCTCGCCGCCGTCGTCGGCCGCCGCGACGCGGGCGTGCATTCCCTCGGCGCCATCTGGCGCCGCCATCGCTTGAGCTGCCCCACGCGCGAACAACTCGGCAGCCACCTGTTGGGCGTGCTGGACGACGCGGCGGACGACTACGTCCGCTTCCACGTCGAAATCGTCGGCTGCCGCGTCTGCCAGGCCAGCCTCGCCGACCTCCGCGACCAACAATCAACCGCCCAGGAGGCGGTCGTCCAGCGCCGCACGAAGTACTTCCAGTCGAGCGCGGGCTATCTCTCCCATGACTCGTCGTCTTAGCGCGAGTTTCAGTGTGCCACTGGCGTGTCGCCAGTGAGAAGTGGGTACTCGCTTGGCGCCTCGGAACTGGCGACGCGCCAGTGGCACACTCAGGTCCGCCGCAGGGCTTGGCGGCGAACCACGGGGCGCTTCATTTGATTGCCCTCTACCCCTCGTTGCCGCGGCGATCACCTAGCGCCGACGTGCTTGCTTGACGCGCGGCGAGTGCGCCGAGCGCGGAGCCGATAAGACCAGCGAGCATGGTGGTCACGGAGTTGGCAGCTCGATCAACAACTTGATCCTCAGTCGTTCCCCGAATGAACGACCTTGACCCCGATGAGGGAGGGCGCTTTCGCTTCACCCTGGAGAGGGTGGGGCCGTTCCCGGCCGCGGACGGCGACCTTTCAATCCACGTCGGATAGAAATAATCAACGAGCCTCGCGGTAGGCGTTTCGTTGGGCAAGAATCGTAGGCAAGCAATGTAGAAGAGGCTGGCGACTGCGAACCCGATGGCGGCTCCGCGGTGCGATCCGCGCGAAAAGAACGCGAGCACGACGGCGTACGTCAACGCGCAAAACGTTATCGCGGCGAGCAAATCGCTATAAATCCAATCGTCCAAAGCGCGATTGAATGCAACGGCCGCCAGCGCCACATACGCCATCAAGGTCAGCAGCCATTTGAGCGAGAATCGCATGGCGGCAGCATACCGCGCATGCGGTGAATCGGCGTAGCGAGCGCAAAAAAAAAGGGGCGGCCCCAAGGCGCTGGAGCCGCCCTTCCGTGCCGACCCGGACCATGACAATGGCCGAGCATTCGCGATCAGTGCGGCCGCCTCGGTCGCCGGGCGCAGCGCCGCGGCGGGTCGAGCCGCGGCACGCGATGGCCGCGGTATTCTAGCGAATCGCTCGTGATTCGTGCCACCAGTTCTCGTGAGCGTGGGAGAAATCACCGGCACAACCCAATTCGAAGCATTTGGGCTCGATCATTTGGCCGAAGGCCTCCGTTCACCGTAGCCTAGGGCAAGCGCAGCGCCGCCCTAGGATCGCAAGTCGAGCGTCCAGGGCGTTGGCCGTAGGCCAACTTCATCGATCGCCTCCGCGCGCCGAAACGGTAATGATCGCCTTCGGCCAAACGATGAATTCCGCGACGTTTTCCTAGGGCGGCGCTCGCGCTCTGCCCTCGGCTACGGTGGGAAGAGCCCATTGGCCTCACAAGGCATCCTGTGCCGTGGTCCCTACGCCGTGCTCCGTCTGCGTCCTTCCTGCGGCTTGGCCGTTCTCCCCTCCGACCTTGGCGCTCTTGGCGTCCTTGGCGGTTCCCTCCCTCCGAGAAATGCGATGGAACCCAAGAAATTGCCTAGAAATCGGCCGCGCGATTATATATACAGAAGTTCATGCTACGCGACGCCTCGTCCCCGCAGCGCCGCTCTTTGACGTGTGCCGTGAAAGGCGGCGATTTTCCGTGGGTGCGAATCCCACCCG
>CAYSFP010000266.1:0-5969 GCA_964430075.1 uncultured Planctomycetaceae bacterium | reverse complement strand
ACAGTACGAAATATTGGATCACGACGTACGAATCACTGAATCTGACAAAGTAGTGCTAAGGCCAGTCGCGCTTCTACGCGACCGGCATGGGGGCCTATGGATAGGAACGCAGAGCCACGGCGTGCTGCACGTCCGGGACGGACAGGTCGAGAGGTTCGATCGGGCTAGCGGCCTGTCCGGTGACTTTGTCTTGAGTCTCTTCGAAGACCGCGAAGGAAACGTGTGGGTGGGCACTCTCAACGGGATCGACCGCTTTCGCGAGGTGACTGCCAGGCGAGTGGCCGCAAAACACGGGCTTGCCAGCGATACCGTGCTGGCGGTGCAAGGAAGCGTCGACGGCAGCGTCTGGCTGGCAACGCTCGACGGACTGAACCAATGGAAAGGGGGACGGATCACGAGGCATGTGATACCCGGTGCTCTCCCGGCCGACGGCGGCGGCTCGCTCTTCGAAGACAGCCGCGGCCGCCTGTGGTTCTCGTCGCTTCGAGGGCTTGGCTATCTAACGCCCGATCGCCGCCGGGTTGAATGGGTTCACGATGCCCGCACCCGTTACGTCCACGCCATCACGGAAGACCGCTTGGACGGCATTTGGATCAGCGATCAAGGTCGTGGCCTGTATCACTTACGGAAGAGCGGTGTCGTGGACCAGTTCCCGTGGTCCACGTTCGGCGCCGACGACGCACGCGCGCTGGTGGCGGACCCGCGCGGCGGGGTTTGGCTGGGCTTCTCTACCGGCGGGCTTTCGTACTTCGATGGAGACCGCGTCAGGGAATCGTTAACGTCCGCCAATGGGCTGGCAGAAGGCCGAGTCAATGGCCTCCATTTCGACGCTGATCGGACACTGTGGGTGGCAACACAAGGAGGACTGAGTCGCCTCACAAGGGGGAGATTCGATACCCTTCGGGGAGCCGACGGCCTGCCCTGTGAAGCCGTTCAATGGGTCATCGAAGACGAGTTGCGCGCCCTATGGCTACACACTGCGTGCGGCCTAGTGAGGATCGGGCGGGAAGAGCTTGTGAGTTGGCGTCCGCAATCGCGGTTTAGTGGTCAGCTGAAGATCTACGACACCGCGGACGGCGTGTTGCCCTATTCTGACTTAGGCGGCTATGGACCGAAGGTGACGCGCGCTCGGGACGGCCGCTTGTGGTTTGCGAGCTATGACGGCGCCGGTGTGGTCGACCCCCACGATCTGCCTTTCAATGCCATTCCGCCGCCGGTTCACGTGGAGCAAGCGGTCGTCGATGACCTCACGTATTCGGTCTCGCCTGGCCTGCGGCTGCCGGCTCTAGTTCGTGATCTTCGCATCGACTACACCGCTCCGAGCCTAGTGGCACCGGAGAAGGTACGCTTCCGCTACAAACTCGAGGGACGGGATACGAACTGGATCGATGCCGGCGGTCGACGACAGGCTTTCTACACGGATCTCGCACCGGGAGAGTATCGGTTTCATGTTGTCGCGGCGAACAATCATGGCGTCTGGAATCAGGAGGGCGCGGCGTGGGACTTCTCGATCGCGCCGGCCTTCTATCAGAGCACGGCCTTCCGTGCGTCCCTCGCGATCGTGGTCGTTATGTTGCTGTACACCTTCTATCGCCTTCGCGTGCGCCGGCTTGCGGCCCAGCTGAACGTGCGGTTCGAGGAGAGGCTTGCGGAGAGGACACGGATCGCGCAGGACCTGCACGACACACTGCTTCAGGGGCTCGTCAGCAGCTCGATGCAACTCCACTTCGTCGCTGAGGACGTGTCGGATCTGGGCATGCGGTCCAGGCTGGAGGGTGTCCTTAGACGGATTTCGGACGTGGTCGAAGACGGCCGGAAGGCGGTCATGGGACTAAGGACCTCAACATCGGACGACCTGGAGAAGGCATTTGCCCGGGACGCCGAACTGTTCAGAAGCGATCGGTCGATCGATATTCAGATCGTCGTCAGGGGAGAGCGCCGCCCACTTTATCCGTTGATTAGAGACGGGGTCTATCAGATCGGTCGCGAGGCGCTAGCGAACGCCTTCAAGCACGCTAACGCCACGCGCGTCGAAATGGACCTGGAGTACGCGCCTGATGGCTTAACGCTCTTGGTCCGCGACGATGGTTCCGGCGTGGATGCCGACGTGATCGCAGCCGGCCGCTCGGGCCATTGGGGCCTGCAGGGCATGCGAGAACGCGCGGACGCACTGGGGGGCACCCTCAGACTCTGGAGCCGGGCCAGCGCCGGAACCGAGGTCGCTTTGAGTATTCCCGGTGGTAATGCGTTTGACGTGCCCGCCTGGCCCTGGAGACGCGCGTTCGGACGGCGATCCGGGCCACGCGCCTGAGCCGATACTGCTGGGATCGGGCCTGCGAAGACGTTGTCAATCGCAGACAGTCTTCTCTACCCGCATCAGGTTCAGTGTGGAGTCACACAACAGCCATCGAGACCACTATTTCGCTGCCGGGCGACGAGCGCGGATCATCCAGAAACCGCCAGTCGGAGGGTTTGTAAATGAAGTGAAGCTATCCTGCCGCTCCAGGATTTCGAATCCCGCATCGCGGAGTTCAACCTCGACGATGTCTGGGGCAATCTCGTGTTCCTTCACTTGCTCCGCGCGGGTCTTCGTACGATTGTTGTCGCGGATCGGCTCGATTACGATCAAAGTGCCGCCTGGTCGGAGTGCCCGCGTGACACCAGCAAGCATTTTACGATGCTCTGACATTTCGTGATAGGCATTGCGGATCAGAACGGCATCGATCTCGCCAGTTGGCAGTTTGGGATCGTCGGTGGCACCCAGAATCGCCTCGACGTTGGTGATGCCGTCCCGTGCAGCTCGTTCGCGCAGTTTGGCGAGTGAGGCCTCGTCGATATCAACGGCATATGCTCGCCCCGTCGGGGCCACCGCGCGGGCGATGCGCAATGTGTAGAAGCCATCACCCGAGCCGATATCGGCAATGCGGACGCCATCCTCCGCGCCAAGCGCTATGAGGATGTCCGCGACGCGCTGAGTTCGCTCGCGTTCGGCTTCGGCCTGCTGCGGGGCGACGACACCTGCCATGAGCATGCTCCCGACGACCGCTGCCCAGGCACTGCACAGGTAGAAGTGAACCATTGGGCGATCTTAAGCTGAGGAGTTTCAAGAAGTTCCAATATTCCAAGCACAGCCAAGCATGAGGAGCCCGCATGGACGGACGTCGGCGCGCGTGGCGCACGTCGCACGGCCATACGGCGGAAACGGTGGAGCTCTAGGCCATGGTCTGCTGGACCAAACACCGTGTGCGTCCCCAAGCTGCTGCCGTGCGGCACTTGGCGCCTCGCGAGTTGCGTCCGAACGCAGCTTGCCAACAGACGCCGAGATCCATCCTTGCTTTGGCCATGGTGTATCCACCCTCCGTGGGTGCTCTTCTGCCGAAGAAACTCACGGAACGATGTGCGATGGCCGCTTCGCTGTCTCTAGTCGGCCGGCTTCTCCGAATTTCCACCACGTCCGGGGACTCTGACAAAGCCACACCGAGGAGGGGCCGACACAACAACAGTGTGAGATCTCCCATTGAACGCTTCGTAGGAGCGCCATGGACACTGTGCCGGTGGGTGTGCCACATTCGACCGCGGAACGGTGTCGTTCCGTGTCGCTGCGGGGCCGTCGCGTGACGAACGACTGAGCGAGTTCCCGAAGACAGTCGCGAGTCATCGCGCGATTCCGAGTTAAGACTTGCGCCTGTCACGCCGGAGGCCGCGGGTTCGAGTCCCGTCCACCACGCCACACCCCCTCGCTCCGCTCGGCGCGCGCGGGCCGTCGCGGACGAACGGCCGCTCCGTCGAGATGCCATTACAGCGATCCCTCCGTGACGCCGAATTGACAACATCAACGTCGATGTCGAGCGTAGGGTTGAGCGTCGTGACTTCGTCGCCATTCGACACCGACACGCATACGCAGGCCGAATCGTTCCACCACACCGAGACGCTGCAGCTCGAACAGGAGACCATCGATCGCGTCCGTGGCGGTCAAGGCAGCACCAGCCGCTGTCCAGCGACAACACCCGGGAAGTCATCGCTCGAGCGCATGCCCATCTGACCGACAGCCAACGCGCGCCGGTCGAGGAGGTGTTGGCGAACCGTGATCAGGTCATAGGCCTCGATGACACCGCCGGCGCGAGGTCGCGAACCGCGAACTGGGGACCGTCGAGTCGATCGGCAACACCTGGCGGATGGCAGTCAGATGCGATTCCGGCCGGACCGCCTCGTTCGAGCCGTGCGAACGCCGGCATCTCGATTACGGCTACGCCGTGACGAGTCATAGCAGCCAAGGTTAGACAGCCGATCGTGTGCTCGTGCACGTCGAAAGCGAACGCGCCAGTCGCGGTGTCGCGTGGGCACCACGACGCGCAGATCACAACCGACGACAAGACGAAGCTCGCCAGCCAGCTGGAACGCGATGTCTCGCACCGATCGGCGCTCGAGCGAGGTCGATCACCGGGAACAAGCGGATCACGCGAACAGCCTGTGGCCGTCGCTCGAACATAGTGACGCGGCCCTCGGCGGTATCAAGGGTACACTTCGGCGGCTTCGCAGCCCTTGACGCCGACTGCGCGCCTCACTGTGTTGACATTGGCGACGGCCCTCGCTGATCCGGTTCGAATCCCGCCGCCCAGCCAGTCTCCGTTTCGTTCCCAGCAGCGCTATTTCTGCCGACTCACCCCTAATGTCATACGTGAATGATCGTGGCCACTCTTCCAGCGCCGGCAAGTGCGGGTGCATGGTCCAACCGGACAGGTGTGTTCTCGCCATATCACCATCGCGACCGCACCGGACTGGAAGCGATTCGCCGCGGCTCGCACCATCGCATCTCGTTGCAGGCAGGACCCACCATCTCGGGAATGTGATCTGGGTTACAGTCTTGACTGCCGAAGAGGCAGATCTCCGACGCTGAGCGCAACGCTGGAGCAGATTCGCAGTTGGCCACATAACTGCATGCCTTGCACGGCAGGAGGACGTCGTCGTCGCTCGTGACACGGCGACGCCTCGGTCGCCCTCGGAAGAAACCGTGACGACAGCGAACAACGATGCGGGAGGAGATGGTGCCGGTGGTGCTCGGCCGAATCTCGGAGCCACCCATGGAGGGCCGGCTGACGATGTTCGATGGCTGTCTCTGACTGGCCGGCCCTCAAGGATCGCTACGCATGGCACGTGCAGCACCAGTTCGGTGAGATCGACTTCGAAGGACCCTAACTGAAAGCGTGAAGGCTCGACCTGCATTCGGCGAGCCGACGCACCGAGATCCATTCGTCCGCTCAGGAGAGGAACCGTGGGGCTTTTCGGTCAGGGCGATAGACACGGCGGCCGTCTGCTGTTGTTCTGCATGCGCCAGCTAACCTGGATCGTTGCGCTGTTGAGCGTCCTAGCCGCTTCGCTGCCTAGATCGGGTCCGGCCCACGCGGCGGCAGCGCCCTTCTTGGTATCCGGCGCTGCATGCAACCTCGCGAAGGCCGATCGTAATGGTATCAAACGACTGTACTGGCAGCTGTACGACCTAACGGAGCTGTGCGTCGATGTGGATGTTACGACGACGCCGCCAACGAGAATGACGCTATCGTTCGTCTTGGTGTATCAAGGGCGAGAGATTACACGGCTACCAGTCAGCGCCTTGGTACGAGCGCACACCAACACAACAGCCGGCCTCGTTGACCCGAAGTTCGAATTTCGGACTCCTCGTGGCGCTCTCGCGCTGATGGCTCCGCAGCGCGACTACCAGTTGACGTATCCCTGTGACCGCAGCCAGGATGGCTGTGCTTTCGATGGTGCCGTCGCTTCAATTAGTAGCAGCGAGTTGCTGGAACTGTCTAAGACTGAGACCCTTGCAGGCCACGCGCTTGGTACCGACTTTACGGTCACGTCAGTTGGTCTGGACGCGATTCGAACGCTGGCTGCAGTTGTCCGCGAGCAGCCGCAATGATTCTGGACTGCGGCTCTCCGCGGACGGAGTGGGAGGTAGCGATGGGTGT
>CAYSFP010000265.1:0-5991 GCA_964430075.1 uncultured Planctomycetaceae bacterium | reverse complement strand
TCGACACGCCCGGCCACGCCGACTTCGGCGGCGAGGTGGAGCGCGTCCTCGGGATGGCCAATGGCACGCTGCTGCTGGTCGACGCCTTTGAAGGGCCGATGCCGCAGACGCGGTTTGTGCTGCAGAAGTCGCTGGAGCGGGGGCTGCGGCCCGTGCTGGTGATCAACAAGATCGACCGGCCCGACGCCCGGCCGCAGGAAGTGGTCGATGAGGTGTTCGACCTGCTCGTCGATCTCGATGCGCCGGACGACGTGCTCGATTTTCCGATCATCTACGCCTCCGGCCGGCAGGGTATGGCGACGCTCGACTTGGCGCAGCCGAGCAGCAATCTCGTGCCGTTGTTCGAGGCGATCGTGAAGCATGTGCCGGCGCCGGACGACGGCAGCCGTGCGAATCTGCCGCTGCAGATGCAGGTGACCACGCTGGACTATTCGGACTACGTCGGCCGCATCGCGATTGGCCGCGTGCATGCGGGCAAGATTCAGCGCCGGCAGCGCGTGGCCGTCATCGACCACCTGGGCGAGGTGGCCCGCAAGCAAGTCGCGCAGCTCTACGCGTTCGAGGGACTGGAGCGCGTGGAAGTCGACGAGGTGGCGGCGGGCGACTTATGTGCTGTCGTAGGGCTCGAGCCGATCGAGATTGGCGACACGATCGCCGACGCCGACAACCCGCACGTGCTGCCGCACGTGCACGTCGACGAGCCGACCCTCCACATGATGTTTCGCGTGAACGACGGTCCGCTGTCGGGCCGCGACGGCAACTTGCTGACCAGCCGGCAGATTTCCGAACGGCTGGAGCGCGAGCTTCGATCCAACGTCGCTCTCCGCGTGGCGCCGGGGCCGACGCAGGAGCAGTACCGCGTGTCGGGCCGCGGCATGATGCACTTGGGCATCCTGATCGAAAACATGCGCCGCGAGGGCTTCGAGCTGTGCGTGGGCAAGCCGCAGGTGATCTACCGCGAGATCGACGGCGAGAAATGCGAACCGATCGAGCAATTGGTGGTCGACTGCCCGGAAAACTGCCAAAGCGCCGTGATGGCCCTGCTGGGCGATCGCCGGGCGGAGCTGGTGAAGATGGGCCATCGCTCGAGCACCAGCGGGTTCATCCACATGGAGTTCAAAATTCCGGCGAAGTCGCTGATGGGGCTCAAGAGCCGGATGCTCAACGCGACCAAGGGCGAGGCGATCATGCACCACACGCTGCTGAGCTACGAGCCCACCAAGGGCGAGCTGCCCAAGCGGCCCCTCGGCGTGCTGATCTCCAACGAAACCGGCACGGCCACGGCATACTCGCTCGACGCGCTGTACGACCGCGGCGTGTTCTTCGTCCGCCCGGGCGACCAGGTGTACGAGGGGCAAGTCGTCGGCGAGAACTGCCGCGCGGGCGACCTGGTGGTGAACGTCGTGCGGGCCAAGAAGCTGACCAACGTCCGCGCCGCAGGCAAGGACGAAAACGCCCAGGTGCGGCCCGTGCGGGAAATGTCGCTCGAGGCGGCGCTCGAGTACATCGAGGAGGACGAGCTCGTCGAGATCACCCCCAAGGCTGTCCGGCTGCGCAAGGCGATGCTCGATGAGAATGACCGGAAGCGCGAGGCGCGCAAGGCAGCGGCCGTGGGGGTTTGAAGGCGGCGGGAGGAGTTCACGGCTTCGGGCGCCATTTAGCCGTGGGGCTTGCCCTGCGCCGCCGCACGGGGCAAGCGAGCGCGGCTAAATCCAGAGATTCGCTAGAACCGGCACGAGCGCGCGTGGCCGCTAAAAAAGCGTCCTATGCTTGTTTTGCCGGGGAGGGTCCGCGCGGACTTGAGCGCAGCTTGCGCACCCCGGTTGCCGAGAGGCTGCACCGGGGACGTTGCGATGAATGCCGCCGCGAGAGTCGTTTTTCCATCCAGGCGCCGCGCTGGCGTTTCGATTCTGGAATTCCTGGGATGCACCTCGGCGCTGATCGGCGGCGTCGTGCTCGGGTCGATGTACCTGGGCGTTGACATGAAGGAGATGGCCTACGTGGCCCTCGAGCGAGCGGACCTCGTCGAGCCGCGGCCCGCGGCGGAGGAGGGCGAAGCGACCGCCCCGGCTGAGGCGCCGACCGAAGGCACAGCGTCCGTTGATGGCGCAACAACCGCGGACGGATTGACCGATGCTGGCAATGCGCAAGAGACTGCCGAATCGACGACTGAAGCGGCGCCGTCGGGGGCCGAACCTGGCGGGGCCGCCGAGGCGGCTGCGCCGAGGGGCGGCAATTCGCCGACCGTTGACGCCCCGACCACATCGTCACGTTCGCATTCGACCGGCTTCTTCGCGCGCGAAGACTTGATTACCGACGAGCAGCGTAAAGTGCTGACGCTTGCCTACTGGGACGCCCTCGCGTTGTGCATGGAGGAGGAAGTTAAGACACGCGTGCCTGCAATTGACCGCGACGGCACCTGGCAATTGTTCGACTACCTCACCGGCCGCAAGGCTGGCCACCGGAAGGCCGCCGAAGCGATTGCCGCCCTCGATGCCCGCGGCGTCGACGACCACGTGATGGCGTATTGCAAGAAAGCCCGCACCTGGCACGAGGACGGCGCCAAGCTGTTTGGTCGGGCCGTCGACCTGCTGACCGACGCGCCGACGGCCCAACTCAGCGGGCCGTTTGCCCAGAGCTGGCAAAGCGCAGCCACCCAACACAAGATGGAAGCCCGGCTGCTGGCGGAAAAGCACCAAGCTGTAAAAGCTTATCTGAGCCACGCTTATGGGGAAGGGGCGGCCGCGGCGCCCCCCGCCGACGGAGGCTCGCCTTAAGGCGCCGGTCGGGCGGAAATCCCCCAAAACCCGCCAAGTGCGCTGCTTGCCGCCCGGCGCAGCGACAACATAATATGACGGTCAGCACTTCTTTCGCATGGCGAAGGGGACCGTCGTATGAGTCGCGCGCTTGTGGTTTTCTTGTCTGTTCTCATGGCGCTCGCGCCCGCAAGTTGGGCGGCCGCCTGGGGTTGGCGTCGGGCGTGCCGCTGCCCGATTCCTTGCGCCCAGTGCCCGGCGACGGTGGTTTGCGCTCCCGTTGACGCTTCAGAATTCTGCCCAGGAGGTTCCCACGGCGTCGTCGCGTCGGCCTGCAGCGACGCGACCTCGCCCCCAGCGGCCCCCTCGGCAGAACGCCTGCGGCCCGCCGCTCCGGACGAGATGCCGGAGCCGCCCATGGATCCGCCGGCGATTGAGGACGACGGCAGCGAGGAGGTCGCTCCGCCGAGGTACGAGCCCCCGACCGCTTCGGAGGCGAGTCCCCCAGCGGAAGCGCCGAGGGACGAGACGCTGACGCCGCCCCCGACAACCGAGTTGCCCGCGGAGGAATCGCCCGCCGAAACTCCCGAGGTCGAAGACGAGGCGCCGGCGATCGACCCCGGCATCTTCGATCCGCCCACGCGGGATCCCGAGCCGGAGGTCGTGCCCGAGCCGGCCGGGGAGGAGCCGCCAGCCATCGAACCAGAGACCGATCCGCTCGATGGCATCTTTGGCGGCGCCGTATCGCCGTTTGATTTCGCGGACCCGGTCGCCGGGGGCGCGGCGACGTCCCCCAGCGACGAAGCCGCGACAGGCGGCGGCGCCACGCCGCAGGCGGCGCCCGCTGGCGCTGAATCCGCTGACGAGGACGCGGGCTCGACGCTGGACGACGACGACCTGTTCGGAACGAGCGGCGCGAGCGCGTCGTCGGCCGCGGACATGGCGATGAGCGAGGACGAACCAAGGACCTGGACCGATACAAGGGGGCGCTATTCGTGCGAGGCGGAGCTGATCGAAGCGACCGCCCACGGCGTCGTTTTGCGGCGAATCAGCGACGGGGTGGAAATCCGCGTCCGCTATGAGCGGTTGAACGACGCGGACCTGGTGTATTTGCGGGATCGCATCGACGCCGCTCGCCGGCGGGGCGCCGAGGGGGCGGGCGATCTGGTGGCAACGCGCGGCTAATGGCTCGCGCAAGCGGCGCTGGCACTGCTGGCGGCGGCAAGGTTTGTGCATATTCGCTGATCCGGCGTGCAAGAGACCGCCGATGTTTTGGGCATGGAGTCCCTTTTGGCGATCTTTGCCGGCAGCGCTGCGTCCGGCGGAGTCGAGACCGTGAAACGCGTCGCGGCCGCTGCGACCCGGCCCTTCGCCGAGGTGCTTAGCGCGCTCGCCGGCCACGACGAGGCGACCGCGGAGGCGGAGAACGACCCTGCCGCGGGCGTTTTGGAGCGAGTCGCCGCCAAGTTGCAGGACATCCTCGCCGCGGCGGGATTACCGGCAGGCGAAACTGCGTCCGTGCGGTTTCATGCCCAAACGGGCGAGGTCCATGTCGATCACGGTCCCGCGGGCGCGGACGTCGAGGCGGCGATCGCGGCCGATGACGCGTTGCTCGCCGATCTCCAGGAGCTTGCCGCGCTGGAGGCCGCCGACGGAGACAGCCTCGAGCTGCTCATCGAGGCGGCGTAGGCGCCGGGAACTGCGCGGCGAGGCGCTCGGCCGCGGCCCGGCCGCTGCGGATGCATTGGGGGATGCCGACGCCGCGGTACGATGCACCGGCGAGCGCGAGGCCGGGGTGCGCTGCGGCGCGCTGGTCGATCTTCTCGACCAGGGCCAAATGCCCCACGTGATACTGGGGCATCGACTCGGGCCAACGCGCGACGATCGCTTCGAGCGGGGCGCCCTGGGCGCCGATCAAGTTGGCCATTTCGTGCTGGGCGACGTCGATCAGCCGCGCGTCATCCTGCTTGAGCGACTCGCCGCGGAGGGCGCCGCCGACGAAGACGCGCACCGGTACGAGATCGCTCGGGCCGCGATCGGGAAACTTCACGCTGGGAAAGCTGCCGGCGAGGATCGGCCGGTTTTCGACGCGCGGCACAACGAAGCCGAATCCGTCCAGCGGCCGGCCGATTTGCTCGCGGCGGTAAACGAGCGTGATCACGGCGCTCGAGGCGGCTGTGATCTGCGCGAGCAGCGTGCTCAGTTCGCGGTTGACGGAATGGACGAGCGCCGCGGCACGGGCCGCTGGAACGGCGAGAACGACGCCGTCGAATCGTTCGGTTGTGCCGGCGCTGGTGTGCAACTGCCAACCGTCCGGCGCGACGCCTTCCAGCTCGCGAACGGAAACGCCGACCGAGATCGAATCTTCTGGGAGTGCGGCCGCCAGCGCATCGATAAGCGATTCCATGCCGCGGGCCAGCGACAGAAATTGACGATAGCGGGCGCCGGCGGCGGCGTTGTCGCCGAGGGCAGCGCGACGTCCGCGCCACAGACTGCCGTGGTCGCGTTCGGCAGCGAGGAATTCGGGCATCGTCGCAGCGAGGCTCAGGTGGTGAGCGTCGGCGACGTAGATCCCGGCCAGCAACGGTTCGACGAGCCGCTGGAACGCTTCGCGTCCCAGCCGCCGCGTCGCGAACTCGGCGACGCTTTCGTCGGCCTCCCCCGCTTTGCCGCCTGTGCGTCGCGGCATGAGCGGTTCGGCCAGGAGCCGCAACTTGCCGCGCAGGCTGAGCACGGGCGAGCGGAGGATGCCGCGCAGGCTGCGCGGTTGCATGAGCACGAATCCCTCGGGGACGCGCTCCAGTCGGCTTCGGCAGACGACCAGGGCGCGGCGATTTTCACTGCTGGTGGGGATCAGCTCGTCGGCCAGCCCAAGTTCTCGGCAGAGGTCGACGGCCGCGGGATCGCGCGTGAGGAAGTTGTCGGCGCCCTGCTCGAGCACCAGCCCCTCGCGGGGCAGCGTCGAGAGAGGTCCTCCCAGGCGAGCGCCGGCCTCGAACAAGCGGAGCTCGGCCATCGGCAACAACTGGTGAAGCCGATAGGCGGCCGTGAGTCCGGAGACGCCGCCGCCGACGATGGCAATTCGGGGCGCGAGATTGAGCGGGCGATCGGGCACTTCGAGATTCGAGAATGTGAGATGTGTGATGTGAGATTGATGATCTCAGAAATAGAGGGCGTCCCCTGAATGGCACTTGAACTTTGTCTAACTCGTTCGCTGTTGAAATGATATGGACAT
>CAYSFP010000264.1:0-6101 GCA_964430075.1 uncultured Planctomycetaceae bacterium | reverse complement strand
TCATCCTATCCCGACTCCCGAAGGCAGGCGTGCTAGCTGTTAACAAACACCTTCTGAGGCGCACATTGCGATGCATGCTCCGTCCGCGCTTCGGACTGGTCGCTCAAGCGACCAGTCCGCCCCGGAGTGGGGCTTAAGTTTTCCTTTCGTCTTCGCGCGTCGCCATATTCATGCCCAAACCGCTCGCCTGGCTCTGGGCTTCGCCTTGGACCGCCGTGGGGCTCACGATCGGCGTTCTCGGCCTCGTTACCGGAGGCCGCGTCCAGTGCCGCTGCGGCGTGATCGAATTTTACGGCGGCGCCGTCGCTTGGTTACTCAAGCGGGCGCCGATCCACCCCGCCGCGATGACGTTGGGGCATGTCGTGCTCGGCCGCCACGGCGACCTGCTCGACGCCTGCCGCACGCACGAGCTCGTCCACGTGCGCCAGTACGAACGCTGGGGACCGCTGTTCATCCCTGCGTATCTCGCCTGTTCCGGGTACATTTGGCTTCGCGGCGGCGACGCGTATCGCGACAACCCGTTCGAACGCGAAGCCTACGCCGTCGCGCCGTAGCGGAGCGGTCCCGCAATCTTGTCCGCCGAAAACGCGGCTCCTCGTGATGGAAGGAACATGAAAGACTTCGATTGCATCGTCTGCGGTTCCTGCGTGGTCGACGTGCTGGTGCGGCCTGTCCCCCTCGAAACGCCGATCGGCGGCGGGCGCCTCATTCGCAGCGAGCCGCTGATTCTCACCACCGGCGGCATTGTGTCGAACTCGGGCATCACGATGGCGCGGCTTGGCGCCCGCGTCGGGGCCTTCACCTATGTCGGCGACGATCCGTGGGCGGACGTGATTCGCGATCGGTACGCGGCCGAAGGCGTCGCCACCGACGGCCTGATCACGCGGACGGACGACGCCACCAGCACGAGCGCCGTGCTGATCGATCCCCAGGGCGAACGCAGCTTCGTGCATTGCGTGGGGGCGCCGCAGCGGCTCGATGGGGCGGCGTTTCGCGACCATGCCGAGCTGTTCCGCCGCAGCCGCGCGATGCTGCTAGGGTATTATCCACTGCTGCCGAATCTCATGGGCGACCTGCCGGGCGTGCTGGCCGAACTCCAGGGCATGGGCTGCCTCACGGCGCTCGACGCCGCGGGCGATGGCGGCGATATGGAACCGCTCGCCCAGCTCTTACCGCATCTCGATTTGTATGTGCCGAGCCTCGCCGAGGCCCGGCATCAAACAGGGCAAGATGATCCTCGCCAGATTCTCGCCGCGTTTCGTGGCGCCGGTGCGGCCAAGCTGATCGGCGTGAAGCTCGGCAGCCGGGGAGCGCTGCTGAGCCCGACGCCCGGCGAATTCATCGACGTGGCAACCGTGCCGGCGCCGGGCGAGGTGGTCGACACGACTGGCGCCGGCGACTGCTTCCTCGGCGGCCTGCTCGCGGGCCTGCTCCGCGGCATGAGCCCGGCCGACGCGGGTCGCCTCGCCGCCGCGGCGGGCGCCTGCTGCGTGACGGGGCTCGGCGCCACAACGGCGATTCGCGACTTCGACGCGACCGCGCGACTAGCAGGGATCGCGTAACGCCTCCACGGCCTCGCCGCCAAACGCGAAAAACAGCCGCGACGCTACGAGGCTGTGAGTTTTTCGATCGCTGGGGACAACAGTCCCTAGATTGACCAATAACTTGTGCTTGCGTTCATCGCCGGCAACTACGCATGGTTACCGCCGAGACGCTATCCCCATCTTTGGGGCAAAAACTCACAGCCTCTACGCGTCGCAGGAGCGCTGAGGCGACGCGTTGCCCCTGCACACCTGCGACGCGTAGCGTCGCGGCTATTTCAATCGACGGCGGGTGGGATCGCTGGTGCGCCCTAGAGGTCGAACTTGATGCCCTGCGCCAGCGGCAGGTCGCGCGAGTAGTTGATCGTGTTGGTCGCACGGCGCATGTACTGCTTCCAGGCGTCGCTGCCGCTTTCGCGGCCGCCGCCGGTGTCTTTCTCGCCGCCGAAGGCGCCGCCGATTTCGGCGCCGCTTGGCGCCGTGTTCACGTTGACGATGCCGCAGTCCGAGCCGGCGGCGGAGCAGAACAGCTCCGCCTCGCGCATATCGCTCGTAAGAATCGCCGATGAGAGACCCTGCGGCACGCCGTTGTGGATGGCGATCGCGTCGGCGAACTCGCGGTAACGCATGTAGTAGACGATGGGAGCAAAAGTCTCTTGCTGGACAATTGACGCCGCAGGGTCAATTTCCACAATCGCTGGCCGCACGTACGCGCCACCGGCCGGGATGCCGTCGCTCAGGCGCGTGCCGCCATGGATCACGCCGCCCTGCCGTCGCGCCTCGACCAGCGCTGCGTCCATTGCTGCGGCAGCCGCTTCATCGATCAACGGACCAACAAGCGTGCCCGGCGCCGTTGGGTCGCCGATGGGCAGTCGTTCATAGGTTGCTAATAGCCGCGCGAGGAGCTCGTCCGCGATCGCCTCGTGGACAATCAACCGCCGCAGCGTCGTGCAGCGTTGCCCGCACGTGCCGACGGCGGCGAAGACGATCGACCGCACGGCAAGCTCGAGATCGGCCGACGGCGCCACGATCATGCCGTTATTGCCGCCGAGCTCGAGCAGCGAGCGCCCCAGCCGCCTGGCGACGGTTTCCGCGACCGCTCGGCCCATCGGAACCGATCCCGTCGCTGAAATCAGCGGCAGCTTGGGGGACGCGGCAATTTGTTCGCCCACTTCGCGCCCGCCGTACACGACATAAGAAATGCCCTCCGGCACGCCGGGCGATTCCGCCAACGCTCGGCCGACGAGCATCTGGCACGCGCGGGCCGAGTGCGGCGTCTTCTCCGACGGCTTCCAGACGATCGGATCGCCGCACATCCAGGCGAGGGCCGCATTCCACGCCCACACGGCAACGGGAAAGTTGAATGCCGTGATCACGCCGATCGGTCCCAAGGGATGCCATTGCTCGGCGAGTCGATGGGCGGGCCGTTCGCTGGCGATGGTCTTGCCGTGGAGCTGCCGACTGAGCCCGACGGCGAACTCGCAAATGTCGATCATCTCCTGGACTTCGCCGAGCGCTTCCTGCGTGATCTTGCCCGCCTCCCAACTGACGATCGTCGCCAGGTCGTCCTTGTGCTTGCGGAGCAGCTCGCCGAACGTGCGGACGAACTGGCCGCGCACGGGGGCCGGAACGCTTCGCCAAGCGCGAAAAGCCTCCGACGCCGCGTTGATGGCCGCCTCCACTTCGGGCGCAGTCGTGGACGACAGCTCGGGGAACAGGGAGCCGTCGATGGGCGAGCGTACGATAAGCGGCTCGCCGGCCGCGCGCGCGTTGGCCAGTTGAAACCGATCGAAGGCTCGCCGCAGTGCTTCGTTCACGCCGCACCCTCCGTGTCCTGAGACGTTTTTGCGTCACCGGCCTTGAGCCCCGGCAGCGGCACGGTTGACGCCCCCGTGCTGAAACGCGTCGCGGCGTGCGACTCGTAGCGCCGTCCAAATCGATTGGCGAGGAACTCGTCGAAATCGACTTGCTCCTGCCGCACGAAGCCGCGGTCCGGCAAGCGGCCCGCGACGTGCAGGTCGAGCGCCGCGCAAATGCCCGCCGCGGTCGTAATCTGGATCGCGCTCCAGTTCTCGCCGCCGATCGCCTCGTGGTACACCTTGCGGGCGTCGGTCACCTGCACGAGCTGCCCATTGCGCTGCCCGGTGACCGTGCAAAACGTCACCACGACATCCTGAAACGTGATCGGCACGGCGTGCTCCAAAATGTCCTTGAGCAGCTCGCGCCGCTCGCACAGCCGCAGCTCGTTGACGAGCAATTGCACCTGGTTGCAGTGGCCGCTGTAGCGGACCGTTTTGTAATTCAGCTCGCGCACGCGGCCGTCGAGCGTCTCGCACAGCGTGCCGAGGCCGCCGCTGGTGTTGAACGCCTCGTACCGCACGCCGTCGAGCGAGAACTGCTCGTACCCTTCCAAAGGCAACACCTCGATCCGCCGGCCGCCGTGGATCGCGTCGCACGGGTTGCAGTACTCGTTGATGAGCCCGTCGGTGGACCACGTGAGGTTGTACTTCAAGGCGCCCGTGGGAAACAGCGGCAACGCGCCGACGCGCATCCGCACGGTTTCGCACTGTTCGAACCCGTCGGACAGGTGCTTGGCGACGATCGAAATGAACCCCGGCGCCAGCCCGCACTGCGGCATGAAGATTTGCCCCGGGCGGGCGCCGCCGGCCACCTCGCGCACGGCGCCGGTGGTTTCCACGTCTTCGGTCAGGTCGAAGTAGCTCACCCCCGCGGCCAGCGCCGCGCGGGCGACGCGCGGGTTGTGATAGAAGCTCAGCGCGGAGATCACCGTGTCGCAATCAGCAAGCGCGGCGGCCAGCTCCGCGTCCGACTCAACGTCCACGTGGCGCGTCGGCACGCCAAGACGGGTTTCAATGCGCACGAGCGCATCGCGGCTCACGTCGCCGACGGCGACGGCATAGTCGCCCGTGTCGGCGAGAAACCGGGCAATCATCCGGCCGATCTTGCCGGCGCCAAGCAGCAGCACACGATGCATAACGCACCTACAGAAACGAGAATCGCCGCCTCGGACGGCGCGGGAGAGGCGCGGTAGAATTGTACGTGGCGGGCCGAAGGAAGTCCGCCGGCAACACACCTGGGTTTACGCAGATGACCGCCAATCTTCAGGATGTCCGCACGTCGTTCGACTGGCAACCGCAGCCCGCGGCCGCGGCGCTGGTGGGGCGGCTGCTCGATCGGTGCATTCAATCCAACCCGCAGATTGCGACGCTCGGGCGCCGCATGGACGAGCAAACCGGAACGCGGCTGGTGGATTGGGTGGCTCACCTCGGCGTTGCCGGCGAACCTGGACTCGAAGATGACGTATTGAATGCTGGGTTCGAGGTCGACCCGAAAAGCCGCCGGCAAAGCGGCTACCGGCATCCCGCCGGCATCTTCCCAGAAATCCACCTTGCCCCGCATGGCGAGGTCTCTTCGCTGTTCGTGAAAGTGGACTCTGTTGACGACTTTGTCGCGGCGAACAAGTCGACGCTCGGCGAGATGAAGACCGGCGGCGAGCCTGGCTCCCAATTGCGGCAGGCGTGGATTGTCGGCGAGCACGCGATGCAACTGCACGCCATCGAGCGGCACGGCTGGTCGTCGCTCGCCAAACCCGCCAACCGCGCTCAACAAATCGCCGCCGCCGCGAAGCATCGCCGCTCGTTCGCCGAGCGCCGCCGCACGGGCCAGAGCGACGCTGAGCTGTTCAAGCATGCAACTGACCTGTTCGACGCCGCGGCCGCCGATCTGGGCCCCGACTGGGCGTGCGACCTGTTCTTCGCCGCCGAGCGCGACTACTGGATGAGCCGCAACGCCGCGGCCCGCGTGCAGTACGCCCGGCAGCAGTCGCTGGGCCTGGGTTGGGCCAATCACGATCACCACACGTACCGCAGCAGTCGCGAGTCGTTCGCATCGCTCATCGCGTTTCTGGAGAACGCCGGCTTCGAGCTGCGCGAGCGGTTCTACGCCGGCCGCGAAGCCGGCTGGGGCGCCCAGGTGCTCGAGCAGCCGCGGGCGGGGATCGTCATCTTCGCCGACGTCGACCTGACGCCCGACGAGGTGATGGGCGACTTCGCCCACGAGCCGCTGGAACCCCAGCCCAAGCTCGGCACGGTCGGCCTGTGGTGCAAACTGCACGGCGAAGCGTTCCTCGCCGCCGGCATGCACCACCTCGAATGCCAGTTCGACTTCGACGCCGTGCGGCAACAGCTTGCCGACGCGGGCGTGGAAACGATGACGCCCTTCACCGACTGGGCCCACCTGAAGCAGGCGTTCACCAAGGGCGAGATCTGGCCCGTGCCCTTCGAGCGGATCGACGCGGCGCTGGCCGGTGGGTACATCACCCAAGAGCAAGCCGAACCGTTCCGCCGCGACGGGGCGCTGGGCTCGCACCTGGAGATTCTTGAGCGGAACGACGGCTTCAAGGGGTTCAATCAAACCGGCATCAGCGAGATCATCTCCCGGACCGACCCGCGGAAGTGGTAAGCCGCGGTCCCCTGAGGATGGTAGCGCTCTCCGAATGGCACTTGAACTTTGTCTAACTCGTTCGCTGTTGAAATGATA
>CAYSFP010000263.1:0-6149 GCA_964430075.1 uncultured Planctomycetaceae bacterium | reverse complement strand
CCCCATCAAGGGGAGGGGACCGGAGAATGGTTTGCGCTACGCTGCTGTCGCGGAGTTGCTGCGCTGGCCGATGCATCATCCTGTGAATCGCTGGGCTACGATCATGCGTCCCTCCGGGACGAAATGAATCTCACCCCGCGGCGTTGTTCTGTCTGTTAGTGTACGGCCGCCGCTTCGGAGGCTCGGCTCTTCTTTTTCGTCGGAAGGAAGCCGACGAGGAAGCAGAGGATCATGGCGATCCAGAAGATCCAGAATTCCGGATGGTGGACGTCGTGGAAGTTGATGCGGTGGGGATCGTCCTTGGTATTGAAGCCCCAGTCGACCAGCAGCTTGGCGCCGATTACCGCGACCAGCAGGTAGGCGGCCGTCTCGAACCGCGGGAAGCGCTCGAGCAGGCGGATGAAGATGACTGCGGCGAACCGCATGAGGATGACGCCCAGGATGCCGCCGGTGATGATGACCCACAATTTAGGGTGCAGCACGTCCTCCGCGTGGCCGGGAGGCGGCGGGCCGACCAGGGCGATGGCGGCGAGGATCGAGTCGACGGCGAAGGCGATGTCGGTCAACTCGATGACGAATACCGTGGGCCAGAATTTCGCCACGGCCTTTCCGGCGAGGGCTGGCTCGGCCTGGTCGGGCAGCGGCACGGGGACGCGGGCCTTGATCTCGGCGACTTCCTCGTGGGCTCCTAGCGGCTCGCCGGTGTCGGCGTGGACGAGCTGCGGCCCGCCCTCGGGGCCGGCGATGACTTTTTCGTCGTGTTCCTCCTGGCGTTCGAAGAACAGGTGCTTGATGGCGATGTAGGCCAGGTAGCCGCCGCCGACGAGCTTGACCCAGGTCCACTTTAAAAGAAACGAGGCCACCGCGATGGCCAAGAAGCGGAACGCGAAGGCGCCGACCAGACCGTAGGTGAGGGCCTTGGGCCGCTGGTGCTTGGGGAGCCGTTTGGCCAGCAGGCCGAGGACCAGGGCGTTGTCGATCGAGAGGACGCCTTCGAGCAGCACGAGCAAGGCGACGACGCCGAGGTCGCCCCAGCCGATTTCCTGTCCCCAGAGCACATAGGCCAGCATGAAGTTGTTCCGATGGGAGGTGGCCGCACCGTGCGCGTATCGCCGCCGATGCAAGCTCCCCATCGTATCGCTCGGAGACGCGTGGGGAAGGGACCTGCTCCGATGAGGCGGGCTTCGGCCGCGGCTCGACGCGGCGCCGGGCGCGGGCGGATGGGCTTACTTGCGGCGAGGCCTGCGGCCGAAAAAGCACGCCGCCGCCGCGGCGATCAGGGCCAGAGTCGCCGGCTCGGGCACGGGGAGGCCGGACGGCGCCGCCCCCGGCAGAATGGGCCCGGCCCCATTGAGATTCTGCTGCCAGATCAAGAAATCCTGGCCGTCAACGTCGCCGTCGCCGTCACCGTCGCCGGGGCCCCATTCGTTGGTCCCATCGGTTCCAAAGGCTTCGGCCCAAATGGACAGGTCGTCCGCGTCGACCAATCCATCGCCGTTGAAATCGCCGGGTAATCCATTGGCGCCGGTTTCCAATCGAAACAGGTCGCCCGCTATGGTGGCGATGTAGAGCTGGCCGGCCAAGTCTTCGAACATCGTTGTGATGCCGCCGAGAGTTCCGACGTCAGGCTTCAATTGCGGCGTGACGTTGGTCACCGTGCCGTAGGGGTCGGCCGGATCGAACATCCACACTCTCCTGGTAATAAAATCGGCGAAGACATATTGGCCTTGTAAGGTTGGATCCTCGCCGCGGTAGACGAATCCGCCGATCACGGAATTGCCTTGCAGGGCCGGATCTCCGCCCTTGCCGATGTGGGCGTAGTCGTAAACGGGGTGGACGTTGCGCGGCGGGGGCGACCCGCCGATGCCTTGGGCGGGCGTGGGATTGGAGCCTTCGCGGAGCCGCCAGCCGAAATTCTGCCCGCCGGGGCTGTCCGCCGGAATCATGTTGATCTCTTCGCGATCCTGCTCGCCGACGTCGGCCAGCCAGAAATCGCCGGTTTCGCGATCGAAGGAAGCGCGCCACGCGTTGCGCAGCCCGTAAGCGAAAATTTCGTCGTCGCCCTCGATGCCGACGAACGGGTTGTTCGCCGGCACGGAATAGTTGCGCAGGGGATCGTCGGGAAAATCGTCGCCGCTCACGTCGATGCGCAAGACTTTCCCCATCCAGTTGTCGGTCAGGTCCTGCGCGTTGCCGATGCCGGGCGTATGACCTGGCGCGTCGTCGTAGACGCCGCCGCCGTCGCCAGCCGTTATGTAGAGATGGCCGTCATTGGGGCCAAACGCGATCCATCCGGAGTTATGAAAGTCGTACGGCTTGACCCAACTCAGGATCGGCCGCGACGAACCGTGGTCGGCGCGATTCGGATTGCTCGAGACGCGATACTCGCGCAACTCGACGGAGTAGGGCGAAATGACGGGGGGCGTGGTTTCTGTGCCCGGCGCGATTTCGATGCCGCCGTTGTCGGCTGTGAGCGCGATATAGAACTTGCCGCTGGTTTGGTAATCGGGAGCAAAGGCCATTCCCAGAATGCCGCCTTCGCCCGAATGGTCGACCTGGTTGAGGAGGTCAAGGAAAACCCCCTGCTCTAACTGGCCGGTTGAGAGGTTGAGGATTCGGACCAACCCTTCCTTCATTCCGATGAAGAGCCGATCCGGATCGCCGGGCGCCTGCGCCATGAGCGTCGTGGCGCCAAGGTTGGTGGCAAGCCGGGTCATGCCGTTCCAGCCGGCGTGCAGCGGCGGCGCCGTTGCGAGCAACATCAAGGCAGTGCAGGCCGCATAGATGGCCAGGCGACTCCCAGTCGGCGCGCGGACCGGCCCTTGTGCAGTGGCAAATTGCATCCCTCGTGCCTCTCCTCCGAGTGCGAAGCCCCGTTTCGCTAGCGACAACTTCTCTTCTTTTTATCGTAAACGATGAGAGGAAGAACGCCAAACCTTCGGCGGCAATATAGCGGTCGAACCGTCATTTTTTTCGGAAATCGCGGCATGACGCCGTTGCGGATTTCCGCAATCGCCGGGCGTGCGCGGCTCGAAACGCCGCCAAAACAGGGCAACGATATCCAGAAAAGCTTGCACGAAACGGGCGTTTATGGCGGCCGCCCGCGCGGTCGAGCGCGGCGGCTCAGAGTTTGACCACCAGCTTGCCGCGGACGACGCCGGCGGCTTGCAGGGTGTTTTGCTCCTGCAGGCGGTGCAGCTCGGCGGCGTCGTCGAGCGGCGCCACGCGATCGATCTTGGCGTGGATGGCCCCGGTGGCGAGCCAGCGATTGATCTGGTCGCCCGCGCGGCGCTGGGACTCGGGGCTCGCCAGGTACATGACGAACCCGTGCATGCTGCAGCACTTGGTGTAGAAGGGGCCCAGAGGAAATACGGGCCGCGCCTTGCGGCCGGCCAGGACGACGAGCCGGCCGCGGCGGGCCAGGGCGTCGATCGCCACGTCGAAATTGGGGGCGCTCGAAGTCTCCCACCAGACGTCCGCGCCCTCGGGAGCGACGGCGCGAATTTGGCTAGGAATGTCCTCTGTGCGGTGGTCGAGCACGTGATCGGCGCCGAGAGCGCGGCAGTAGTCGGCCTTGTCGGGACCGCTGGTCGTGGCGATCACGTTGGCGCCAAGCGCCTTGGCCATTTGAATTGCGGTGGAGCCGACGGCGCCGCTGCCGCCGTTGACGAGCACGGTTTCGCCGGGCTCGAGCTTGGCGTGATCGACCAGCCCGAGATACGCGGTGATGCCGACGAGGGCGAGTGCCGCGGCTTGCTCGTCGCTCACGCGGTCGGGCGTGGCGTAGAGCCAGCGTTCGTCGATGGCGGCCAGCTCGCTGAATGTGCCCTGGCGGCCGAGGATGCCCTGGTTGGCGCCCCACACGCGATCGCCGGCGCGGTAGCGCTTTGCGTCGGGGCCGACGGCGGCGACCGTGCCGGCCAGGTCGCTGCCGATGACGTAGGGCCGCGGCAGGTCCATGGGGGCCAGCCCGCTGCGGATGTAGGTATCAATCGGGTTGACCGACGCGGCGCCGACGCGCACGAGCACCTGGCTTCCGGTGGGGACGAGGTCGGGCAGGTCGCCGACGTGAATGTGTTCGGGGGGGCCGATCTCGTTGATGTAGGCGGCGCGCATGGGGTGGGCCTCTGCGGACGTGGCGTGCGTGGCGTGAGTTTCGTGCCAAGATAACGCCGTGACGAGCGAAGTGACAACGGAGGGGCGTGGGGCGCTACGGCCGGCGCAGCGGGCCTTGCCGGCGGCGAACTATAATAGTGGCGCCGGCTCGAAGCGTGTTCGGGGGACGGTGGGACTCTAGGACCGTAGGACTCTAGGACCATGGGGCCGATGGACGCGAGTTCGTCCGCGGTCCCCTGGTCCTACTGTCTCGCTGAGCCGGCGCGAGCCGCTCGCGCTGTCGATCGTGAGCTTGGTAGGCTGCTTGCAAGATCGCGGATCCAACTCGCGAGTCTTGACACATCCTTAAAAGGTGCGTTTCACGCACCCTACGACGTGAGTTGGCGACCTCGCAGTTTGCGCTTGCTGGTGCTCGTGTATGCGGCGCTGGTGGGGTATGCGCTGGTCGCGTGGCTGCCGGCGTTGGTGGAGAACTACGAAAAGGTCGCCCAGCGGCATCCGCATTGGGGATACGCCTACGCCGGCGCGGTGATCTTTGGCGCGGTTGTGCTCGGCGTCGCGTCGCTGGTGATTTTCTGGCGGCTATGGCGGAACACGGCGGCGAAAGGGCGCGCGCGGGCGTCGCGGCTCAGGAATCCCAGCGACATGTCGGCGCGGCAGCGGCGGGCCGAGCTGGACGCCAATCTTGCCCGCAGCCAGGAATTTGCCGAGGACGAGCACGCCTCGGCGGAACTTCGGGCGGCGCTCAAAGCGCAAATGCTAGCGCTGCTGGCCAAACACGAGCGGCAGCGGCTGGAGATCGTCGCGTTCGGTACGATCTCCAGCGGCAAGAGCGCGCTGCTCAACGCGCTGTCGGGCCGCGATGCGTTCGCCACCGACGTCCGCGGCGGCACCACCACGGCACGGTGCGAGATTCCCTGGCCCGACGCCGATAGCGTCGTGCTGGTCGACACGCCGGGACTGGCAGAAATTCGCGGCGAGGCCCGCGCGGCGGACGCGGCCGTGGCGGCCAAAAACGCCGATCTCGTGCTGCTAGTGGTCGACGGGCCGCTGAAGGCCTACGAGGTGGAGCTGGCCGAGCGGCTGATCGCGATGGAGAAGCGGCTCATCGTGTGCCTCAACAAGGAGGATTGGTACGACGAGCGCGAGGAACGTTCGCTCGCCGAGCAGATTGCGGCCCAACTGCCGGGAGTCGAGGCGGCTGACGTCGTGCCGGTGCGGGCGGCGGTGACGCAGCGGCCGCGCGTGCGGGTGCTGGCCGACGGGCGCGAGGAGCGGGACTTCGTGGAGGCGCCGCCGGACGTGCGGCCGCTGTCGAAGCGGATGCTGCAGGTCGTGAAGCGCGACGGCGGCGATCTCTTGCTCGCGAATTTGCTGTTGCAGTCGCGCGGGCTGGTGGACGACGCCAAGGCCCAGGTCCGCAAGCATCTGGACGAGCGGGCCGACCAGATCATCACGCGCTACATGTGGGCGGCCGGTGGGGCGGCGGGGGTGAACCCGATTCCGGTGCTCGACATTGCCGGGGGGAGCGCGATCACGCTCAAGATGATCATCGACCTGGCCCGCGTCTACCGGCAGCCGATCGACGCGGACATGGCGGTGAAGATTCTGGAGCAACTTACCAAGAATCTCATCGCACTGGTCGGCGGCGTGGCGGCGACGCCGGCGGTGGCGAGCGTCATCGGCTCGCTGCTAAAGACTGTGCCGGGGGTGGGGACGCTGGCCGGCGGGCTGGTGCAGGGGCTCGTGCAGGCGCTGGTGACGCGGTGGATCGGCAACGTGTTCGTCGAGTATCTTCGCAACGAGATGAAACCGCCGCCAGGCGGGCTGGCGGAGGTGGCCCGCAACGAGTGGCGGCGGCTGACGAGCGTGGAGTCGCTGCGGCGGCTGATTTCTGCGGGGCGGGAGCAGTTCAAGGGCGGCGGGGAGGAAGAGTGAGACGGGGGACGGGAGACAGGAGCCAGGAGACAGGAGACAAAATTTATCCTCCGGCTCCCTCCCCTCGGTGGGGAGGGTTGGGGAGGGGGGAAGAA
>CAYSFP010000262.1:0-6164 GCA_964430075.1 uncultured Planctomycetaceae bacterium | reverse complement strand
AAGTGACAGCTTCAAAGGGCTGACCCTGAACCCTGAACCCTGAACCCTGAACCCTCGCCCAATGCCTGCCCAGATCCTCGACGGAAACGCCCTGGCGAAGCAGATGCGCGCCGAGCTCGCCGTTCAAACCGCCGAGTTCACCGCCGCTTGCGGCTTAGCGCCCACCCTCGCCGCCGTCCTCGTCGGCGAGGACCCGGCCAGCGGCGTCTACGTCCGCAACAAACGTCGTGATTGCACCGAAGTCGGCATGCAAAGCCGCCTGCATCGACTCGGCGCCGAAACGACGCAGGCCGAACTGCTCGCGCTTATCGACAATCTTAACACCGACCCCGGCGTCCACGGCATCCTGGTTCAGTTGCCGTTACCGCAACAAGTCGACGAGCGCGCCGTACTCGAAGCCGTTTGCCCAGCCAAGGATGTCGACTGTTTCCATCCTGAAAACGTGGGTCGCGTCGTGCAAGGCCGACCGAGGTTTCTGCCGTGCACGCCGGGCGGCGTCCAGCAGTTGCTCGTGCGGAACAACGTGCCCATTGCGGGCCAGCATGTGGTGATCGTCGGCCGCAGCGACATCGTCGGCAAACCGTTAGCCATCATGCTCGGTCAGCGGGGCCCCGGCGCCGACGCCACGGTGACTCTCGCCCACAGCCGCACGCGCGACCTCGCCGCCGTCACGCGAACTGCCGACATCCTCGTGGTCGCCATCGGCCGGCCGAAGTTCGTCACCGCCGACATGATTCGCCCCGGCGCCACGGTGGTCGACGTTGGCATTAACCGCGCGGATGAAGGCCTCGTCGGCGATGTCGACTTCGCCGACGCGGCGGAGGTGGCCGGCCGCATCACGCCCGTTCCCGGCGGCGTCGGCCCGCTCACCCGCGTCATGCTGCTGGTCAACACGCTTGCGGCAGCGCGGGCCTTGGCGCCCACTTAGCGGCGATGGGGGCTCGCCGGCGTCTCGTCGCGCTGCCGCTGCGCTTCGTAAAACAGCACCGCCGCCGTCGCCGACACATTGAGACTGTCCGCCGCGCCCCGCATCGGCAGCCGAATCGGCGTGACGCCTGCCTCGTCCCATGCCGGCGACAGCCCCTCGGCCTCGCTGCCCAGTACGATGGCGGCGCCGTGGCGGTAGTTGGCTTCGGTATAAACCAGCGTCGCCTCCGGCCGCGCGGCGAAGATCGGCACGTCGCGTTGCCGCAACCAGGCGAGCGTCTCCGCCGTAGTCGCCGTGCACACGCCGCGGCCGAACACCGTGCCCAGGCTCGCCCGGATCGTGTTGGGATTGAACAAATCAGTGCGCGGCTCCGCGACGATTACCGCGTCCACGCCTGCCCCGTCGGCGCTGCGCAGCACGGCGCCGACGTTGCCGGGTTTTTCGACGCTCTCGATCACCGCGACCAGCGGCGCCGCGGGCAACTGAATCTCGTCGAGCGAGCGCCGCGGCGTGCGGGCGACGGCCACCAACCCGTCCCGGCCTTCGCCGAAGCAGAGCTTTTCGAACACCTCCTCGGTGACCGTCGCCGCGAAACCGGAGCAGCGCATCAACTGCCGGGCCGCGTCCGCCGCTTCACCCGCTGCGCCCACCGGCTGGCAAATATACGCTTCGAGAATCTCGATCCCCGCGGCCCGCGCCCGGCCGATCTCCCGCGCCCCGTCGATCACGAACCGCCCTTGCCGCTCGCGCGCGCGGCGATCGCGCAGCCTGGCGGCGTCCTTCACGCGCGGATTCTGCCGGCTGGTGATGTGCTGCATACCGAGACGCGGTTTCGAGACTACAAGTCGGCAAGTCGTTGTAGGACATCGCGACGCTCGTCCATAACCTGCCAGGCAATTTTTAACTGCTTCTGCAACGCCGCATTACATGGAGCGATGGAGATTTTGCCATCAAGTTGCATTACTTCGACAAAGTCGCCGGGCGCGAGTCCCAAGTGTTGGAGCAACGTCATAGGAAGTACGATCTCGCGGCTGTTTTTGATCAACGCTAGTCTGACGATAGGCATAGGAACTCCTCATGTCGAGCTAATGGAGGAGTCGCGCCAGAGAGTCGTGGTTCACGCCGGCCACCGCGCAAACACTCCGCTGGGCAGCCGGCGGCCGTCGGCGGTTTCGAGCGCCAACTCCCCCGTGCGCGGCGGCTGGCCGCAGTGGCCGAAGATGCCGTCGGCGAGATACGCCGCCAGCTCCGCGGGGCCGAGGCCCGGCGTGTGGCAGGTGAGCAGGACGAACTTGGGGCGGCGCTCGGTCAGCTCGCCGCACAGCTCGAGCAGCGGCAGCAGGTCGCGCTTGATGAGCCACTCTTCGCCCTTGGGGCCGTGGCCGTAGGTCGGCGGGTCGAGGATCACCGCGTCGTAGCGGTTGCCGCGCTTCACTTCGCGGCGGCAGAACTTGAGGGCGTCTTCGACGATCCAGCGGATCGGCCGCTCGGCCAGGCCGGAGTGCTTGGCATTGTCTCGCGCCATCATGACGCTGCTGTGCGCCGCATCGACATGTACGACGGCCGCGCCCACACTCGCTGCCGCCAACGTGCTGCCCCCGGTGTATCCAAACAGATTAAGCGCCTTCAGTTCCGGGCTCCGCCCGGGGGCCGCCCCGCGCACCCCGCGTGCGACTTGCCCGGCAATCCACTGCCAATTCGCGAACTGTTCGGGAAACACCCCCACCTGACCCGACGGCAGCGGCTGGATCGTCATCCGCATCGACTGATCCGAATTCAGCGGCACGTCGATCGTTGATCGTGCGTGAATCTCAGCAGGCGGGACATCGAAAGGTTTGCTCCCTTCAACGGCGCACCACGCGTCTTTACCAGCCTCGTCACCAGCATAGATCAATCCCGCACGCCCCCACTCCTCGCGCCGCCGCCGCCTTGCGTCACCCGCTGCAGGCGACGGCCGAGAGATGACCCATTGTCCGAACCGCTCGAGCTTCCGGCCTTCGCCGAAATCGAGCAGCTCGTAGTCAGGCCAGTCGGTCATGACGCGATCAACGAGATCTCGATATTGAAACCTCCGGCTCCCTCCCCTCGGCGGGGAGGGCTGGGGAGGGGGGAGGCGCCGCGAGTGGATCGTCCACTGGTACTTCACCACCCCTCCCTAACCCTCCCCATCAAGGGGAGGGGACCGGAGGAGTTTATTTCACAGTTTCTACAAACGGCCGCACCAGTTCCGTCCACAACTCGTACCCCTTCGCATTCAGATGCAGCCCATCCTCCAAAAACAACTCCTTCCGCGGCGCGCCATCCTCTCCCAACATCCCCGGCCACACGTCGACGAATTCGAGCGTATCATCCTGTTCGCAATCCGCCGCGATCAACCGATTCGCTTCCTGCATCGCCTCGCGCAGATGCCACCGCGCGATGCTCGGCTTGATCGCGATGAACGCGATCGGCGTCTTCGGCAGGGCCTCGCGCACCTTCGCGACGAACGCGCGGAAATCGACGTGCACCTGCTCGGCGCTCTTGCCGGAGTTGATGTCGTTGTCGCCGGCGTAGAACACGATCGCCCGCGGCCGATGGCGCGTCAGGAGCAACTCCGCGTGCAGCGTTGAGTCGCAAATCTGCGACCCGCCGAAGCCGCGGTTGAGCACGGGCAGGTCGGGGAACGACTGCTCCACGTCCCACATGCGGATGCTGCTGGAGCCAACCAGCACGATGCCTCCCGGCGCCGGCGGCTTGTCCGCGTCGAGTTTTTCGAACTCCGCCATTTCCTTGCGCCACGCATTCGGATCGGCCTGCGACGGCTCGATCGCCGCCGCCCGCGGTCCCGTGCTGGCGCCGAGCAGCACAAAACCGGCCAAAACTGCAAACGCCATGCGCTGCATCGTCGTTGCTCCCGGTGGTGATTCGTGTTTCGCCGTGAATCTTCGGCGTTGGTTTCTCGCCGCGAAGGGGTAAAATGTTGGATTCGCTTCGCCGCCGCACCGGCGATGCGTAGCATCGCGGCTAAACCGCAAGCGAGTGAAGAATCGAAACCGCTCAAACCGAAACCGCGCCGCCTGTTTCCGACCTACGGCCTACAGTCTAAAGCCTCCAGCCTCCCCCCCGCATGCCCGCCTCCGACATCATCATCAAAGGCGCCCGCGAGCACAACTTGCGCAGCGTCGATGTGCGGCTGCCCCGCAACCAGCTCATTTGCCTCACGGGCGTCTCCGGCAGCGGCAAGAGCTCGCTGGCGTTCGATACGCTGTTTGCCGAAGGGCAGCGCCGCTACATCGAAAGCCTGAGCACCTTCGCCCGGCAGTTCCTGGGGCAGATGCCCAAGCCGGACGTCGACCACATCAGCGGCCTGTCGCCGTCGATCTCGATCTCGCAAAAGTCCTCCGGCAACAACCCGCGGTCGACCGTCGGCACGATCACCGAAATCTACGACTTCCTCCGCGTGCTGTACGCCCGCGTGGGGCAGGGCCACTGCCCGCAGTGCGGGCTGCCGATCACGGCCCAGTCGCGCGAGCAGATCATCGGCCGCATCGAAGCGCTGCCGCCGAAGACGAAGTTCTCCGTGCTCGCGCCGATCGTCCGCCGGCAGAAGGGCGAGTTCCGCGACCTGTTTGAAGACCTGCTCAAGCAGGGCTTCGTCCGCGCGCGGGTCGACGGCCGCGTCGTGCAGCTCACCGACGACCTGGCGCTCGACCGCCAGATGCGGCACGACATCGAGGTGGTGATCGATCGGCTGGTCGCGGGCCCGAGCGTGCGCTCGCGGCTGGCCGAAGCGGTGGAGCTGGCGCTCAAGCTCGGCGAGGGGAACCTCATCGTCGTCCAGGAACAAGGGGACGCCGCACCTGTTGCCGAGTCTCTCCGAGACTCGGAGCCGGTTTCGGAGAAACCGGTCAGCGATGAGGAAGCGGAGGCGGCGGAGGCGCCAACCGGGTCGAAGCGAAGACGCAAAGCGAGCGGCGGCCTTCCTGGCGACATCACGCTCAGCGCCGACTATGCGTGCAACGCCTGCGGGCTGAGCTTCCAGCCGCCGACGCCGCAGTTGTTCAGCTTCAACAGCCCGCAGGGCATGTGCCCCTCGTGCGACGGGCTGGGCGAGATGTTCAGCTTCGACCCCGCGAAGCTCGTGCCCGATCCCGCGAAGTCCTTCGCCAAAGGCGCCATCGAACTCATCGGCCCGTGGTCGGAGCTCGGCCGCTGGAAGCGGCACATCTACGCCGGCGTCGCCGAGACGATGGACCGCAAGCTCGCCCTCGGCGAGGACCACCTGCTGGAGACGCCCTGGGGCGAGCTCTCCGACGCTGAGCGTCGCATCTGGCTGTGGGGCACGGGCGACGAGCACATCACCTACACCTGGCGGGCCGGCAAGAACTCGCAGAAGTACGGCGGCACGTTCGAGGGGATCATCCCCGAGCTGCTCGAGAAGTACCGCAGCGCCAAGGCCAAATCGCTCATCGCCAAGCTCGAATCGTACATGAACGTCATCGGCTGCCCCGATTGCGGCGGCCAGCGGCTCAACCCGCAGGCGTGCGCCGTGCGGCTCACCAGCACGCACCCCGACTTCGCCGAGCGCCCGGCGCTGACGCTGCCCGAGGTGTGCCAACTGCCGGTCTCCGAGGCCGAAGCGTTCTTCACGGACCTCGTGCTCGACGACACCGAGCGCAAGATCGCCCACGAAGCGCTCAAAGAAATCCGCGGCCGCCTCGGCTTCCTCACGAACGTCGGGCTCGAATATCTCAGCCTCGCCCGCACGGCGCCGACGCTGTCGGGCGGCGAGTCGCAGCGCATCCGCCTTGCGGGCCAGGTCGGCTGCGGGCTCGTCGGCGTCACGTACATCCTCGACGAGCCCTCGATCGGCCTCCACCCGCGCGACAACGAGCGCCTGCTCGGCACGCTCGAACGCCTGCGCGACCTCGGCAACACGGTCGTCGTCGTCGAGCACGACGAAGACACGATGCGCGCCGCCGACCACATCATCGACTTCGGCCCCGGCCCCGGCGTGCGCGGCGGCCTGGTGGTCGGCGAGGGCACGTGGGATCAGATTGCGAAGAAGAAGGAGAGCGTCACCGGGGCGTTCCTCGGCGGTCGGCGGAAGATTAGCGTCCCCGCGCAGCGCAGACTCTCCTCACGATCTTCCTCCGGCCCCCTCCCCCTTGTGGGGAGGGATGGGGAGGGGGGAGGCCCCGCCAATGGATCATCCAATCGCACTTCCTCACCCCTCCCTAACCCTCCCCATCAAGGG
>CAYSFP010000261.1:0-6232 GCA_964430075.1 uncultured Planctomycetaceae bacterium | reverse complement strand
ACCATGGGTATTCCCACTTGTCCGGCATGGAGATCACATCGCCGTTGTACATGTGGTGCCACTGACCATTTCGCGGCGTCGCCTTGCGGCTCGCCTTGAACGGATCACAGCCGCGCTCCTCCAGCCATTTGTCGACATCGTAGTGATAGAACTGTTTGCTCCACATCATGCCGGCCAGGGCTTGGCGCATGACTCGGGCTTCATCGGGGTCGAGCGCGGGGGGCGTGAGATTGGCGTAGAACTCATCAGCCTCGTTGCGCCGCGATTGCAGGACGTCTTCGAATTGTTGGCCGAAAGGCCCCGCGTTGTGACCATTGGCGCTCGCCCATGCGTCGGGCGCAATGCCGTTGAGGCGAAGCCGAATCACCTGACATTGGCCTGGCTGGACGACGACGGGATAGTGCGCCGCCGCCTTCGTGCCGCAGTGGTCGAGGTTCACGACGCCTTCGACGCCATGGACGACGTAGTCGTTGATGCTGTCCTTGACGTAGGGGCTGCGGTTCGGAACGCCGAAAATGCGCTGCGTGTTCGTTTCGTTCTCCGTAAAAAGAAGCGATGCCTCTCCCTCGCAATACAAGAAGACCGTGCCCAGCTTGGCATCCAGCGCCTGAATGACGCGGCCTGACCGTGCGTCCGGAAGACTCTGTAGCGACGGCCTCGCCTGGGCGGGCTGCCAGGACCATTGATTGCGGAACCAAAGCGTCGGCAAGAGATGAAGTGCCGCCGCGTCCGGACCGCGGTTCTCGACGCGAATCTGAATCAGGATGTCGTTGGACGATGCTTTGGCGTATTCGACAAATACGTCGAAATAGCGGTTCTCGTCGAACGCGCCCGTATCGAGCAATTCGTACTCGAACTCGTCGCGGCTCCGCCGGTTCTTTTCGACGAGATCCGCGTAGGGGAACGCGCCCTGCGGATACTTGTACAAGTACTTCATGTACGAGTGCGTGGGAGTGCTATCGAGATAGAAGTAGTACTCCTTCACGTCTTCGCCGTGATTGCCCTCGCTGTTCGTCAGCCCAAACAAACGCTCTTTGAGAATGGGATCCCGTCCATTCCACAGCGCGAGTGCAAAGCACAGCCGTTGCTGGTCGTCTGAAATGCCTGCCAGCCCGTCCTCGCCCCATCGGTAAGCGCGGGAGCGAGCCTGGTCGTGCGAAAAGAAATTCCAGGCGTCGCCGCCGTCGCTGTAGTCCTCGCGAACGGTTCCCCACTGCCGTTCGCTCAGATAGGGGCCCCACTGCTTCCAAGGTACTTTGCCTTGATGAGCTTCTTCCAGCCGAGCTTGTTCCGCGTTCATGCGGGGCCGCCTGTCAGTTAAAATGGAAGATCGCGATGATCGTGCCCATGTTCAGTGGTGAGATCGCAAGTCACTTCGTTGGTCGAGTCGAAACGGTCGCCGTAGCCCCCACGAATGCTGAGCAGACGGCGCCGTCCAAGAACCTCTGTACGGTCCCCCGAAGAGTCCATTTCTGTCGGATAAATAGGCGCCTTGAGTTTGCCCATATTGCTTATAGCAGCCATTGTTTCAGTACGCAATTTGTTTCCGTACACGCCTCGACGATTCGTGTCGACCAACGTCCCCGTCGAGCACCAGACGCGAATGTTGATCTGATCCACCGGCGGTCTCCCAGCGAATTAACAGCCGCCTCAAGTTACCTCCGAAGAACTCGCTGCCGCAACGAAATGCTCAACGGTAACGGGAGCCAGATCGACATTCATCATAAACGAGGAATAGGCAAGGGCAGCGGCAAGGCGTCGCGTGTCGCGCGCCCACGGCGGAACGTAGCGCGGCCGCTGCAGCAACCCCGAGTCAAAATAGGGGCCAAGCGTTATCGCGTCGCCTGCCGTCAGCCGTCCGGAGAAGAGCCGCTCCACGATTTGCGGTTGGTTGTCCCGGATTGCAACGTTCAACAAGACGTGCATTTCCATGACGCCTTTCAGGTAGGCGCTGTCCTTGGTGAACACGATCCGACCGCGAACGTCTCCGCCCCGAAAGATGCGCTGGGCCGACTTGTAGGCCTCTCGTTCGTCCTGCCCTGCCTCCAAAAAGACCTTGAAGCATTCGATAAAGTCGCCGCCCTCCAATGCATATTTGAGCGCCTTGATCCGCAACGCCAGGCGGCGCAAGCGGTTGATGTCCATGGACCTCGTCATCAGCTCGGCGAACACGGCCAATCCTTCCTGGGTGCGCGTCGTCCGCGGCGCACCGAGTGCGAGGCTCTTGAGGCAAGGCTGCCGCCGTCCGTTCAATGCGGTGGCCGTATGCACCAGCGCTTCGTGATGGTAGAGCTGATCAAAATCCAGATCGGTGAACATCGCGGACGCCCGGATACGAATCCGCGTCGCTCCGGCGATCGCTTTGGAGGAGAGGTTGTCGTCGACGACGACGTCGACGCGGTCGTCCACAAAATACTCGTTGACAGCCTGCTGCAGGCGTCGAGCGAATTGCTCGGCGGGCTCCCCCGCGTCGGTCGAAGCAACATCGGATCCGGCGAGCAAGTCATCGGTCTTTTCCAACAGGAACGCTGCGGCGTCGACCCCGGTGAACGACTGCGTTGCATAAACGTCGTCAGGGCGGCCATAAAGATTGATCGAGCGCGCAGTGAACTCTGGCGCCCCCGCAGCCATCAGCATGCGGGCCGCCTCCGCGTAGCTCCACGCGGAGCGCCGCAGAAACTGCAGCAGCGGGTCATCTCCTTCGCAACGTTTCACGAAGGCGTCGAGCGCCGCAATTTCATTTCCCCAGTTCGGGACACAATGCCTGACCGCAGGCAAGGTTGCTCGACCGGCGCGCCAGCCTGCAAGGAACGCTTCCTCTACTTCATCCGGCCAGGATAGGTATTTGAGGACAAGGATCGGCTTGGCAAGCTCTTGAAGTTCGCCGTCGAGTTCAGCAACATGTTTCGTCAGACGAGAACCAATCATCAGATTCTTGCTTAGCACGTGGGGCAATCGGGCGAACATAGACCTACCGGGGAGACTCGCTAGCATAAACCACTCACCCCAACCCTAGCGGACGCCTGACAGGAGTCCTGTCAACTTTCTTGTCAGCGCGTTGGGGGTGATCGTCGATACCCGTGACGCGCATCGCTTGAGCTTCGCAATTGGCGGTCGGGTTCGGGAACTCATCGAGAGCGGCAGCGACGTCGGCGCCGGCGACGTACGTGTCGAAGTTCATCGTCGGATTGATATCGCCGTGGCGGGCGAGTTTCTGCGCCTTCTTCGGGTGCACGCCGGTGAATTCTAGCAACCACGCCGCACGGCGCAAGTGATTGCCCTCTAACGCGTTCTGATATAATCGCCGGCTCGCCGTTGCGAGTTTTTCGGATTTTCCGAAGATTCCTTTTCCCCTTCTCGGGGCGTTTGGGCAGACCAGTTGTAGTTCCCTCGCATGGACCCTCGCGTCGATCCCCATGGCCAGTCACAAACCGGGCACGGACCAGCTGGTGGAACTGGCCGCGCGCGGCGATGCGTCGGCCGCCGACGAATTGCTCGACCGGTGCCGATCGCGGCTCCGCCGGATGGTCGCCGTGAGGCTCGACGAGCGGATCTCCGCCCGCGTTGATCCGTCGGACGTCGTGCAGGAGGCGCTCGCCGAGGCTCATGCGAAGCTGCCCGATTACTTTGCCCATCGTCCCGTTTCGTTTTACCCCTGGCTGCGACAGATTGCCTGGCAACGGCTGCTGAAGCTGCACCGCACGCATCTGGCGGCCGATCGCCGGAGCGTGCGGCGCGAAGCGGCGGGCGACGTGCCGCTGCCCGATGATTCGGCCATGCAGTTGGTGGACCGTTTGACCGCGCCCGACGCCGAGCCGGCCCAACAGGCGTTGCGCCGCGAGCTGCGGCAGCGCGTGCGGGCGGCGCTGGATGAGTTGGACGCCGCGGATCGCGAGTTGTTGGTCATGCGATACCTCGAGCACATGCCGCTGAAGGAGATCGCCGAGACGCTGGCGATCTCGAGCGACGCGGCGAAAAAGCGCCACGCCCGCGCGCTGGAACGCCTGGAGCGCGTCCTGCGCAGCGACTGAGGTTGAATCCACTCATGCCGCCATCACACGAGACCGCCGCTGAGGTCGATGACGAATTCGCCGAACTGGTGGATCGTCTCGGCCGGTTGCTCGACGACGGGGATGTCTCGGGCGTCAGCGCGCTCGTGGCCGCCCATCCGGCGCACGCCGAGCGGTTGAATCGGCTCCTGCCGGCCATGGCCGCCCTCGGCGCGCTCGACGCGTCCGCTGCGTCCGGCGGCGACGACGCGTTGCGGGGAATCGCCGGCCAGCCGGCCATCGCGGGCGTCAGCCTGGGGGACTTTCGACTGGTTCGCGAGATCGGCCGCGGCGGGATGGGCGTGGTTTACGAGGCCGAGCAGCTCTCGCTCCAGCGCCGCGTCGCGCTCAAAGTGCTCACGCATGCCGCGCTGTTGGATTCTCGGCAACGGGAGCGATTCAAGAACGAGGCGCGCATTGCGGCAGGGCTGCACCACGGCCATATCGTGCCCGTCTATACGGTGGGCTCCGATCGGGGCGTCCACTATTACGCCATGCAGCTCATCGACGGGCGCGATCTGGCCGAACTTCTCGAGCAGGAGCGCCGCATCGCGTCGCCGGAGGCCCGCGGCGGCGACTCGAAGTCCGTCGTCCCCGCCCGCCCCGCTCCCCAGGCCTCCACGGTGCGCGAAGAACAAGCGCTGCTCGAAACGCCGCGCTGGAACGAACCGTCCGCCCGGGTGCGCGCGATGGCCCAGTGGGCCGCGACGGCCGCGCAAGCGCTGGCCTACGCCCACGCGCTGGGGATCCTCCACCGCGACGTCAAGCCGGCCAACCTGCTGGTGGATTCCACCGGCAAGATCTGGATCAGCGATTTTGGGCTGGCGCGGCTCGAAACGGCCGCGGCGCTCACCGCCGGCGGCGACCTGCTGGGCACGCTCCGTTACATGAGCCCCGAGCTCGCCCGCGGGGATCATGCAGCCGTGAACGCCGGCGCCGACGTGTACGCGTTGGGCGTCACCCTCTATGAAATGCTGACGCTGCAGCCGGCGTTCCTCGAGGCCGACCGGGAGTCGTTGCTGCGCGCCATCGCCGCCCGCGACCCGGCGCCGCCGCGCCGTCTGAATCCAGCGATCCCGACGGATTTGGAAACCATCGTCCTCAAAGCGATGGCGAAGGAACCGTCGAGCCGATACGCGTCCGCCCAGGACCTTGCCGACGACCTGCACCGGTTTCTGAACCACCTGCCGATCGCCGCCCGCCGGCCCTCCCTGGCCGACCGGGCGCGCAAGTGGTCGCGCCGCCACGCGGCGTTGGCTGCCGGCGGCGCGGCCGTGTTGCTGCTGATCGCCGCGATCGCCGGCGCCGCAGCCGTGATCACGGCGCGGGCGTACCGCGCCGAACGCCACCACCGCGAGCAGGCCGAGGCCATTTTGCTGCTGTCGGCCGAATCGATCGACCGCACGCTCTCCCGCATGGCCGACGACCATTACGTCCACGGCGACCTGCAGCACGCGGAGATCATGGCCCGCGACGCCACGGAGTTTTACGACCAGCTCCTCGCGCACGGCGACGATCCCGCCCTCCGCCTCCGCGCCGCCCGCGCTCACAACAAGACGGCGGGCGTCTGGAGTCTGCTGGGGCGCCAGGAGGAGGCGCTGCGATCCTCCCGCCGCAGCATCGCGCTGGTGCAGCCGCACATCACCGATCCGCCCGCCGGCGCCGACTTCCTCGCCGCCCGCGCGGCCGGCTACGAGGGCGCCGGCGCCGCCCTCTGGGGTCTGACCAGAGTGATCGAAGCCCAGGAGGCCTACCTGCAGGCCGCCGCCGACTACCAGCTCCTCGCCGACCGCATCCCCCGCGAGCCCCTCTACCGGCAGGGCCTGGCCGACGCCACGCTGGGGCTCGCCGTCTTCCGCATGGCAACGGCCGACTGGGACGCGGCCGCCGAGCACGTCCATCAGGCCGACGAGTTGCTCCATCGTTTGCCCAGCGCGATCCAGAATTCGCCCGCCGTCCTGGCCAGCCGCGCCAATCTCCTGTCCATCCAGCGCTGCTGGCCCGGCTGCGCGGCAATCCGGCCGGCGCACTTGCGCTGCTCAATCAAGCGGGCCCCTTGCAGCAGCAGTCGCTCGCCCTCTGGGCCGCCAATCCCGCGGCGCCCCAGGAGCGCTACAAGCGGCTGTTGCACACCAGCGCGACCTACCTCGACGCCCAGCAGCCGGCGGCCGCCGCCGAGGTCG